>JANMWO010000381.1:0-6355 GCA_031394025.1 Acidobacteriota bacterium
GCAAAGGGATTCGCAGCTTAGAGACAGGGAAATCTGCGACCAAAGTGGATGCGATGGATGTGGCCTTGATCCCACAGAAACTGATCACACCTACGCCGGATCGTTTGAACTATATTCTGTTCGCAATGGAGCAGGGTTGGACGGTGGAACAGATTCACGAGCATTGCCAAGTGGACCCCTGGTTCCTGAAGCAGTTGCTTGACCATGTGACGCTGACAATGCAAGTTGGCGCACTCAGCTTCGATACGATTGATAGCGAAACCATGAGGGAAGCCAAGCGGCGGGGCATTGCCGATACGACCATGGCCAGGCTATGGGGCAAGGATTCGCTGGAGATTCGTGCTAAGCGTAAGCAGTTGGGTGTGACGCCCAATTTCAGCCGCGTGGATACATGCGCAGCGGAATTTGAGAGCTTCACGCCTTACCTGTATTCGACGTATGAATCGGAATGCGAAGCGGATGTTTCCAGCCGCAAGAAAGTGATTATTTTGGGCAGTGGGCCGAATCGAATTGGCCAAGGCATTGAGTTCGATTATTGTTGCTGCCACGCTTCGTATGCATTGCAAGGCTTTGATCATGAATCGATCATGGTGAACTGCAATCCAGAAACGGTGTCGACAGATTACGATACTTCGGATCGACTTTACTTCGAGCCGCTGACACTGGAAGACGTCTTAAATATTTGTGACATTGAAAAGCCTGATGGTGTGATTGTTCAGTTCGGCGGGCAGACTCCCTTGAACCTGGCGCTTCCCTTGAAAGCCCAAGGCGTGCCGATTATCGGAACAGATCCTGAAAATATTGACTTGGCTGAAGATCGAAAACGTTTCGGCAAGCTGCTGGTGGATTTAGGTATTCCCTGCCCCGAAAATGGCACGGCGACCAGTGTTGCAGAGGCTTGCGCAGTGGCTCGACGTCTGGGCTTTCCGGTGCTGATCCGGCCCAGCTACGTGTTGGGTGGACGGGCAATGGTGATTGCCTATGAGGAAGCCAGTGTGGAACGGTACATGAAAGAGGCCGTGGTATTTTCACAAGAACGGCCGGTGCTGATTGATCGCTTTTTGGAAGAGGCCGTTGAAGTGGACGTGGATTGTTTGTCTGATGGCACCGATGTGCTGATCGCCGGCATCATGGAACATATTGAAGAAGCAGGCGTGCATTCCGGTGATAGTTCCTGCGTGCTGCCACCGTTTTCATTGAAAGATTCCGTGCGCCAGACGATTGAAGAATATTCCGTGAAGCTTGCTCTGGCACTGAATGTCATCGGCTTGATGAACGTTCAATACGCGATCAAAGATGGCAAAGTTTATGTGTTAGAAGTGAACCCACGGGCGTCGCGAACGGTGCCTTTTGTGAGCAAGGCTACAGGTGTGCCGCTTCCGAAAATTGCGGTGGGCTTGATGTTGGGGAAGAAGTTGAAGGACTTTGTTCATCTTACAGGCGGACGGATTTCGGGTGTTCTGCCGGTGCCTCAATACTTCGTAAAATCACCTGTGTTCCCGTTCAATAAGTTCATTGGAGTTGACCCGGTGTTGGGTCCGGAGATGCGTTCTACTGGCGAAGTAATGGGCGTGGGCGATAATTTCGGCGAGGCATTTTCAAAGGCACAGCTCAGTGCCGGTTCACCGCTGCCAGATCATGGCATGGTGTTTATCAGCGTGAATGAACGGGATAAGAACGATGCCGTTGAGATCGCCAAAAAGTTCGCTGAGCTGGGTTATGAACTGGCAGCAACACGCGGCACGGCATCGGCTTTGACTGCGGCCGGGTTGAAATGCAAGACCGTGTTCAAGGTGAATGAAGGTCGTCCGAATGCAGTGGATTTATTGAAAGGTGGCCAAGTGCAACTGGCAATTTATACGACCACTGGCAGCCATTCCTTCAGCGATGAAAAGGCATTACGACGGGCTGCGGTGGCATATCGGATTCCGTGCATCACGACGATGAGTGCAGCGAAGGCGGCGGCGGAAGCGGCAGCGAGTAGACGTCGCGATCCGATCCGAGTGTGGAATTTGCAGGAGATTCACGCAGCTAATTCTTTGAAAGCTATTTTACCGGGTGAATGATCTCCAGAGTTGGGGAGCGGACAGGCCAGGAGGCCTATCCCACAAAGTTCCGAAATTTCTAAAGTGTATATGAGATCACATAAAACACAAGCACAAGGGTTTGCCATTTGCATCAGCAATGTCGGATACCCCGCCTCGTTAGAGGTGCAAAAGTTGTATCCGAAAGTGGATGACCCACTTGCGCATGCGAATGATCTAATCCGTGTAATCGACGAATCGGGTGAGGATTATGTCTATCCAAACTCTAATTTTCTGAAGGCCGTTCCAACCGCTCAATAACGAACGTTGGAACAGGACCTTTCTTTGATTCCAGCTTGAGCCCCAATTGTTCCTGCAGCGCCGTGAAGATTGACGGACCGGACTGATCTGCCGAAGAAGTTGGGCCAAGATCTGCAGACCACTTCATTTCAAAATCGAACGTGCCATCCAGGCCGGTTTCATTTGTTACTGGACGTCCTAGAACATTGCCCAGCAAATCTCCGAGACCTTTGAGCGTAGTCCGTTGGGCACTGAGCGAGCCGTTGCCGTTGCTCTGACTTGATGAGTGCATGCTTGCGCCAGCGCCGACATCAACAGCTTTCAGCTTGTGCCCGTTTTTACCGATCGTGATGGCGTATATGGGAAGTTCTTTGGACTCTTCCCGAAGCTTCAATTGAAATCGATCACTTAACAAACTGCGCAACCGAGCCTTTGTCTCAGCGGTCTCCGCTTTACTGGAAAGCTTTACGGCACCTTCTGCTTGTTCGAACTTTGCCACAATGTCGTAACCGTCCGTTCGCATCCAACCTGGTCCGCCGATGATTTGATAGTTCTGCACGGAGTAGGCAAATTGAAGGAGCTGAATCACTTTTGCATTGTGGGTACTCATCCCGCCATTTTTCTGGTTGATGCCGGAATTGCCGCCGGTTTCCTGTGTGGGGCGGATGGAAGCCACTTCGAAAATGAGGTTTGCCTCTTGTGCGTGTAGCGCGATGGCAGCGAAGCATAGCGTGAATTTGAGTAGGGTCATAGTTTATACAATAAATTGACGCAAGTAGTTTCGGGTTGTCCTTAACGCAGTCTTGCGCAACTCGATCGTTCCTTCATAAGCTCTGTCTTCTACTTCGACGCACACCGGACCTTTATATCCCGTTTCTGTTAAAGTTCCAAAGAAACGGCCCCAATTCACGTCCCCCATGCCGGGAAGTTTAGGTGTGTGATACAGGTTCGGAAACGCCAGGGTTCCCACTTCATCCAACTTTTCCTGATCCAAATGAACGTCCTTAGCATGGATGTGGAACAGCTTATGCTTGAACTCACGCATCGCTTTTAAGTAATCCATGTGGAGCCATACGAGATGCGATGGATCGAAGTTCAACCCGAAATGGTCACTGGGAATATCGTTAAACATGCGTCGCCAGATGGCTGGCGAAAAGGCAAGATTCTTACCGCCGGGCCATTCATCTTTAGTGAACGACATGGGGCAATTTTCAATGCCAATTCGGATTCCATTATTTTCTGCATGCTTGATGATGGGCTTCCAGATTTTGAGAAATCGCGGCCAGTTGTCGTCAATTGATTTTGTAAAGTCGCGGCCCACGAAGGTGTTGACCACGTCCAGACCCAACATATGGGCAGCGCTGATCACCTTCTTCAGATGCTCCACTGCGACTTGTGATTCCGTCGGATCTGGCGCCAGTGGATTGGGATAGTAACCCAGGGCGCTAATTTTTACACCAGCCTTCGCCATTAAATCATTCACGCGACGCGCGTCATCGGCCTTGAATCCGGCCACGTCGATGTGCGTAATGCCTGCGTAGCGACGCTCGGCTTTGCCTTTGGGCCAGCACATTACCTCAATGCAATCGTAGTCATTTTCACCAGCAAAAGTGGCCACTTCTTGCAACGACAACTCCGGCAGAATAGCGGTGACGAATCCTAATTCCATCATGTGGTTTTTCCTCTCAACTCTCTTCGCAGAAACTTGCCCGATGCGGTCTTCGGAATTTCCGTTACAAACTCAACAATGCGCGGGTACTTGTAGGATGCCATGCGCTGGCGGGTGAAGTCGATGATATCCGCTTCGGTGACTGTTGCTGCAAACTCGGGTCGCAATGCAATGACCGCCTTCACCGTTTCTCCGCGGTATGCGTCGGGAACACCCACCACAGCGGCTTCGCGCACGGCAGGATGCTGGTACAGCACATCCTCTACATCACGCGGCCAAACCTTGTAGCCTGAGGCGACAATCATATCTTTCTTGCGATCAACAATGTAGAACCAGCCATCGGAATCCATCTTGGCCACGTCGCCAGTAAGGAACCAACCATCGTGAAAGGCAGCGGCTGTTGCTTCGGGCTTATCCCAATAACCAGCAAATAGGAACGGCCCCTTCAAAGCGATTTCACCGGGCTCGCCGGATTGCAACACCTTACTGGGATCAGCTAAATCGACAATGCGCGCTTCACAACCAGGGATGGGCAAGCCGATAGCCAGAGCACCGGAATCGGAATCAACACGACCCTCCATTCCAAGTGGAGTCAGGTGGCTGGGCGAGTTCACTTCGGTCAATCCGTAGGTATTGTGGATCTGCACTCCGAAGCGATTGCGAAATTCTTCGACGACCGTTGGAGCAACCGGAGCCCCGCCAGTACAGCATTTGGTGAACGAGGAAAGATCGGCTGTATGTGGATCGCGCAGCATGGCGATGTAAGCAGTAATGGCAGCTACCGCCATGGTGGCTTTCCACTTTTCAATGAGACGGAACGTTTCCTTGCTATCGAAGCGATGATACAGAATCAGCGGCACGCCAGTGAGGGCTGAAAGCGCCATTTGCGCCACGATGCCAGTGATGTGAAACAGCGGAGCGATGCCTAGAATCACGTCCCCAGGTCCAATATTGAACCAAGTGCGAAAGGTGTTTGCGTTATAGGCGATGTGGCGATGCAGACTGATGGAACCTTTCGGCGGGCCGGTTGTGCCAGAGGTATAAACCAGGCAAGCAACATCGTCCGGGGACACTGCAATGCGATGGTTTAGGGACGCGGTTGCGGTTTCAAGAGTGCTTGCAAATTCGCTCAAAGGAACAACGTGCTGCACCTGCGTTTCAACCAGTACGTTGTTGGCTTCGTTCTGTAAAATGGCATCTTCAGCGACATATACTTTAGCGCCACAATCGACTAACTGGTAACCGATTTCTTTCTTCTTGAACATGGGACTAAGCGGCACAACAATGGCACCGCGCTTCCAGGTTCCGTATTGAGCGATAAGAAATTCAGGATCGTTCTGAATGGAGATGGCTACGCGGTCACCATGGCCGATCCCCCAACTGGCAAGCAGTGCGGCAAACTGATCGGCACGCTGATTGAGTTCAGCGAATGTGATGGTCTGATCGAAGTAATGGATGGCCGGTGAGTGTGGATGTGCCGCAACGGTCTGCTCAAAAATGTCGATCATGCTGAGTTGCGGCGCAGGCAGTTCCGCAGGAACAAAATGGGAATATTGGGACAGCCAGGGCTTTGACATGGAAGCCTTTCAGTTTATCGGTTTCGGCTAGCGGCTTGCAGTCCAATAGCTGGGTAAATCTTTTTTGGTGTCGCGAAGAATTTCCAACACTGCCTGCCGATCCTGTCGGCTCAACGAACGGAAATCCTTACTATTATCGGCACCGGTCAGCACTTCCCACAGTCGTTGATAAAGGTAGTCACGGGCCGGTTTTGGAATGGCATCGAAGGCTTGTGAATAGATGAGATAGCTGCATGGGTAAAGGAATGTTTTGTGCTTCAGGTCGAAGTCCCTTAAAGAACGACCCTTCGAATCGTGCGGGCCGTTTGTGGCAAAACTTTGCTCCATTCCAGAAGTTCCATGCACCGGCCCAAGCAACGCAGGCTCGTCTACAAACAACAGGTAACGCAACAACGTTTCCACGGGATTATAGATTCGACGTCTGGTGGAATCGCTCCATTCCCCAGCGGGCCTGCCCAACGCTTGATTCATTTCACGCTGCGACAGCAAAGCAACTTTGGTTTCGTAACTGACCCTGGTGAACAGATTGTGCATACGGGTCTGATGTTCCAGCACCATCAGCGCGACAATATCGCTGTGCCTGGTTAGATAGGGCCCAACGTCAAGCAATCCTTTGAGGTCAATAATATTCGCCCCTGCTTCCACATTCAAGTGATCGGGGTGAGTCTTATCTTCCACCAGCACGTTTCCCATATGACGTTGCTTGCCATGCGTGCCCGTTACATACCAGCCTCCCCAGCGCTCTGCAGAGGGGCTGCGATGGTCAGTCACAAAGCCGCCGGCCT
>JANMWO010000400.1:0-2751 GCA_031394025.1 Acidobacteriota bacterium
CCCGATCAAATCAAAGTCGAGCTTGTCGCGCCCCCCGACGCCTAACCCTTCCATCAAACGGACAGTCAAAGGGCTGCGCCCTTCGCCTGCCGCTTATGTCAAACGTTAGGCCTCAGAAGCATCGAAGCTTGCCTCCGCAACGTCTAAGGCAAGCTGAACCCAGGGTTCGCGACCGTATAGTCCATCGGCTGCAACAGCAGATCAGTCAACTACAACCGATGAGGCCAACGCAATGTTTGAGACGAAAGACGGTGAGAGAACAAGGTCCGTAGGAATCAAAATCTTTGATCAACTCCCGTGGATGGTCCGTGCCTACCTGTATCTTCTAATAATCTTTCTGGTGACTTTGGTAGCAATGGGATTGATTGACGCCTATGCATCCAAACCGATCTTTACCGCGGTGATTGATCGGATGCTGAGCTTTCTGGGGTTGATAGTGGGTTCGGTGATAGGGGCGCTGTCTGCGGCGGTGAAGAAGGAACCGCTTACGCAGGCCAAACCCTAACCTTCCTGCGCCCGTTAACGACCTGACTGGGAAAGACATGTCCACCTTGGTTCAACATCATTCGCATGATCAGTCCAGGATGACTGTCGAGTTCAAACTTCTGTCCCGCAAGCAATTGCTTGCGATATCGAGTACGCATACGAACCAATATGAGTAGCCATACGCTCCACAGCGTGGTGACTATCGGAAAATGATTAAGCGGCCAAAGAACGAGGTCAAGCAGCGCTGCCAAGAAGCCAACGTCGACGTAGTATCGCCACCTGAATGACGTTGGTCGCAAGCCCAGCACGATTTGGATACCGGCCAGCACTAGCTGCAAGACTGGCGGAAGAACGGGGGCCCCATCTGGCACGGCGCCCCGTGCGTGCGAGGCCGGCTCACCGCCGCCATTCGGAGCTTGCTCCGACCGCTTTCGCGGCTGCCCGAATCCCGGGTCGGACTCATCCATCCCGAACGGCCGAAACGGCAAGATCCGTGTGCCGCGAGACAAAGCATGGATCGAATGCTCCTTCACTCCAGAAAACGTCGCATGAAGGATCTTCCCATCTCCCAAGTAGATCGCCGCGTGGTCAACCGCGTAACCTCCCCCGAAGTACATTACAGCCCAAGACAGCAGCGAGTTCAGCCGCTGGCATAGGATGATGTCACCCGGCGCAAGGGCCTTAAGCGTATCCTCAGAAATGCGCCTGGTATGGCCGAGCGCCAAGATGTTCCGTCGGGGATCGTCTCCATAGTGCTGCAGGCGAAACCGATAGCGAAGCAGGTCAGCAAGTGCAAAGAACATTGGGCCCCCGTTACAATTCCGCTTCCATTATCGCGCTGAGGCCTAACCCTTCCATCAAGCGGACTTGCCTACGGCAAGCCACTTATGTCAAACGTTAGGCTTCACAAAACACCGGCGACGATTTACCCTCCGCGCTGTATCGGTCACCACCTGAGGAGTCATGAATGGAGACGAACCTGCGCGTACCGCATCTAGCGCTTCTCGGGCTACTGGCTATCACACCCTCCGCCGTCCTAGCAGAGGATCCGAAAGTTCTCCCGTCCATGGTCGAAGAACTCAAAGTTTTAACCAAAGCAGCCAAGATCAAGAAATTCTACATACTTGTCGCGCCCAAAACATTCGGGTCTTGCAAGAAGCTAATTCATTGGAATCTCGCAGCGCAGGAAGTGTACAAAGGTGGCGTTCGAGACGGCTACTGCAAGCTTGAGCATGCCGCCTGGAACGAACAGTCAATTGGCGCTGACTTTCGAAGCTTGGGAATTGAGGATGGGTTCAGCGAGGCCATTCTTTACGAGTCTTGGCCCACGAATTTGGTCGTCGCGGGTACCGGGAAGGAGCAAGGCAAGCGATTAATATGGGAGACTTGGATCGGTGATACAGTAGGCAGGGCTACAACCAAATAGAAGGAATTAGTTCGAAGGACATCGCAGGAGTTCCTGCAGGGACGTGCAGACTGGGGATCCTCGCTAAACAAGCAATTCACACCCCCGGGTGCCATGCGCACCCACAACCGAAGGAGACGATGATGAGCGCTACTCATGTTTGGCATTCTCTCTACGCAGTTGTCCTCGCTACCGTCGCTACTGCGGCTACCGCGCAGGCAGTGGACGGAAAGATTGGCTCCGGGTCTGGCCCGGGATGGCAATCGAGTTGGCTGGAGTTGTCAACCCCAGCGGACTTCAAGAAGGGAGAAAAGCTTGCGATCAAAGTCGACGGTACGGCCGAAAATGTGTTGATTCGATTTCTTCCGAAGTCGAGTGACCCGGGATCGCCAGCCGGCGTCGAAGGCAAGTCTCGAAAGGTTCCGTCGGATAAACTCATCCCCGTAGTCTTGGAGCGGGATCACAAGAATATTTCTCAAATATCAGTGCACGGCGGGACATCAGCGTGGAGCACGCAACTCGGTGCGAACAACGGTGCAGTTACCATCGTTAGTATTGATCGCATCTCAAAGTAAGCAGTGGACGCCAACTCTATTGCGAAGCTGCTTTTCCTCCTGCCCATTGCAAGCTTCGGCCTCGCAGTGGGCGCACTAGCTTCGAAGTTTTCGCAGAAAGATAAGGGGGCAAAGGCTCATCTCCTAACGGCACTGCTAATATTTGTGGTCTTAGGCACTGGTTCTACTGTTTTCTTTAACTGGCTTGAGAGAACAAAGACAGCAACTTTGGCAGAAGAAGTTGTTACCGTAATAGGGAATCAGAAGCGCACCTACGATGAAATACTCTCTGATCTGAAGAACCCA
>JANMWO010000408.1:0-2465 GCA_031394025.1 Acidobacteriota bacterium
CGTGTGGAATCGGAGACCAAAAAGGACAGAGTTTACGAATGGGTTTTGCATCACATGGAGGCACCGTTGAAAGTGCAGATGGTGGATGGACCGGAGTTTGCAAAAGTAGATTCCTTTGACGCAAAAGGGCTGAACCAGTGGTTGTTCGATTTTGGAAAGAAGGAAGTCCGGCTGCGGGTATACGCAACAGTGGGCGGCCATGAGATTGTGAATATCTGGTTGGTGAACAAGTGATGATGAAGGTCTATTTATTTCGGTTGGTGGGGTGCGGCGTCGCATTGGCTTTCCTGTGGAACGCGGCTATTGGCCAACAAACCAAGCATTGGTACAAAGGAAATCTGCATACTCACACCACCATGAGCGATGGCGATTCCACTCCTGATGTGGTGGCGAAATGGTACAAGGACAATGGCTATCAATTTCTGATCCTGTCTGATCACAACGTACTGACACCAGTTGCAGAGCTTAACTCCAAACTTGCTGAACCGGAAAAATATCTATTGATCCCCGGTGAAGAAGTGACCACAACGATTAATGCAAAGCCAATTCACATTAACGCCTACGGACTTGATTCCCTGGTGAAACCGATGCAAGGCGACAGCATGATGCGCCACATTCAAGGCAATGTGAATCTGATTAAACAGGCAGGAGCCATTCCATCGTTGAACCATCCGAATTTTGGTTGGGCGGTCCAATCGAAAGATTTGTTGGCGATTCAGAACCTTCCAATGATTGAGGTTTACAACGGTCATCCGAGCGTGAACAATCGCGGCGGGGGTGGAGCGGAATCACTAGAACAGATGTGGGATGTTTTGTTGACGGCTCGTAAAAAGGTGTTTGGAATTGCCGTTGATGACGCCCATCACTTCAAGAACTTTAGCAAGGCTGATTCAAATCCAGGCCGCGGCTGGGTGGTGGTTCGTGCTGGTTCACTGTCCCGTAAAAATATTATGGAAGCCCTTGCCGCCGGTGATTTTTATTCGTCCTCTGGGGTGGAATTGGCTGAGCTTGAAACGAGTGCACAAACCATACTGCTGAGCATTAAACAAGTAGGCACTTTGAAGTACACAACTGATTTCCTTGGAGCTAAAGGGAAGCTTCTGGGTCGTATTTATGGATTGAATGCTGCCTACAAAATCAAAGGCAACGAACCCTATGTAAGGGCTGTGGTGCATTGTTCCAACGGCGACGATGCCTGGGTGCAAGCAGTAGTCCGACCATAAGTCATGGCAAATCGCTACGAACATAAAGACAGTCCTTATTCCAGCCACAGCTGTTTACTGGCTCTTTTGCCTGATGCGGGAAAAGGTAAGCGACTGCTGGATGTTGGATGTTGGGATGGGTCTGTAAGCCAGTTGTACTTGGAGCGAGGATTTACTGTGGTTGGGATTGAGCGCACACGGCATCTAAACCTTCCGCAACAACTGCAATTGCTGGAGGCTGATTTGAATACCGGGCTGCCTCCAATTCAAGGAACGTTTGAATATATTGTTTGTGCTGATGTCCTGGAGCACGTTCTGAATCCAGGCGACATATTGCAGCAACTTCGAGTCTGCATTAAGCCTGAAGGCAGACTGCTCGCGTCATTACCGAACAGCGGACACTGGTTTTTTCGGGTGATGGTTTTGCTTGGCAGGTTCCCCAAACATGACAACGGACTGTTTGACAGAACCCATCTGCACTTTTTTACCTGGGACGGTTGGGAAGAACTATTTCGTCATTCGGGCTATACTATCGAAAGCGTTCAGCCCACCGCAATTCCAGTGGCCAGGGCCTTGCCTGGCTGGAACAGATGGCTGACAGTAGGAATTGGAGAACGTCTGAACTTTTTGCTGGGAAAGCTTTGGTTACGCTTTTTTGCGTATCAGTTTGTGATTCAGGCAAAGGTAATTTAGGGAATAGGAATGCATACAAAGGCAAAAGTGGTAGTAGTGATGCCCGCTTACAATGCGGCCAAAACGCTCCGTATGACCTATACTGAACTTCCCCATGAAGTGGTTGATCTGGTAATTCTGGTCGACGACGGCAGCAAAGATGAAACCCTTCAAATTGCCCGTGAATTGGGTTTGGAAATCTTTGTCCATGACCGAAACTACGGCTATGGGGCCAACCAAAAAACTTGCTATCGGGAAGCGTTGAAGGCTGGTGCGGACATCATTGTGATGGTGCACCCGGACTACCAATACGACCCCACTCTGTTGCCAGAAATTATTCTCCCGATACAGGAAGGGCAAGCGGATGTAGTGCTTGGTTCGCGCTTGCTGGCGGGGAATGTGATGGCACAAGGTATGCCCTGGTGGAAATATATTTCTAATCGGTTTCTAACCTGGGTTGAGAATGTGACGTTCGGATTGCACTTGGCGGAGTATCATACTGGCTACCGGGCCTATCGGCGCGAGGCGCTGGAAGCTGTCAATGTGGACATGAATTCTGACAACTTCATTTTCGATCAGGAAATTGTCGCG
>JANMWO010000417.1:0-8545 GCA_031394025.1 Acidobacteriota bacterium
GCTTAAATTGAATTGACCTGCCAGCAACCCGGGATCATTCCCAGCCTCGCTGCCCAATGCTTGCGCCCACGCCGACTGTTGTTCGGCACTAGTTGGCTTGGCAACGTCGACAGAGTAACTGGCTCTCCCCAAGCGTGGCCAGAAGTCTCGTGTGCCCAGAAACAAGATCCCATCCGCACGTGCCAGAAATCGGTTTAACGGAACTTGTGAAGCGCTGTCCGTTTGCAAATCATTTTCCTGAACATCAATGAAAAGCGCCAAGGGCAATAGGATGCTCTCGCGATGCCACAGCCGGATGATGGAATCGATCTCAGTAACCGGGCCGCGCAGCACATCGGTTGACAGGCGATAGACGTGCCTTCCGAACCCTGCGGCAGTGCGATAGGCCACAATCTGTTTACCAGGACCATCCGCCCCAAGAAGTTGGATAAGGGGCATCAACGATTCTGTCTGCTGGCGCAGTCGTGCGGTAACTTCGTCCACCAGGGATTGCACTGAAGGCGGCACCTCCACATCGGCTAGGCTTTCCAGCGGAAACAGCAGTGGCGATAAGCGATCGTCCAGTTGGTTCAAGCCCTTTAAATAATTCACAATCCGCTCGTCGGCTTGCAGCGGACTCATCGTCAGTGCCTGACCACTGACTGGCCGCACCTCAATCAGTTTCCAATATCGCAATGGCCGTTCCGGCGAGACTACTTCCCAGGCAGCATCTTCGAACAGGCTCATCGCCAATGCGAAGGTGGGGTACGAACGATTCGGATCATCCTGAGCCCGGGCACACAACCGGGCAATTTGAGTATCCAGTTCCATGCCAGCGCACAGCAAAAGCACGTTCTGTTCGAAGCGGGAAAGTTGCAGAAGTCGACCCAGCACTACGGCGCTTGGGGGCGGATCCAAACGTTCCATCTTAGCCAGTTCACTTGCCGCTTTTTCTACGGCCTCATCCGCCGGGTTCATGGCAGCAGCTTTTGCTGGACGCTTTACAAGCGCAGTCAGTTGCTGATCGTGGTTCGCCAACCTCTCCAGACGCAAACGAATCCAATTCAGCGCAGCCGCAAGATACTGCGAGTTCCCGTCATTGCTGTTGGGGAATCCGCTCATGCGATGAGCACCTTTTGGTCAAAGAACACCGGGACCTTACCGGAGCGATCCACAATTTGGCTATCCACGCCATCCACTCGCAGTCTAACGTGGAAGCTGCCCGCTTTGGCCTCTCTGACGACGAAGGTCAACTTGTCAGTTGGCCCATTCATCGGTTCGGCAATCACCTCGCGATCCTCAAGGAACACGGCCACCCGCTGCTCTGGCCTAACATTGGGACGACAAGTAAGTTGCACTGTTGCGATTTTCGTAGCGGCTATCAGCGTGACGGGGATGGGCACGGCGGGCGTGGCGAATGACGTTATGATTGGCGCAATGGCCAGCGGCACTTCGCTTGATAGGCGAACTCGCTCCTTCACCGTACCCTTATCTTCCGTACTTCTGATTGAGACCGTGAACAGGCCGGGCATCCACATGGCCGGGTCGTCGCTAATCACAACTTCAATCTTGTCGGACGTTGCTGTCTTCGGAATCAATTCAATTGCATCGTGCTGGCGGGGAGTTCTGAAAACAACCTGCACTTCGCCCGTAAAGTCATGCCCTGTAATCGTCAACAAGCCGCCCAGTTGCACACTGGGTTGGTCTTGGGGCAGCGTGATCTGGGTGATTTCTGGAGCCGCCGGAATCAGATTGGCTTGGGCGAAAATCCCATTGTTGTCACGGCCGCGCGTCAGCACTGGGAGCGCGGCCTTCACGCTACGTTTACTATCGATGAGAACAACGGACGCCTCATAAGCAACCGACGTCCTATAGGGCGTTTGAAAGCCAGACCACAGCCTGTAGATTTCTTCAGTCGATAGAGGCTGTAGTGTGAGCCGCACGTGTTCCACCTGGGCATGCAAGTCATTCCCTGGCAGGGCGTTCTTAATGTCGTCAACCAGCAGAACGGCTTTATCGTGCAACAGCCGCATTGCGTTGCCCAAAAGTTGCAGGCTAAACGGCTGCACCAGGTCGTTGTCGCGGCCATAGGCAGTAAGCAGAAAATGCAGAGTCAAAGCCAAAGGCGGCATGGCGATCTCACCAGGATTCGCACGCCCTGGCATGTCCAAATTCCGCCACGCGGCATTGGGCATTGCTTGGTAAAGGAAAATATTCAGTTGATTGGCGTTGTTCCCCACCGCCCTGGCGCGGTCCGGTGGCATGGTGGTAACGGTAGTGTCATTCAAGTCTTGATCGGGGGTAACGCCAAGTGTCAACAGGTTCCGCAGGGTGGCGGCAACGGCGGCAATCGCGCTTGGTTGACTCATGCTTCGCCTCCCTGCGCTCGGCGCTTTAAATATTCTTCAAGATTACTTGAGGTTGATTTCGACGCAGCAAGCCGCATTGGTTGCGCTGCAGGGATGGCCCGGACCTCGATTCGACCAATGGTCACATGAATGATAGGCACTGGTTCCGGCGTTGTGTTTTTGGATACTGGCGATTGATGAAGAGCGCGAGTAACTTCCACCGGGATTGCGCGCGGACGCGCTTCCTGTGGGTTTGGTGGTTCCTTCTGTTGCGTCGAAGTTACACTCGGCTTGAGTTGTGATGGCACCCGCGCATCGCGATTTATTTCAGACATTGGGGTCGCCACACGTGGGTCGGCAGACTCTGGTGTTGCGATCCACCGAAGGTCTTTCTCAGTGCGTGCGTTGTTACTGCGCGGCTGAGGATTTGAATCAACCAGTGGCGGAGATGACTGCTTTTGAAGGGCAGGTACTGGCATGCTCGGCGCTGCAAAATCTTGTTGTGTCGGCGCTTGCACGCGCTGCTCTTGCACGCGCTGCTCTTGGTCGTGTTGCTCTTGCACGCGTTGCTCTTGCACGCCAGGGAAAGGCTTCATCAAAGGAATTTCAAAATCAGGCCGCCGACGCGTTGCAGTCTTATTTTCAAACCATCCAACCGGCGCAATAGACTCCGTTTGCTTCTGCTGTGGAGTTTTCAGTTGTATAGATTCCACTTCGACGGGCTGCGGCTTCACTACCGTGGGACGATTTGTTTGAGTCGGCCTTGCCAATACCAAAGGCCTCTCACCACTAGGGGACTCAGCCCGCCGGGATTCTATATCCGCAAGTTCAGGTGAAAGATCCGGTGCACCGTATAGCGGCGCAAGGCGCGGACGCACCACCGTTGCCTGATTCAAGGCTCTTGCCGCGACATTCCACAAGTAATCGCTCATCCGCCCTGCAGCTCCAAGTAGACTTGTCTACGCCATGGGCTCATCGCCAAAATATCCGCTTCGCTCCATCCGTAGGCGGAGGCAAGCTGGTGAACTTCGCGCAATGAACGCAACGCCCAGGCGTGAACCTCGCTCCAGAAAAAGGATGCGATGTCGAAAATTTGTTCCCAGTGTTGCCCGCACGCCGGGCAGTTCAAGCCAAGCCGAACGTCGCCCTGCGGGTCAGCCGCCGCCATGGCCGCAGCCACTGCTTCAACTACGGTTTCCGGCATTTCAATGCCCTGCGGATTGTTGGTGACGCAACCTTCAAACAGTTTCCGGCGGGCGGCGACTACGTCGGTCTCACCTCTTACGGCAGCCAAATCCATGCTGTTCGGCAGACGAAACTCAACATGATACTCACCCGTATTGATTGAGGACGCTATGTCCAGTGATGCGGAAAATCGTAGTTGCTCTGTATGAACTTCAAGTTCCAGATGTTCGCCGCAGTGGGGGCAATCGGCCAATGCGGAAAGGCGAGTTCCAAACGTGAGTTCGCGCAGACTCAACAGCTTTTCATCGCGCTCCCCAATGCTAAGTTCTGCCAACGCGGACGAGTCTGTTCCAGGGAAAGCTGCGCACAACAGGACCAACGCCCGGTCCATCGGATTCCGGGCGTGACCCAAATCCCACGCCATCAGCAGATCGTGCTTGGACAGGGGTAACATGGCGGGATTAAACCGCTGGTACGGTGAAAGTCGGTTCGGACGGTTCCGGTACTTCGACGTCTCGCTCCCAACCTTCGTTTTCCAATTTGATGTGCTGTAGTGCAATTGCGTTGGCGTTGGCGTCCAGGTCCGGCATAGACTGATATTCCGACACCCAACATCGGAACACTTTATAAGTGATTGCCAGTTGGCCAGCTTCGTTGTAGACCTCAATGAGAAGATCCTTACGGAAGTCCTTTAGCGAAGTTTCGCTGCCGAGACCGGCCGTGAAATGCCATACCTTATTGGCCCACTTTTCGAATTCAGTATCATGGGTAACCCCGCGTTCCAGGGTGATGGCTTCGAATTCGGTGCGACCCGGCGATTTGCGGCTACTGCTGGGGTCGCCGCCTTCGCGATGCTTCACCACTTCGGTTGTGCGTTTCAAGCCGCCAACTTTACTAAGCCCAGCTACGTATTTTCCATCCCACTTGACGCGGAACTTAAAGTTTTTGTACGGATCAAACCGCTGTGCGTTCACTGCGAATTGCGCCATGAATCATCTCCTTTATACGTCGATCTGACCGGCGATCTGCTGGAGTTTAATAACCACAAACTCAGCGGGCTTGAGGGGCGCAAAGCCCACGACGATGTTGACAATACCCAGGTTGATATCGTTTTGGGTGGTAGTTTCCTTGTCACATTTGACAAAGTAGGCATCCCGCGGAGTGGTCCCTTGAAACGCGCCTTGGCGGAACAGGTTGTGCATAAAGGCACCGAAATTCAGGCGGACCTGCGCCCAAAGGGGCTCATCATTTGGTTCAAAGACAACCCACTTGGAGCCACGGAAAAGACTCTCTTCGATGTAAAGCGCCAAGCGTCTGACGGGGATATATTTATAGTCATCGGAGAGAACATCGGCACCTTTCGTAGTGCGTGAGCCCCACACCACCCGACCGTAGACAGGGAAGGAGCGCAGACAATTGATGGCCAGAGGATTCAGCCGACCGTTCTCTTCGTCAGTAAGATGCACGGATAAATCAACCACACCGGCAAGCGTAGCGTCGATTCCTGCGGGTGCCTTCCAAACGCCGCGCGTAGCATCAGTGCGCGCAAAAACGCCAGCCACCGCTCCACTGGGGGCGAACGTTTGCAGTTGATTATCCAATAAAGAATTCGGTTCAATTAGTCTGGGGAAGAACAATGCGGCATTTGTACTTCGAGGATTCATCAGAGTATCCATGCCGTCAATCGCCTTCTGTGGCGTTGTCCAATCACTGGGTGGATCGACCAACAGCATGGCTCGGCGATCTGTGCAGTACTGAGTGGCCGCAGCGATCACGGTTCCGTCAACGTCAACGGTAGCGCTTAATGGCGGTATGCACAGAAGGTTGAAGATGTCCGCTTTTTCTAAAGCAAACATTCCTTTCTTGGTGTTCTTGTCACCTATAATGCTGGTGGGGCCGACAGGTTCCGTGCCATCAACGCCGTCAGTGCGTTTAGCCGGTTTGCCTTTGCTTGGTACTGCATCCTTGGCATCTACTTTTGGTGGGCCATCGCTTTTCTGAACCGCAGCTTGGCCCGGTAACGGCACTGGTATGTTTCCAGCAGTAGGCAATATCCAGTCTTTGCCCCCTGGCGTTGTAGTAGCAATTCTCACCAGTGACGATTCTTGTTCAAGCACTCTCGGTGCAAAACGTGGATTGGCATCATCCAGCGTCAAACCCAAGAACTTTTCGACAGGAATCGACTTTTCCAACGACTCTCCCTGGTGAACCGTCATATTGAAATACTTAACAAAGGGTAATTTCCCGTCCTGCAGCGCAGTGGTAGGATCCACTGTTATGTGCAGTTGGTTGCCCCAGGCTCCAGGGTTGACAGCTACGAGTTTGAGGATTTCAGTTGCCGTCGGTGGTGGAGTGTCTTTTACTGTGGTTGCCAAATCGAAAGCGGCTGCCGTGCCACCAATTGCGCCAACTCGAACCACAATAGCCTGGCTTCCTCCATTTAAGAAGAAATCCTTCACCGAAAAACTCATCAAGTGGTCCAGCGATAACCCACCGAAATTCCGTTGAAAGTCGCCAAAGTTATTGATAGTTATTGGATCGTCAACCGGTCCACGTTCGGCGCTTCCTACGAACGCGGCAATAGAAGTGGCGACGCCAGTAATAGTGCGTACGCCACTCTTGATTTCTTCAATGTAAACTCCTGGATACGACAAGGCAAGGGGCATAGAAATCCTTCTTTATCAAGATAAGAGCTGCCAGACAAGCGACGTCTCTGTCAAATCTATTAAGCCGGAACTATTAAGGGACAAGTATGGTACTTAGTACTGGGAGGGAGTATAACCCGATACACTTTTCAAGTCAATGGAATAAATTGAAGTTCCCTTGATAGGTCAGACTTACGCAATTGATCACATTCATTGAGATTAATTAACCCTTTACCTAGGTCTTTTTTGAACATTCGTCAATACAGAGGCCCAAGTTATCAACTATCGGCGCTACCTCTGTTTCGAGACAGATTTTGCGAATTTTCGACCGATTGTTCTGGAGTTTCGGGCAAATTTCCAGCCCTAGTCTCCGTTAGGTCAGTTACGGAATAGATAGTAGGACAGCACTCCGCTGGTGAGCGTGGTGCCTACGGGGACGGAGATGGTTACCACTCCGCTTACGTTGCCGCGATCTGTTACGTCGCTGATCCAGCCCGGTTCACTAGTGCCGGGTGGGTTGGTGCTGTTACTACCGGTCACGGTTACTGTTACTGTGGCGTTGGCGGTCAATGCGGAATCTGCGGCGCTAAGTTGTAGCACGTAAGTTCCAGCGACGTCGAAGGCTGCCGTGGTCAGTGGGCTGTGCGGGTTGGCGAAGGTGACTCCGCCTGGGCCACTTACTTTGGTCCAAGTGATGGTGAGCACGGAATTCAAAGGTAAGCCGTCATCCTTCACGGAACCGGTTAGAGTTCCGTTGGCTGGGGGCACTACACTAAAAGCACTACCAGCGGTCACTACGGGGGCTTGATTGACTCCGTTGTTCCAGGAGAAGCGCACGGAGTTGGAATTGCCGGTGGCTCCGTTGATGATGGCCGTTGCTTGCACTGTATCGAACCCGCCGGGTTGAATTCCAGGGTAGGTGAATGTGGCTTGGCCGGTTGCGTTGGTTGTGCCACTAAGCTGCTGCGGGTTGACTCCTGTGACACTCAGCACGATGGGTGCGTTGGCTACTAATGCTCCGGAAGCGTCGACTATAGTTAGGCTGAACGTTAGGCTGGTACCGGCCAGTTGGCTGGGTAGCGTGTTCGGCGACATGGCAAGACAGCCGGCTCGTATGGATGTTTCTAGATGTGTTTGAAGATGGGCCCGCTCATATCGCCGGAATCAAATCAGGAGATATTCTGGATGCGTTGGACGGCAAACCCTGTTCCCCTCCAGTCCTTCCATGCTTCGCCATTGGCAATTCTCATAATTTGCAGGTGACTAAAATAGGCTCGTCTAGCCAGTCCACGATTACAATCGAAGTGCCTATGCGGAAAGGAACGAAGCACCACCCACCTCTCGTCGAGCCTGCGAGTCCAATTCACAGAATGGTTGGGCAAGGCATTGGTCTTCTCAAGATCGCGTACTTTCCTGGATCTGCTGGAATGGGATTCGCGGACGCATTGGATAACGCGATTCACGAACTTCAACAGCAGGGTTGTGAGCGCTTGATCATTGACCTCCGCAGAAATATCGGGGGTAGCCTAGGATTCGCCCGCCTCGCTAGTTACATGTGTCCTGGCAAGATTGCTATCGGCCACAGCCTCACGCCTAGTCGCCTTCGCAAGGGTTACGATATTGAATCACTCCCACGTGTGGCAATGCCCGGAAGCAAGGTGGAACTCCTGATCGCTTTTTGTTCCGTGATAAATCTGTCTTGCTTCTAACGCAGGGCTTAGGGAAACAACCTTTTCACAAGAGGATAGTTATCCTTGTCAACGAATGGACCAACAGTGCTGCCGAGATTGTGCCAGTTTCGCGACTGAGAACCGATTGGCAACCATCGTCGGGGTCAAAACACGTGGCAATGTCCTCGGCGCAACTAACTTTAGAGTTGGGGGTGGCTATTGGCTAAGATTGCCAGTGTTCGGCTGGTTCAGCTCGAAGGGCGTTGGCATTGAGGGAATTGGGGTGGATCTGGATGTATCCGTGGAAATCTCAGCGGATGCGCTGGCTATTGGAGAGGACAACCAAATGATCAGATCGATTGAAGTCCTCAACGGGCTTTGATGAATGGCCAGCACGTGTTCCCGGTTAGGGTATTTCCGATATTCCCGTACTAGCCGATCCTTCGCAGTTCAGCCCGTTCAGCCCTAGAAAGTCCTTTACTTTCAGTAAAGGCAACCCAAAGGTCTCCACTACATTTTTAGTTGGGGAAGGGGTGTAGTTGATGGGGCAACGGTGATGCGCGGACGAGGTTGATCAGGAAGCACAAGATTGATGTGATGCAATAAAACAGCCAATTCCTTGTCCGGCTCGGTATGCCGTGGCATCACCAATCGGCGGCCATCGGTAGTGGGGAACGAAACATCCAGCATTTGAATCGACGCCAATTTCTCCAACACC
>JANMWO010000455.1:0-34869 GCA_031394025.1 Acidobacteriota bacterium
CGACCGTCGAAAAATACTCTTACATCGGGAAAGAAGCGATAAATCATGTAATCACCCCATTCGTCGGGAGCTAAAACTCTGGAAGCGGTCAGCACCTTGGCGTGTTTACTCATCATGGACAGAGGAAACTTCTCTTTAGGAAAATCCTGAGGGAACCGTTTGGGATCGTTCCAAAGCGCCAGACCCACCACCGTTGCCACCAGCCATATGCCAACGTGCAAGCAAGCGGGCCGCAGATCATCGGATAGACTCTGCAAAATACGAGGTATGGAGTTCTTGGGTTTCCTTTGCGTAAGTGCGCGCAACAAATTGCTTAGTTCGCTGGCAATGATCGGCGAGGCAATCAGTACAAAAACTGAAATATGACGCACCGAGACAAGCGCATTATGCGCCCAAAACACGATCAAGAGAGCTTCCACATATTTCTTGCGTGAAATTAAGAAGCCTGCAAACGCAATCCCCAGGAACATCAGACCTTCAAACTGCAAGACATTTTCCTTGCGAAAGCTGGGCGATTGAAACTCTTCCACTACCGATTTGATCCAGTCCGACTGTAAATACTCCACCATGTGTTTGTGCAAGGCAATTCCGTATGGGTTTATGACACTTACGGCAAGGCACAGCCCGGCAAGAATTCCATAGCGCCACATTTTCGTCCACTCGCTGGCAAGTGCAGATCCAATGGCAACCAGCCCCAGGCAGGCAATCAACGAAAAGAATCCACCGTGGAGATTAGTCCAAAGAATGGTGAGTGGAACAAGACTCCATAACCATCGCGTGGGCTTCTGACGGTCAACATCAATGAGAAAAAGGCTAATGGCCAGGAACAGAAATGTGATCACATGGGGACGGGCCAAATAGTGGTTCGATGCAGCTCCAGTGGCAACCAGGGAAATACCCATGGCTACCAAGGGTGAAGCTCCGCGCCAAATCATATGCCGGAAAACAAGGGTGAAAGAAAGCGTGATGATGACGGCACAATAAAGCACGACTGCTTTCAATCCGCCAAAGGAATTCAACAAGGCAAACTGCACTTCAGAGAGCCATTCCCAGGCGAACCACAACTGTCCAGGACGTGAAAAGGAAAAGAAATCTTCGTGGATGAACTGCCTATGGTTCAGCATGTATTCACCGGCGCGAATATGCCAGCCAGTGTCGCCATCAGCAAGTAAGCTGTCCCAGCCCGCAGGTCCCAAAGCGAATAGCCACGCCATAGTTGCAATAAAGAAGAAATCTAAAAATGTAGGCTTCCACAAAGGCCACCGCTGAGGGATGGTTACCTTACGAATGGTTGGAGTTGCCGTGGATTCGTCACTAAGAAAAGGTGTAGTTTCTGCCATTGCTGCTGTCTTGTAATTGCGTGTAAAACATTACGCACTCTACAAAACATTCGACAGTTTCCAGCAGAAACCTTAGTCTCCCGATGCCGTAATTTCTACGCTTAAGGGATTTACCTCAAGGATCACCGGCTCATCGGTTCCCAACAATCGACGACCCTGCACCGCGAGTTCAAAGCGATCCTTGACACCCGCCTTTTCAAAGATATGCATCAAGTGGACCTTCACAGTTCCCGGCGTGATATACAGCTCCTCGGCGATTTCCTTATTCTTCATTCCCCGGCATACCAGATTCACAATATCGCGCTCACGAGGTGTAAAACGAGGCGACGATTTTCGATTCAGGATGCTGTTCACTTGTTGGGAAATGGAGTTTTCCAACCAAATATTTCCCTCACCAACGCTCTTTAAGCACTCCAGAAGTTGATAGATAGGAAAAGTCTTTTTTACCACCCCGCGCACACCTAATTGGAGCGAACGGAACGATTCCACTTCTGCCAGATCGTTGACCCAAAGTACGGCGCGGCTGGTTGGGGAAAGAAACTTTAGCTCCCCCACGAATTGCAAAGTTGCTTTGAACCCGGCTCCGGTGTCCAGAAGTACTACATCGGGTTTCAACAACCCAATGGTGGCGCTTGCCGAAGACACGTCGGAGGCGGTACCGACCAGCTCGAACGTTGCATCAATCGACAGAACCTTGTTCAGTCCTTCCAGCACGATGGGCTGAGCTTCACACGCGAATACGGAGATCCTCTTCATTTGGCTTCCCTTACTATCGGCAGGTTGGGTGCATCAAATTAGAGAGCCCGGTCAAAAAAAATGAATTACAGAACGGGAGGACGCTTCAAGTGAAAGTCTGTCGCATCTTCCAGCGCTGCACCAACGCGTAAAATGGTGGCTTCTTCAAAAGGCCGTCCAATAATTTGGAGCCCAATGGGAAGCCCGGCCGTATCGAAACCGCAGGGCATAGAAAGGGCAGGGAAGCCAATCACATTGATACCGCGAACGAAACGCGTTGTGGCCAGCCGTGTGTCCTCTTCCTGCCCATCAATGGAAACAGTAGTCTGCCCGATTCTGGGGGCGCCCATGGGAATGGATGGAGTAAGCAAAACGTCAATCGATTGGAACAAATCGAGGAATTGACGACGATAGCTGGATCGTAACCTTTGCGCATTCACATAATCGGTGGCGGCGAGCAGCTTGCCTTGATCGAGCAACGCCAGCACATCAGCCCCGAAGTTCGTCCGATTGCTGCTGTGTTGTTCCATTAAAGCCGAAGCTTCAGCCAGCAGAATCATTCGCCCGGTTAGGTTGATTGCAGCCATATCAGGAACACGCACTACTTCGGCTTGTCCGCCCAAGGCAGCGGCCAACTGGACCATGGCCCGCAGGCGACCCATCACGGTAGGGTCCACTCTTTCCGTAAAGAAACTATCGGGCACTCCGATGCGCAGGCCTTTCAAACTAATATTCAATGGCGGCAAATAGGATTCCACCGGTCGTGCGACGGACGATTCGTCGCGGGCATCCGGGCCAGCGATTGCCGCCAGAGTCATTGCGGCATCGCGGACACAACTGTTCAAAGGGCCCATATGATCCAAGCTGGAGCCCAGCGGAAGGACGCCGTAGCGACTGACCAACCCGTAGGTCGGTTTCAACCCGACAACTCCGCAGAATGCTGCGGGAATCCGAATGGAGCCGCCGGTATCGCTTCCCATGGACATAAACGACATTTCTGCGCTGACGGCAGCACCGGAACCTCCCGATGAGCCGCCGGGGATGCAATCCAGATTCCAGGGATTTTTCACAGCGCCGAAGTGCGGATTGTTCGATGTCACTCCGTAGGCCAATTCGTGGAGACCAGTTTTGCCTAGCATCACCGCTCCGGCGGCATTCAGTTTTTCAGCTACGGTGCAATCGTAATCGGGGACCATGTCGCGGTAAAGCAGCGATCCTCCGGTGGTGCGAATGCCCTTGGTGCGGTAGAGGTCTTTCAGTGAAATGGGGATGCCGTGCAGTGGACCTCGATCAACTCCCTTGGCTAATTCTTCGTCGGCAGTGCGGGCCTGATTCAAAGCGTGTTCCGCAGTGACGGTGATGAAGGCGTTCAGCTTGGGTTCTAATCGTTCGATGTTCGCCAGACATTGCCTGGTCAATTCGACGGAAGAGACTTTTTTCGATCGCAGTGCGGCGGATGCTTCGACAATCGTTCTCATTCTACCGGCCCCAGAAGCTTGTAGATCATCGCCGATTCGGTGCTGGCATCGAGTGAGTTGGCCAGTGGACGAAAACCAGCTTCTAAACCATCCATTGAGGAGATTATTTTTTCTAAATCTTCAGCGGGGATGGGCAGGTTCCAGGCTTGTGCAGTTTGCTTCCAATCTTTCTTCATATGGCTTAGTCTGCCATTATATCGGCTACATCTGGTACAGCATCAGATAAACGATCACCCCAGTGACAGAAACATACAGCCAGATGGGCAGTGTCCAGCGAGCGATGGCCCGATGCTCGGGGAATCGCTCCTTCAAAGCTCTGAACAGTGTGATACTGGCCAAAAATGGAACGGTGACCGCTAGGATTGTGTGGCTGATCAAAATTGTGAAGTAAACGGTTCGGATTGCCCCAGTGCCCTGAAATTTAACCGATCCTACGCGGAAGTGATAGACCAGATAGCTGATTAGAAATAACACCGAACAGGCGAATGCAGACAACATATAGCGCCGGTGAGTCTCAATGTCGCGACGGCGCACGGCCAGAAATCCCATCATCAACAAAATAGCCGATAGGCCATTCAAGATTGCATTTAACCCTGCCACTTAGCGGGACTCCTTTACCAGCCTGCTCAGATCCTGTTTCAAGCGCACAATTCCATCTTCTTCGGATGTTCCGTAGTAGCCACGAATGTGCATTTTTCTATCCACCAGAACGAAGCGAGTGCTGTGATCAAGCGAGCCGTCCACATCTCCTAGTTTGAACCCTTTCCGGTTGAGCATTTGTAACGTCTGTTGTGGGCCGGTGAGGAAGGTCCAACGGGTGGGATCGGCTTTGAACCGCTTGCCATAAGCGGCCATCACTGGCGGTGTATCGCGGGCGGGGTCAATGGTGAACGACACCATTCGGAAATTTGTGCCGTCCTGCTGAAGTCGCGCCATGATGGCGCTCATACGCGGACACGGGCCGGGGCAAGTAGTGTAAATGAAATCGGCGATCCAGGGAGTGCCGGTTAATTGGCTGGTCCCGAAGGGTTGGCCCGATTCATCGGTCAATTGGAATTCTGGGAGTAGGCCGAAGTCATCTAGCATTGGCTGCTTGCGGCAGGAGGATGAAATCAGAAGGAGAAGAAATAGAAGTGTCTTAGCTCCTATCGGGAAATATATGTCGGGGGAGGGGGATCGGCCTGTCGATATCATTGCTTTCACGTTGACCCTCATACATTGTTTTAGTCAAACACTACCGTATTGGAAGACCGCTTGCTCGCACGCGCGGCTCGGTTAAGATGTACTAGACCTCAACCTTTTCAAATATTCAAGCAGCGGTTCGGGGACTGGGACGGGATACGATCCATGATGCAATTACCACTAATAAGATGCCGAATCCGGCGGTTGCGGTGACACAAGTTGAAATACTTGCGTATTGATCCGCCTTGGGGTCAAGCAACTGCCATAAAGCGGAATAAGCGTAGGTCATGGGATTGGCGCTCATCACTGCGCGCATCCACGGGACAGCTTTGGAAGGCGGAAAAATGGCCCCGGAAAGCAGCCACATGGGGAACAACAGCAAGTTCATCATGGCGTGATATCCAGCAGAGGAATTCATTTGCCAGGCGATCAGGAAACCAAGAGCCGTGAAGGTGAATGCGATCAGCCACAACATAGCGGCGACTTCCAGCAGATTACCCGTCTGATACCCGGCGATGCGCGTGAAGCAGAGCAATATGAGGGACTGCACCCAGGCCATGGTTGCCCCGCCCAGCAGCTTGCCAACCACTAAGGATAGCCGGGGTGCCGGTGATACCAGCATGGAAAGCAGGAACCCTTCATTGCGATCTTCAATAATGGACATAGTTGAGAAAATGGCGGCGAACATCACCGTCATGGTCAACGCTCCAGGGAAGAATACGCTGAGATCACCAAAGCCGGAACCGATTACGAACCAGAATAAAATAGGGGAAGCGGCAAAGGCGGCCACTCTCGCTTTCTCGCGCCAGAAGCGGATTAAATCGCGACGCCATAGCGTCCAAGTGGGTAGTAGAAAATTCATAAGCGCGCTCCCGTTTCCTTAAGGAACACGTCTTCCAGCGTTGGTTTGTGATACGAAATGCCGCGAACCGCTTGCGGAAATGCTGCCGCCACTTGGGTGACGAAATTTGGTCCGTTTTCGACAATGGTGCGGACATGGTGATCAACCACGGTGCACTTTTGCTTATCGAAATGAAGAAATACACCTTGTCGCAGCGCTTCTGGATCGTCACTTTCGATTAGCACTACATCGCCTGGAATACTGGCCTTTAGTTCTGCCGGAGTGCCTTGCAATACGGAAATACCCATGTGCATTAACATAAGCCGCGATGCTCGTTCTGCTTCGTCCAGCAGGTGCGTCGTGACTATCACAGTTACTCCGGTTTCGCGACGCAGTTCATCGACATATTTCCAGAGTTCCATGCGCGCCACCGGATCCAGGCCTGTGGTCGGTTCGTCCATTAGAAGAACTTTCGGATCGTGGAGCAGAGCTTTGGCGATTTCTACCCGACGCTTCATTCCGCCAGACAATGTTTTTAAGATGCTGGAACGGCGGTCGGTGAGTTGTAGGCGGTCGAGAAGGCGGGTGATTCGCTCTTTCAAGTTCGTGCCGCTTAATCCGAACAAATGGCCTTGACTGGAAAGGTTCTCCTCCACGGTCAGGTACTTGTCTAAGCTCTGCGATTGAAACACTACGCCAATCAGTCGGCGGACTTGCTGGGCCTGACTGACTACGTCCAATCCGCCGATGGTGGCGGTGCCTGCTTGAGGTTCTTCGATGGTGGCTAAAACGCGAAACATGGTGGACTTTCCTGAACCGTTGGGTCCAAGAATGCCGAATAATTCTCCCTGTTCGACGCTGAAAGAAACGTCTTCTAATGCTCGCTGCGTTCCGTAATTGAGTTTAAGATTTTTGGTGGTAACTATCACAAAGTGGTCCGGTCAAGAACCATTAGACAGTATAGGAGGGGTAAATAGATAACGGAAGCTTTCAGAACGCCCCGGGCATTGATCAGGGATCGATCCGAATATACCTGCCAACTGGCGTACAAAAAGGCCATTCCTAACATCAGTGCGCCCACGAAATAGAACTTTCCGGACATGGCGTAGAAAGCAGGCATCAGGCTGACCGGAATCAGCGCCAGTGAAAATGCCACCATGTGTCGCGATGTAGAGTTTCCGTCGGGTTCCACCACCGGAAGCATTTGGATTCCAGCACGCTGATAATCTTCCCGATACATCCAGGCAATGGCGTAAAAATGAGGGAACTGCCATAGAAACAAAATGGCGAATAGGATCCAAGCTTCGGGAGTAAGAGTGCCTTTGGCGGCTGCAAATCCGATCATTGGCGGCATAGCACCGGGAACCGCACCGACAGTGGTGGACAGCCACGACTTTTGCTTCATGGGGGTGTAGACGAACAGGTAACTTGCTAAGGTGAACGCGCCCAATAATCCAGTCAGCAGATTTACGCCCCATGCCAATTCCACAAAACCAAGAACGGCAATGGCGATCCCAAACAGCAGAGCATTCGGTGCCGTCACCCGACCTGATGGAATGGGTCGCTTATTGGTACGCAACATTTTTGCATCGGCATCATGTTCGTACCATTGATTCAACGCAGCCGTTCCCGAGGCAATCAGCCCGGTGCCAAGCACTGTGTGAAACAGTAGCCAAAAATTCCAAGTGCCGTCCCAACCAAAAAAGTAGCCGATAGCCGTGCTCATTAATATGAGCCAGGTGATCCGGGGTTTGGTCAGTTCCAAATAATCGTTCATGATGCCATAGCCAACTTTTGCTGCGAAAATTCCGATGCCGGAACCACGTTTCTACGAATTTGAATTGCCAGCACAACACTGGCGGCCATGGTTAATCCTCCCACAGCTACGTGGAGTACGGTGTACCAAATGGTGGAGGTGGGCGGAGTCAGTGCTCCAGCCGAGGATAATCGGCTAAGGTAAGCAGCGATTCCAAGGAGAACCTGCATGCTGGTCACTCCCAACAATGCCATCCCAGATCGCTGTAACCCTTTGTGATTGGGAAACTGCACCGTTACCGAAATAGCCGTGTACATCACAATGGAGGTCACAATCAGCGCGCCAGCCACATGGGGAAGAATGTTGATCACATGATGCCGGAAACCAGCCCCTAATGCGATTTGTACCAGCACAGAGACTGGGGTTAGCCAAGCCAGCGTGCGGAAGGAGGGCGTTCCAGAATCTTCCACCAGTTGCGCGCCTTGTCGCCACGCCGGGGAAGTAAATAGAGCAATGGAAACAATCAATGAGAAGAAGAGTTGCGCCAGACAGGCATGGGAAATGCTGATCGGCTTTGGAAGCAGGTAAAGGACAGTCAACCCGCCCAATGTTCCCTGGAGGCAAACCACCCCGAGGGCCGTCCAGCCGAGTTTTCGCATCCAGGCTCGTTCATCTTTACGTTGAATCCAGATAGCCAGAATGATCACCAGCAATCCAACGGTTTTTGCCACCAGCCTGTGACCGGTTTCAAATAACACGCCACCTTTCATTTCAGGGAGGATTTGGCCATAAGATAAAGGCCAATCTGGGACCGAAAGAGAGGATTCGGTACTGGTTACGGAAGCGCCTGCCAACACCAACAGCAATGTGCAGCAAGCTAAGAATAATGCGTACTTGTGCAGACCAGGGTTCTTCATGAGAATCTCTTAGCGGAAGTATTCACGCTAGAATTCTATTCTAACGCGAAAAGTTCTTGTCAGGCGAGAAATATAAGCGCAGTCTACTTAAATGTCAAGGCGGCAGTTGCTGAATCCTTCTCGCCAACTTTTACCTTTACCTGTTGGATGCCGAATTGTTCGTGCCAGGCTTCTAATGTGTACTCGCCTGCGGGCAACCCTTTAAGGGCGAACGAGCCATCTTCGCCGGTAACTGCGAAGAATGGGTGTGAGGAAACTCCCACGTACACCCGCATCCAGGGGTGAACATTACACTTTATCGGCACCATAAACTCTTCCTTTAGGAATTGTTTGGACTTTTTTTCAGCCTGCGGTGGCTGAGATTCGTTCCACTCGCGGTTGGCCGTCGGCAAGGGATGGATGTTGTGGTTCACCATATCGGAATTGGAGAACTCCACATTCTGGTTCACCATCGCTCCAATCACATGAGGAACATAAATGCATCCGGATTGATCAATGGAAACAGCGGACGTCGGGGTTGGCCAACTTTGATTGGGTAATCCTTCCTTAACGCGCACAAAAACATTTTTCAGCCCACCGTTTGCGTCAATCAACACATCCTCAGAGTAAACTGGGCCAGGATGCTGTTTTAGGCAGGATGGGACAGCTTCCATTTGGGGTCGGATGTCCTTGGGTACTGATTTCGCCCCAATAAACGTCACCTTGCCTACAATAGTCGACTCCCCCAATTTGGCTGGGGCGGCCACTGGACTCGACACAGCTTTTTCTTCCGTCTTGGCGCAAGACGAAAGCAACAACAGCGCACCGACCACAAAATTTCGTTTGTTCATGTTCCTCTTTCAATATATCTAAGTTGTTACGATAATCAGATAAAGATGCGATTTTCTGTCCTGCTTGTTACCAGTGCGCTAACCGCTTATTCCCAGCCAGTGAATGCTCCCTGGTTTGTCAGCAATTTGTACCCTGTTCTGGAAAAGGCAAATTGCCGAACTTGTCACGTCACCGATGGAGTTGCCGGGCCCACCAATCTGGTCTTCCCCGACACCGAAGCTTCCGATGCGGAGCGGGAAATCTTCGGCCTGCAATTGCAGCGCTGGGTGAATCCCAAATCTCCTGCCGATAGCCTACTGCGCAGGAAGCCCACCAATCGTCTGAAACACTCTGGTGGCATGCGCATTGCTCAAAATGGGCCGGAAGAAAAGTTGCTGGAAGTCTGGGTGAACTACTTGGCCGGTCTCTCCTCTCAGGAACTGCTTGCGCTTATTCCGCCAACTCCGAAACGCAGAGTGGCTGCTACGGAAACGCTTCGCCGGTTGACGCATAGCCAATACAACAACACTGTGCGCGATCTGCTGGGCGACGCATCCAACCCGGCCGCGCAATTTCCTCCTGAAGATTTCATCAACGGTTTCAAGAACCAGATTCAAGGCCAGAGTCTTTCGCCATTGCTGGCTGAAAACTACGCTGCAGCGGCGGAAAAACTGGCGGTTTCCGCTGTTCGCCGTCAAGCGAAGGAGCTTACTTTTTGTAAGCCAACCGGCCCGACTGACGGGGCATGTCGCGAACAATTTATCCGCCAGTTTGGACGTCGCGCATTTCGCCGTCCTTTGGAAGCGGAAGAACAGAATCGGTATAGTCGCCTGTTTATTGCCGAAGCCAAGCGCGGCAACAACTTTTGGTCGGGGATAGAGGCAATTGTGGAAGCTATGCTGCAATCGCCAAACTTCCTGTTTCGATTGGAGCGGACCACCAACCCGAAATGGAAGTCGTACGCCCGTGCTTCCCGCCTCTCCTACTTTTTTTGGGACACAATGCCCGACGAACCACTACTAGTCCTAGCCCAAACAGGGAAGCTGGAAGACGCTGCGGGGATGGAAGCGCAAGCGCGAAAAATGTTGGCCAATGACCAAGCGAAAGTCGGTCTGGACGAATTCATTGCGCAATGGTTCCGCTTTGATCGCGTTACCAATCAGTTGAAAGATCGCCGATTATTCCCCATGTTCACCCGCGAACTAGCTTTGGCCATGAACGAAGAGACCCGTCGTTTTTTGCACTATTTGGTTTGGAGCAATGCCAACTTTATGGAATTTGTATCGGCGGACTATAGTTTTATGAATGCTGATTTAGCGACCCTTTACCAATTGCCAGTTCCAGCGGAACCATTCGCCAAAGTGCAATTTCCTGCGTTATCCATGCGCTCTGGCATTCTGACCCATGGGAGCGTGCTGGTGCAGACTTCAAAGCCGGTGGAGACGTCCCCTACGGCTCGGGGATTGTTCGTTCGGGAGCAATTGCTTTGCCAGCATGTCCCCCAACCGCCACCGGGAGTGAATACGAATTTGCCGGAAGTCAAAGAGGATCGACCAATGACCAACCGGGAGCGATTGGCCGATCATCTCACCAATGAAAGCTGTGCCAGTTGCCACAAGCTGATTGACCCCATCGGATTCGGTTTGGAAAAGTTTGACGCAGCCGGTCGGTATCAGGAAAAGTTTGTGGCGCATGCCGCTCAGGGCAGGGAAGAGGCAAAGAAGGGAAAAGTGGATATAGAACTGCCCATTGACATCAGCGGGCAGGTGGCTGGGCTACGGAATTCGGAGTTTCAAAATCCGCCACAGTTAGGGAAAATTCTTTCGGAAAGCGACGCCTGCCGTGCTTGCGTCGCCAAACAAGTTTTTCGATATTGCCTGGGCCGTACAGAAACTCGTGCCGATCAACCAGTACTGGATCATGCCTTGAAAGCGTTTACCAACTCGCAATTCCAGTTCAAAGAGCTTATGATTGCTATAGTCACTGGCAGTGAATTATGAGCAACATCTCAACCCGTCCAACCACTATTTCGCGCCGCCGATTTCTTAGCGGAGCAACCATTGCGGGTTCAGCGATTCGTGTAGGACTTCCACCTTTGGCCGCCATGTTCAATGGGAATGGCACGGCTTGGGCTGCTGGTCAAAGCGCATCAGTTCAAAGTAAGATTGAAACGCGCTTTGTGCTGTGGTTCAATGGCAACGGCATTGTGGAAAAATATTGGATCCCTTCGGAAACCGGTCGCGATTTTTCCATGACTCCGTGCCTTGCGCCGCTGGAGACGTTCAAAGAGGACATGCACATTGTCACTGGTCTGGATAATCCCGCAGCGCGTATGCCGGGCCCTGGAAATGATCATCATCGGTCGATGAGTGCACTGATGAGCGGTACACAATTCACGGGCAGAGGCGCCGGTGGACCATCCATTGACCAGGTGATTGCCCAGAAAATTGGAGGGACGTCGCGCTTTCGATCCTTGCAAATTGGAGTTTCCCAGGAATCGTTTGGGGAAAGCATTCAACGCAATATGAGTTGGGCTGGTTATGACCGTCCTTTGCCGCCAGAAATGTTGCCCCATAAGCTTTTCGACCGCTTGTTTGGTGCTCGGGAAGAGGGTTGGGTGAAGCGGAAGCACAGCATCCTGGATGCAGTGCGTGAAGATCTGGCTGGGCTCAAGAAAAATTTAGGTGTAGAAGATACAGGCAAAGTAGATGAGCACCTGCAATCCATTCGGGACATAGAACGGGCCATTGATGGGCTTCCGGCTAATTATCGGAAAGTGGAGCAACCGGATTACGACGGGGATATGAAAGATTGGCCACGCATTGCCCGGTTGCAATCGGATCTGCTGGCCCACGCGTTTGCTTCCCGACAAACCAGGGTGGCCAGCTATATGTTGACAAAGTGCCAGGGACTATCGCGATTCCCGTGGCTGGGCTACACCCACGCTCGCCATCACGATTACACGCATGGGGACGCGCCGTCGAACAGTCCAGGGAAAATGGCCGGTCAACGAACTATGCGCGATATTTGCCGCTGGCATGCAGAAGAATTTGCTTATCTTTGCAATAAGTTACGCTCAATTAACGAAGGTGAAAGAACAGTATTCGATAACACCTGCCTGTTGTATGTCCATGAACACGCTGAAGCCAACGATCATAAAAATAATGGCATGGCCGCCATCATCGCCGGGCACGCCAATCCCAAATTAGTTACCGGAGTTCATTCCAAAATGACCGGAACAGTGGCTGATCTGTACTTAACTGTGGCCGATGACGTGATGCACGCCGACATCCAAAAATTCCCCACAGCAACGCAAAAACTTAGCGGCCTGACTAGCTAAGAGCCCTTAAATCTTGGAAATCGGAATGAAAACTTCGCTCGCAAGCGAGCGGGTAGGCGGAATCGCCAAATGCCTCTTAGTTTTCTGCAACAATTTAGGCCAGTGAGCGTTCTTTTCAAAGGTCGGATGCGCTTCGCTCCGACACTGAAAAAGTAAATGCCAGCAGCCATCCAACCTCTGGATTCAGGTTAAAAGCCGAGCTGAATCTTGCACACTTTCGCGGAACTCTACACTTTCTAATAGTGTGTATATCCCAGAATCGGAACTTAGCCTTTTTCCACAATAGCTAAGTGATTGAAATCATATGACGGAAATGAATCTGGCAGAGGCGATCCAAGTGGTGACATAATTGCAACAGCCCTGGTGGGGAAGTGTTGGTTCGCTCTGTGCGGGAACTCAAACGACAATTAATCGGCGCGTTACTGGTCATCTTGACGATGGCTGCGGTTGTCGCTGCCGCCGTGAATTTCCAACAGCAAAAGAAGTTTCGCATCCCCGAAGATGGCGTAACTTGGGTGGATCGTTTTGAACCGGCGACCAACCCTGATGGCAAACTTCGACCCGCAGTAGTTGCATTTTATGTTGAACCCGAAGGGCCTGGGGCCAAAGCGGGCATCAAAAATGGCGATGTTCTGCGTATTATTCGACCTGTGACCGCCCCTGGGGCTGATCCTTCACCTGGAACTCACATTGATTCCGCAATGGAAGTCACCCGTGTTCTGATCGGTTTTGGAGCTTGGCAAAAAGCTGTTTACGTGATTGAACGGGTAGATCCCCGTCCTGATCGTGATCCGACCCCTGTGCCCATCCAAGTATTGATTGGAGAGCATACTCCTTCCACCTTGCTTTACTACCAATATCTGGTTGGTGCGGCGTACCTTTTTATCGGACTTTTTGTTTATTTTCGCCGGGGCGATGCGGATAAGGCTATTCACTTTTACGTGTTGTGCCTGGCCTCCTTCATTCTTTCCACCTTCCACTACACAGGCAAGCTGAATAACTTTGACAAGGTGATCTACTTTGGCAACTTCCTTGCGGGACTGCTCGTTCCATCGCTATTTTTGCATTTCACTCTTACATTTCCTGAACCAAGGCGTTGGCTGAAGCGTTTTTTTGGAGCAGCCTTGCTCTACCTGCCGGCGGCTGTGATCGCCGTGGTGTTCTTTTTGGTCACTAGCGGTACGCTGCAAACTGTTTTCTCGTTGATTGAACTTCGTTGGGTACTGGATCGAATTTGGCTTCCATTCTTATCTACTGGTTATTTAGCCGGTGCGCTGGTGTTGGCGATTGCCCACAGCAAGGAAGAAGACCCTATTGTCCGCAACCAATTAAAATGGCTGCGCAACGGAGTCATGATCGGGGTCATTCCGTTCACCTTGTTCTACGTGATTCCTTACACCGCTGGCGTGGTCCCCAACGGATATATGGAAATGACCATCCTGTTTCTGATTTTCCTTCCGCTGACGTGGGCCTACGCGACGATCCGCTACCGATTGATGGATGTGGATGTCATTTTCCAGCAAGGGTATGTGCACACCATTGCGACGCTCGCCGTGCTTGCTGTCTTCTACGGGCTGATTGTTACCTTAGGCAAACTGGATGACCTGACACCAGCATCCATGGTCACCGTAATTCTGATTGCCACCTTCATTTTTCAACCCATCCGCAACTGGATACAGGAACTGTTGGACCGCTATTTCTTCTACAAAGAAAATTACGATTACCGGCGGACACTGATCGAATTTGCCCGCGAGTTGAGCACTGAAACCGATTTGAACGGCGTGTTGAATTCCGTGGCTGAACGGTTGATTCGTACGCTGTCCATCAAGCACATCGCTTTCTTTCTGGAAGCGGAATCAGGAGATAGTTACCGGATTTATCTAACGGCGGGGCTTTCCCGACCAGTTCCTGACCTGATGGATCTGAGCTTTTTAACTTTCCCGCTGGATACTCCTTATCTGTTCTTTGAAAGGACGCGCAATGTGTTGGATGCGCGTATGGCCAATTATGCGCAGAGCGTCCGTCATACCATCGCCGATTTAGATTTAACCTACTACGTGCCATGCAATGCCCGTGGACGGACCATCGCCTGGATGGGTATCAGTCGCACAGAAAAAGGCGATTTTCTTTCCAGTGACGACGTTGAGCTGTTGGTGACGTTGGCCGGATACGTGGGCATCGCCATTGAAAATGCCCGGCTCTACCGTTCCTTGCAACGCAAAGCTGACGAGTACGAACGGCTGAAAGAGTTTAGCGAAAACATTGTGGAATCGATCAATGTGGGGATTCTGGCAGCCGATCTGGAAGATCGTGTAGAGAGCTGGAATAACCAGATGGAGAGGTTAACTGGAGTGGGACGGGATCAGGCGGTTGGATGCCGATTACGGGAACTGTTGCCGGCTTCGCTTGTCAGCCATCTGGATCAAGTTCGTCATGAAGCTGGTGTCCATAACATTTACAAATTCGAGATGCTGCCAACGGCTGACGTTGAGGCATCCACCCTGAACATTGCCGTGGCGCCATTGGTATCGAAAGATGGGGAACGAATTGGCCGGTTGATCATTTTTGACAATGTCACCGTGCGTGCGGAACTGGAAACTCGTCTGGTGCAGGCTGACAAACTTTCTTCTATCGGGTTGCTGGCTGCCGGAGTGGCCCATGAAGTGAATACGCCTCTGGCGGTGATTTCAACCTATGCCCAGATGCTGGCGAAGCAAGTGCAAGGAGATGAAAGTAAGTCGAAATTGTTGGAGAAGATTGCCAAACAAACGTTCCGTGCCAGTGAAATTGTGAATTCCCTGCTCAATTTTTCGCGAACCTCTCCCGTTGAGTTCGTAGAGATTGATTTGAATAAAGTGATTGTAGAAACGCTCTCCTTGGTTGCCCCGCAACTGTCTAGTGGGCATGTCAACATCAAGCAAAAGCTTGATCCGCAACTAGGTTTAGTGAAAGGAAATCCGGGAAAGCTGCAACAGGTATTTCTCAATCTCATTTTGAATGCTCGTGATGCTATGGAAAAAGGTGGCACCTTGGAGATTGTAACCTTCGCCGAAGAAGATCAAGCCATTGTGACCATCGCCGATACAGGCACCGGGATTGCCTCAGAACTTCTCAGCCGCATCTACGATCCATTTTTTACTACCAAGGCACCCAAAAAGGGCACCGGCCTCGGGCTGGCCGTCACTTACGGTATCGTAAAAGAACATGGCGGTTCCATTGATGTTCAAAGTAAGCCCGGTGAGGGTGCCCGTTTCCAATTGGAATTTCCTCTGGCGAGGAAAGCGGTAAATGCCTGAGCCCACTTCCGACCCCAACTCCAGCCACAGCAATGTTCCCCGCGCCCGCATATTAATTGTGGACGACGAAGAAGATATTCGTGAGGGTCTGGAAACTCTTTTAACACTGGAAAATTACCGTGTCGATCAGGCCGTTACAGCAAACGATGGGCTGGCCCGTCTGGAAACTACTTCTTTTGATTTAGTGCTGCTGGACCTGATGTTGCCCGATAAATCAGGCATCGACTTTCTGGCGGAGTTTCGTCAACGGGACACCGTCACCCCAGTCTTTTTGATTACCGCTTACGGCTCCCTGGAAGTTGCCGTGCAGGCACTGAAGAATGGAGCCAACGATTATTTTTCAAAGCCCTGGGACAACGAAAAGCTGCTCATTGAAATTGACAGGCAGATCAGCAAGAGCCACCTGGAGCATGAAAATCGTGAGTTGAAGCGGGCGTTGAAGCAGCGCTACAGCTTCCCCAACATTGTCGGAAAAAGTGATCGCATGTTGCGTATTTTGGATCTGGTCACGCAGATTGCTCCCAGCCGCACCACTATTTTGATCACTGGCGAAACGGGTACGGGCAAGGAGTTGATTGCCAAAGCCATCCATACGAATTCTCCGCGTGCGGATCATCCATTCATTGCCGTCAATAGCGGATCACTACCGGCGGAACTATTGGAATCGGTTCTGTTTGGACATGCCAAGGGTGCCTTTACAGGCGCTGTTTCCACACATAAGGGCTGCTTTGAAACGGCCAATCATGGGACGATTTTCTTTGACGAAATCGGAACTGTGAGTCTGGAAACGCAGGCCAAGCTTCTGCGCGTAATTCAAGAACGTGAATTCATGCCGCTGGGGTCCACGGAAACCATTCGGGTGGATGTTCGTATTTTGGCGGCTACCAATTCAGAGCTGAAACGCCTGGTTGAGGAAGGCCGGTTTCGCGAGGATCTGTATTACCGGCTGAATGTGATTAACGTTCAACTGCCACCATTGCGCGATCGCAAGGAAGACATTCCTCCTTTGATTGAGCACTTCTTCAGCAGGTACTGCAAGGAAAACGACAAGTTTCTGGACCCTCAAGGTCGAAGCATGCTTCAGTTTGAACCGGAAGCATTGCACCTGATGATGGAACACGCCTGGCCTGGCAATGTGCGAGAGTTGGAAAATGCAGTGGAGCGTGCCGTGGTTCTGGCAACCAGTTCAGTAGTGCCTGCAACTGCCTTGCCGGAGACACTTTTGCAAGCCGGAGGAATGCGCATCCGTCACGATTCCAGCGGGAATCTTCCATCGGATGCATCCTTATATGAGATGGTGGCCGATTTTGAGCGAGCGAAAATCCTTCAAGTTCTGGACGAAGTCAGCTATAGTCAGACTGAGGCGGCCGAGCGGCTTCACATTCCCCTCTCCACTCTGAATCAAAAGATCAAGCGTTTGAGTATCGAAATTAAGAAACGAAGCCTATAACTGACCCGATCTAATTAAAATGCGTCAGTTGAGGTAAAATAGGAGTCATATCAACAAATATGAGTACAGCTACCATGACATCAGATTTTAAGGTCGCCGACATCGCATTGGCAGACTGGGGACGGAAAGAAATTTCCATCGCCGAACAAGAAATGCCCGGTTTGATGAGCATTCGCAAAAAACATGCGGTGTCCAAACCGTTGGCCGGAGTTAGGATCACCGGATCCCTCCACATGACGATTCAGACTGCGGTTCTTATTGAAACGCTGGTCGACCTGGGAGCCAGCGTACGCTGGGCCAGTTGCAATATTTTCTCAACCCAGGATCATGCTGCCGCAGCCATTGCTGTAACCGGTGTCCCGGTATTTGCATGGAAGGGTGAATCCCTGGAAGAGTACTGGGATTGCACGCTAGAGGCTGTTTGCCACCCCGATGGCAAAGGTCCTGAACTGGTTGTGGATGACGGTGGCGATGTCACTTTGCTGCTTCACAAAGGTTACGAACTGGAACATGGCAGCGATTGGGTGAACAGCCCTTCGGACAGTCATGAAGAGTCGGTGATCAAGAACCTTCTCAAGAAAGTTCATGCCAGCAAGCCAACTATGTGGACCGGTTTAGTCAAAGCATGGCGCGGCGTTTCCGAAGAAACCACAACGGGCGTTCATCGCTTGTACAAAATGCAGCAGGACGGCAAGTTGCTGGTCCCAGCAATCAACGTCAACGATTCGGTCACCAAGTCAAAGTTCGATAACCTGTACGGTTGCCGCGAATCTTTGGCCGATGGAATCAAGCGTGCCACCGATGTAATGTTGGCTGGCAAGATTGCTGTAGTCTGCGGATACGGCGATGTCGGCAAGGGTTCCGCCCAGTCATTGCGTGGTATGGGTGCTCGCGTGATCATCACGGAAATTGATCCGATCAATGCCTTGCAAGCAGCGATGGAAGGCTACGAAGTTACCACCCTGGAAGACACGTTGGGACGTGGTGATATTTACGTGACCACAACGGGCAACGTGGACATTATCACTTTCGACCATATGGCGCACATGAAGGATCAGGCCATTGTTTGTAATATCGGTCATTTCGATAACGAAATCCAAGTGGAACGCCTGAATACAACAGCAGGTGTGAAGCGGACGAATATCAAACCACAGGTGGATAAGTACAGCTTCCCCGGCGGCAACAGCATTTTCATGTTGGCAGAAGGGCGTTTGGTGAATCTTGGTTGCGCCACAGGCCACCCTAGCTTCGTGATGTCGGCCAGCTTCGCCAATCAGACTTTGGCTCAGTTGGATTTGTGGAAGAACAAGGACACCTACAAGGTGGGAGTCTACACTCTTTCCAAAGCTTTGGATGAAGAAGTGGCCCGTTTGCACCTGGATAAAATTGGTGTCAAACTGACGACCCTGACCCAAGCTCAGGCGGATTACATCGGCGTCCCGGTGGAAGGTCCGTACAAGCCCGACAGCTATCGTTACTAAGCACGTGATGTTTGGTCAAGGCTGGGAGGCAACGGTGTCTGCCCAGCCTTTTCTTTTGTGCTTTTGTGCAAGGATAGGGCTGTAAAAATTGGTGATGGGCACCTATCATGCTAAAATGAAAATCACGCCAGTTTAGGGCACGTAAAAACGTCGCCCCAATTTGCGAGCCGGTAGCTCAGTTGGTAGAGCATCGCACTTTTAATGCGGTGGTCGCGGGTTCGAGCCCCGCCCGGCTCACCATTTAACTCAACAATTTGATGAGAAACGAAGTAAGATTAGTTATGTTCGAAGGCAACCCCCAAGATCCTGCTACGAAGTCTGATTTGCACTTGGTGAAGTCTGACGTGCAATTGGTGAAGTCTGATTTGCAAACGGTGAAGTCTGATTTGCAAACGGTGAAGTCTGATTTGCAATCCATGAAATCAGAACTGACGTCTGATTTGCAATCCATGAAATCAGAATTGAAGTCTGATATGCAATCCCTTGAGGCTAGTGTGCAGACTAAGCTTGATATGTTGCAATCCGAAATGCATCACATCGCTGACGATCTGAAAGAAGTGGTGCGAGACTCACAAACAGAGGTGCTGAAAGCTTTCTACAGCTTCGCCCAAAGCAACAGCAAGCGCGTTGTAGAGTTAGAAGGGAACGAAGCCGCATTGCGGGGCAGGTTAGGAATAATTGAAGACAGGCTCCTGGAAGTGGAAAAACGCCTCAACATCCCGCTTGTCAACTAAGTTTTTGAAGTTGTACTTTTTGCTATAGCGGTTTCCAGCATGTCGCCAATCCTCCTCTAGTTGTTTTCTACTATTGCCCGTTCACTTCCCCCAATGTTTCAATAATCTGATGTTGTCTAGCGCCGTTCGCGGTTCTGGCAGCGCTCTTTATGCCGAAACGACTTGTTCCCTATTCGCTCCTGCTGCTTTGCACCACGCTGCACGCCCAGACCATTGATGACGGAATCATGATGGGCAGGCGCCAGCTTTGCGCCGGATATATGTTCACCCAGGATAGTTGGAACGAATACTGGGAAGGATCGTTGAATTAAGTGCTCCGCCTCCCTGTTAGACTACCGTTTCCAGGATGAACTCCCCAATCATCCTCTGGGTGCCGTGATCGGGAACGCGACACTTTGGCAGTCGCTGGCCGATCAAGCCACCGCTGTGGGGAATGCAGATAAATAGCCTAACCAAAAAAGGGCGACTCATGCGATGAGGCTAATAGCGGACCGAAACGGATTCTGCCTTCATTTACACGCCTCCATGATGGCTGCGCGGATCAACTGGCGTGACGGAATCCCTTCCTGGGATGGGCCATTGGCATAAGTTCGGCACATGTATCCAAACTGGTTTGAAGTTCGTGCCGACGGTTCCACGTCAATGCCGTTGATCTGGACGGTCGGAGAGCCGAGAAATCGGAGCGCTGCTACCGTTGCCGAATCATCGACCACTGACTCCACCAATTCCCCATCTACTTCTAAATCCTGGAGCAGTGCCTTGATTCGCTCGACGGTGGGTGCGTGGTTAGGGCACCCGTCAATGTAAAAGACTTCAATTTTCAAAGGGAAACGCCTAAACCAGCAGCACGAAGCGTGGCCTCTTCTGGACCACGCCCTGTGCAACAACCTGCAAGTTTGCCATCAATTACGACTGCCGGAACGCTCCGCACACCAAGACTCTTTGCCCGTTCCGCAACGTGACGATCTTTCATGTCAAGCACAGTGATGATGCACGAAGGACAGGCAATGCTTTTCACCAGTTGGATCGTCTCCTCACAACAGCCACATCCGGCACTGAATATTTCAACGTTCCGTTTGTTGTTCATAGTTAATATCTCCTTTTTTATGCACTCCCGTGATTTGAACCGTGGTGTTTGGAGTGCAGTTTGGACACACGGTTGTATTCGTTGGGCGGGGCCAGGCGTTCCAAATAGAAGTCACCACAAGAAGGAACACACCGCCATACACCAGTGAATTCGATTCCAAATTGAACTTACCCATCAGGACCATGGCAGAGGCGACGAGTCCAATCAGGAACGGACCTAAGCCACGCCGTCGCCTTGCTTGAAACCCCAGGACGGCAAGCGTTAAAATGAGAAATGCACTGGTGATTGGCAACAAGTAGGTGGTGCCAATTAGAAAACCGAGTCCGATAGACGACACGATTCCGGCGTACATTGGCCAACACAAAGGGCAAAGCAGCTTTGGCAGCATGGCGACCCCGATTCCAGGCATCGCGAGAAGCATTCGTCTGAAGGTGAGTGTCATGAAGTTTTTCCAGTGTTCAATATTTTGATAATCGAGCAACTACTCACCGGACCTTGTCCACTACAGGCGTTGGTCAGTTCCACAAGAGCCTTTCTGATTTCCTGGAGATGGCTTATTTTTTCATCGAGGTCGATAATTTTTGACTCTGCCTTCCGCAAAACATCCACACAGCTACCTCCAGGCTTCACTCGTAAGCTAAGCAGTTCTTTGATCTCATTCAACGAAAAACCCAACTCCTGAGATCGTTTTATGAAGCGAAGACGAGTGACCGCTTCTGCAGAGAACACCCTGTAACCAGACGCGGTTCGTGGTGGTTTCGCCAATAAACCATGGCGTTCGTAATAACGTATCGTCTCAACGTTGACGCCTCCTTGACTTGCCAGTTGGGCCGTTTTGAGTCCTTCCATGTTCCGAGTATAGGTCCGTATCTTGGTACAGGGTGCAAGTCTTTTATTTAGGAAATATTTATTTAATACGCTTAGTGGCTAAGCGCACACCCGTCAACCAACCCTTAGAAGTTACACTGGAATGTGGTTGGCGCTCAATTTTTCTACAATCTGATTCATCGTCGTAATCTGCTGTTGGAACTTGTCCGGCGTGACTTTGAACAACGCTACGTCGGTTCCGCCGCCGGGTGGTTGTGGGGACTCATTCAGCCCATCTTCCAAATTGCCAGTTGGACCTTTGTTTTTCAATACTGTTTGAAAACCACCATGCCCGCCAATGGGCTCACCGATAACTACACGCTTTTTCTTTTGTCGGGCTATCTTCCCTGGATGCTTTTTCAGGAGACGGTGCAGCGTGGCACTGGGACTCTGGTGGACAACGCCAACCTGATCACCAAGACCGTATTTCCATCGGAGATACTGCCCATTGCCGTGTTTCTTTCCTCATTGATCCATCATGGAATGGCCGTGGCCTTGACTATTGTTGTGATCGGAATTTGGGACCATCACCTGCATCCGCTGGTGCTGCTGTTGCCGATTTACGCGCTGCTGGTGGGTGGCATTGCGATTGGGATTGCCTGGGTCACATCAGCCTTGCAGGTGTACCTTCGCGATACGGCACAAGCAGTAATGGTTTGGCTGAACTTCATGCTTTGGATGACCCCCATCTTCATTGCCGAAGAGCAGGTTCCGCGCAAGCTGAGTTTCATCATCCGCTATAATCCGCTTACTTATCTGGTGCGGGCTTACCGCGAACGTTTGCTGTCAGAAAACATGCCCCACTGGGACGATCTGGGCATTGCCGCACTTTACGCAACGGTGATTTTCATCGCTGGTGGGCTATTCTTTCGTCACGTCAAGCGTGGCTTTGCTGACGTGCTGTAACCCGACTATCTGCCGAAAATGAACCGTGCCCGGCGCGGGTCGGCTGCCCCATCCAAAACTCCATTGCTGATTTTGATCACCGTGGGGGCCGATCCGTTGGACCAATCGGTGGTGACATTCACCTTGTGTCCAAGCGTCCGCAGACCTTCAATGCTGGCCTTGGCCATGCGTCCTTCCACGTTCAGACGCCCTGGTACGAATTCGTGATTGGCGAAGGAGCTGTAGAAATGCTCCGTCTGAAAGCGCGGCGATTCCACTGCTTCCTGCGGATTCATATTGAAAATCACGATGTTTAGTAAAACCTGCAACATGGCTTGATCCTGATTGTCGCCACCGGGGGTGGACATCGCCAAGAACGGTTTGCCATCTTTCAGGACCATGGTGGGGCTGAGGGTCACCCTGGGACGTTTCCCTGGGGCTAACTGGTTGGCGTGCCCTGGCGTCACTACAAAGCTCTGCAAACGGGTACTCAAGGGGATGCCGGTATCCCCAGCAATGACCGAAGGTAGCCAGGCACCGGAAGGTGTAGCTGAAAACACATTTCCCCAATGATCGACAACATTCACGCAAGTTGTGTCGTGAACATTGCTGGATGCCGTTCCCATGCTGTTCAACGAAATCAGTTTGCCGAATGTACCTGGGCGGTGATCCATGCTGGCCATTGCCGGATCGATCTGCTTGCGGCGCTCAGCGGCATATTCCTTGGACAGCAATGTTTCCTCAGGAATTTTGGAAAACTTGGGGTCGCCGTAGTAACGATCGCGATCGGCAAAGGCCAGCTTCACGGCTTCCACCAAGGTATGAAGGTATTGTGGACTGTTATGTCCCATAGCTTTCAGGTCGTAACCTTCAAGGATGTTTAGAGCCTGGATCATCACCGGACCCTGTGTCCAAAATCCCGGCTTGACCACTTCATAGCCATGGAAGAGGGAACTTCTAGGGGTGTCAAACTCGGCTTTGAAACCGGCCAAATCCTGGGCCGAAATCAGCCCACCGTTGGCTTCAGAAAAGGCTGCAATGCGCTTGCCGATGGGACCACGATAAAAATAATCGCGAACGGCTTGGATCTTCCGTGCTCGATTACCACGTTGCTTCTTTTCTGCAGCAACCAGTTCGCGCAATGTTTTAGCCAGATCGGGTAATCGGTAAACTGACCCCAATGCGGGTGGCGTTCCGTCGGGCATGAAAAATTTGGCCGAAGTAGGCCATAGGTCGAGTAGACCGCGGAAGTTCTTTACGAATCCTGAAAACTCTTCCCCTACTGGAAATCCTTCGGCGTATTCAATGGCGGGCTTGGCCACTTCAGCGAAAGACTTTGTGCCGTGTGTTTGCAGGGCAAGCATCAGGCCGTCGAAGGCACCTGGCAGGATTGCTGCCTTGATGCCCTGGCCTGGTATGGGAGGCATCTTTGCGGCATCCTCCCAGCTTTCCGGGCCTCTGGCCTGATAAAAAGCTACCGTTGCTTTTGCTGGGGCTGTTCCTACGCCGCTGACGATGGTGGCAGGTTGACCGGTCATCTTGATGATTAGGGGCATTTCTCCGCCCAAGCCGAAGCGTGCCTGTTCGGTAACGGCGGCAGTGAGAGCCGCAGCAACACCTGCATCGACAGCATTTCCACCGGCGGTGAGAAGCCGGAAACCTGCTTCGACCTCAAAATTATTGGCAGCACCTACCATTTCCCGAGTGCCGCGAACGGGTGGAAACATGGTTGGCGGGTCAGCGGGGGACAGAGTTGCCAGGACAAACAAGAGAATGAATAAACGAAGAGCCATGTTAAGCATTTTGCAACAAATTCCGATACTTGCGCAAAAGTTCGTACAGAGCCACCCCGCCGGCGGTGGCCACGTTTAACGAAAACTTACTTCCCAACATGGGGATTCTGACGAAACTATCGCACCGTTCCAGCAGTTCCGGGGTGACGCCATCCACTTCGTGACCGAAGACCAGGCATACCGGAAATCGTGGGACCCAATCGAAAAGATCCACCGCCCGAGGGCTGGTTTCAATTGCCGCCAATTCGTAACCTTGGGCACTGATCTGTGCAGCGAGTTCCAGCGGCTGGGTGGAATGTTCCCATGCAACGCGGTCCTCTGCACCTAATGCGGTCTTGGTGATCTCTTTCTTGGGTGGATACGAAGTGAACCCGCTCAGGTACAGTTTTTCCAGGGCGACAGCGTCGGCTGTGCGGAAAAAGGAACCAACGTTGTACATACTACGAACATTTTCCAGTAGGACGGAGACGGGAAGCTTTTTAATGTTTTCGTATCCCCGGGCTGCATCCGAGGCTAGAAACGGAAGTCGATCACTCATGGCAGCTACAAGAGTAGCCTTTTATGGCGTCTCGTTTCCATGTTCATGGATGGGGGGCTGAAGGGTACCAGGCCATTAAAGTAGAACAGTGCGTTACCGAGCCGTGACTGCGGTGGAACGATTTTTTGAAGGAAAAACTATGTGGCATTGGTGTCCACCTGGTCGATGCTTGACTCTTCCTTTGCTTCTTCTGGCGCTGCGGCAGCCGTTGATTCTTGCAATGCAAGAAGACTCTTGCTCATCTTGTGGTGAATTTCCTTCATGGCATACATGCGACGATCCGCTTCAGCCAGTACTTCTTCCGCGTTGGTTCCGTCGCTTGGATATTTAGCCTGGCCTACACTAAGAGCAACAACTTCTTGCCCAGTCAGAATGCGCCCTTGCTCTACCACCATGCTGGCTAACTGTTTCTTTCGTTCTTCAACGACAGCGTCAGGCACATTCGGCAGAACAATCACAAATTCGTCGCCACCCATGCGCGCCACGTAGTCATTGGGTCGCAGGTGGACTTTCAATCCTTTGGCGATCATCTGCAGCAGTTTGTTCCCTTCTAAATGGCCAAACCGATCATTCACTGCTTTGAAGCCATCCAGATCCAACACAAGAGCGGTCAGCGTTTCACCCGCATCCTCGGACCTGTGCAGTTCGCTATCCAGATGCAGGAAGAGCGACCGGGCGTTGGGAAGTCCGGTTAACGAATCCGTGGAGGCAGTTTTTTGCTCATTTTTGAATTTCAGTGAGTTTTCAATGGCGATTCCACACTTCGATCCAATAGCCAACAGGATACGCAGATGATCTCTGGAAAAAGCGTCATTTTCCGCATGATACAGCGTCATAGACCCGATCACATTGCCCACGCCATGAAGGGGAATGGAAATGGCGGAACGCAGCGTACTGAATTTCTTGGCATCGTTCAAGTAACCTGGTTCCACCGATGGGTTGCCGTTGATGATGGGCCGATGATTTTCCACTACCCAGCCGGATAAACCTTGTCCCATAGGGATTTCTAACGAGGCGAAGAGTTTGGAATCGGTACCTTGCACAAACTGCGGAATCAACTTGTCTTCTTTGGTTAAGTAGAACGCAATGCAATCATGAGGCACGACGGTTTTCATGCGCGTCGTAAGAAGTGAAAACGTGTCGTCCAGGCTTAAAGAACTACCCAAATCCTGGGTTACCTCGAATAACGTTTGAATCTCCTGCCGCGCTGCAGCAATGGAGGCAATGAAATCTGCCTGGGGTCGCTTTACTTCCGTAGTTGGCGCACCTTCGCTTGCCTCGAATCCGGCAGCCGGCGCTTCCCCTCGCTCTACCCTTACCTCAGTCGACAGACGGTCATCTTCAATGGTCGTCTCCCTGGCCATTTTTTCCAGATCTTTGTAGCGATGCCGCAGGACTTCGATCACTTTAGGATCAAAACTTTTACCCGATTCGGCGATCAGCACATCCATAGCCTGGTCCAAAGGAATAGCTCGTCGATATTGCCGGTCTGATGCCATTGCGTCCAAGCAATCCACCGCCGTCAAGATGCGCGCACCAATCGGAATGTCTTCCCCTTTGATTCCGTCAGGATAGCCGCTACCATCCCATTTTTCGTGATGATGGCGCACAATAGGCACCACCGGATAGGGGAATTTCACCGATTCCAAAATTTCTGCCCCAACCACTGGATGAATTTTCATCTTGTCGAATTCCTCAGGCGTCAGACGGCCTGGTTTCGAGATGATGTATTCCGGCACGGCCAGTTTTCCAATGTCGTGCAAAAGTGCAGCGGTCTGCAAGGCGCGCATGATTTCTTCAGGAACGTTCAGTTCCTTGGCGATTTCCTGAGCATAAATCTGCACCCGTTTTAAGTGATTGTGCGTGGTTACATCTTTGGCATTGATGGCCAGTGCCAGCGATTTGATGGTTCTTAAATGAAGATCAGCCATCTGCGACACATGTTGTTGCTCTTGTTCCAACCGCCCAAGGTAGAGTCTGTAGGACCGATCCACAAAAAACAGGCCGGGAAGGACCAGCACAGAAACTTCCCATCCAAAAACGCCCACCAGGACATGGATCAACCAAGTCAACATTGCCCCAAAAAGGTATTGTGGCGACGTCCAGAAGTAGTTGTCCTTCCAAAATTGCCAAACCGGTTTTTCTAAACTGAGCGCGGCAATGGTTGCTACGGAAACCGTGTTGAAAATAAAGAAACCAATCGCTGTCCAAAACACCATGATGGGGAATTTGGAGTTGATGCTTCTGAGAAATTCAGAATGAAAAATTAGATAAGCCAGCCCGCACGATGTTGCGCAACTAGCCGCATTGAACATCACGTGAATCAGTTTAAGCTTGTTTTTCGAGTTCCAAAGTAGTTGCGTGAGCGCCCCGGTAACAGACACGATGACTGTTTTACTTGGATCAAGAGCCGTTATTGCCAATAAAGTGAAGACGAAGTTCACCGACATTGTCCCGTTGACGCCGGGCATCCGCACTTTCATCTGTGAGCAAAGAGCGACAAACACAATATAGAATGCAAACTGAAGCAGGTTGTCCCCTTTCCAGTTGGAAAGAGCTAACGCCAATGCAATCAACCCAAGGAGGATTGTAGAGTAGGCAAATATGCGTGCTCGAATTGGCATAGAGACGATACAGAGAGCGTACAAACTCTTCTGAATTACTTAATCGTCATTTAGCACTGAAAAGTTAAGGGTTACGCCTGAAAAAGACCGTATCCCCACCCAAGTGAAGGGGTTTTAGATGGATTCTCGAGCCTTGAACACGGAAAATCCGGTGACCGTGTTGAAACCGAGACGTTTGTATAACGAAAAACCGATATCGGAAGATTGCAGGACGAATGCTTTCTGCCCACGATGTTCGCTAGCCCGTTCAATGCACCAACGCACGGTGGCTTCCCCGAATCCGCGTTTGCGATATTCCGCGAGCGTCCCAATAGAATACAAACCGGCCGCACCCGCGCTATAAACAATCAGGGCAAGCGTGACGGGCTGTTGACCGCAATAACCCACCCATCCTTCAAATTCTTCTCCCCAAGCGTCGGCATCCCCATACATGGCTTTGGTGATTCCGAAAGGAATTTCAAAAATATGCGAGGTGAGATGGCAGAAAGTGGCTCGACTGGCCGCATCCACTACTTGTCGAAACTCAATCCTCTTATTTTTGGGACTGGCCGGAGGCAATCCCTTCAACAGCATTCCCGGAGGTTCACTCAACCTGTAAAATCCTCTTTCCGGCAAAATGGTGTTTTTAATTTCTCCTAACAGCCGAGCTTCCACCAGCCCGTGGCATAGCCAGAAACAGTAGCCGCAGCGCAGGGATCGGAAGTGTTGCGAAACTGCGGTCAACTCCTGCCGTAACGATCCTATTTGCCAACCTTCTAAGATAGCTACGTTAAAAACAGGGTAGTTTCTGCCGCAAAATACGGTTCGGATGCCTGGCAGAACTTGCACCTTTCCTTCCAGATTGGCTCCGGCATAAAAGCTCATTGCCTGACACAGGTTATCGTTGACAAGCAGTGCTTCGGCAGTTGCTGGCATTGGGGCGATTACAGCAAAGAAAGCGGGTCCACGTCAATGATCAATGCAGTGGCGGGCCATTGCTTTTCCAATGCGAAATTCCGCGCACCCTGCAATTTCTCATTCAATCGACGTCGATCAGCGGCTTTCAGCAGCAATTGGTAACGAAATTCGTTCTTGACACGGGCCACGGCAGCTTCCGCAGGTCCCAGAATCTTCAAGTCAGCGGCGGAATTGCCCAGGAAATGGGCTAACTCGCTACTCAGGCGCAGGGCCTCCTCTTGCTTCTGATGGCGGATCATCAAGTTCGCCAAAGCGGCAAACGGTGGATAGCGCATGGCTTTGCGGAACTGAATTTCCTTTTCGTAAAAAGCTTCGTAGTCTTGCGTGGCCGCCAACTGGATGGCGTAGTGATCCGGGTTGATGGTTTGAATCAGAACCTTGCCCGCTAAATCCCCTCGCCCGGCTCTTCCAGCGGCTTGTGTTAGCAGTTGAAAGGTACGCTCCGCCGCACGGAAATCAGGCATCCCCAGGCCAATATCTCCGTTCACGATTCCTACAAAGGTGACGTTGGGAATATCGTGCCCTTTGGCAATCATTTGCGTTCCTACAAGAATGTCGTAAGCGCCTTCGCGAAAGCCGTAAAGCAGCGTTTCAAACTGACGCTTGCTGGCCACCGTATCGCGATCCATGCGGGCTATGCGGGCCGCTGGAAAAGCCTGATGCAGTTCATCCTCAACTTTCTCGGCGCCCGTTCCAAGAAACTGAATGTGCTCGCTCTGGCAAAGCGGGCAGACCGTTGGAACTTTTTCGGCATAGTTGCAGTAGTGGCACAGCAGCCGTTTATCGCGTCGGTGGTAGGTCAGTGTTACCGCACAGTTGACGCAGTTCACCCTTTCCCCGCAAGACCTGCAGGCAACAAAGCTGGCAAACCCACGCCGGTTCATCAGCAGCATGGCTTGTTCTTTCAGCGCCAAACGATCGGTCAGAGCCTGCATGATGCGTCGCGAAAAAACATTGTACTTTTTCGTCTCCAGATATTCCTGCCGCATATCAACAATTTCCACCAGGGGCATGGGACGTCCCGCTACACGATCCGGCAAAAGCAATCGCTGATACTTGCCCTTTTCGGCATTCTGACGTGTTTCCAAGCTGGGAGTAGCTGATCCTAAAACGATGGTTGCATTGTCCGCCTTGGCCCGAACCACAGCAACATCACGACCGTTATAGCGCGGGTTTTCTTCCTGTTTGTAACTCTGGTCGTGCTCTTCGTCCACCAGAATCAATCCCAGATTTTGAACCGGCGCGAAGATTCCGGAGCGAGTCCCCACTACCACTTTGGCCTCACCACGACGAATTCGCCGCCACTGATCGGCTCTTTCTGTATCTGAAAATGCTGAGTGAAGAATGGCCACGCTATCGCCGAAACGATGAAAGAATTGTCCAGCAACCGCAGGGGTCAATGCGATTTCAGGAACCAACAGCAACGCGGAACGCCCCACTGCCAGAGCCGCTTCAATGGCACTCAAATAAACTTCAGTCTTACCCGATCCAGTGACGCCCTGCAGCAGGAAAGGCTGAAACGCACCACGATGGAGGGAATCGCGAATGGCTTCGAAGGCTACTTGCTGGTTAGGATTCAACTGATGCGACCCGCGCGGAGCAAAGGTCAACATTTTGGGCGGTTCCACTTCCAGCAGAATCAATTTTCGTCTAGCCAAACCACGGGCCACGGTTCCGGCGTTGGGAACCATGTCTTCCAGCTTTGCCAAATTGTGCGTCCCCGGATGCAGTTCCAGAAATGCGATCAATTCCCGTTCCGGCTTCTTCAGCTTTTCTGTTTCTGCACGGCCTAGAAAACCAGCGCGCAGTCTGGCCGCAGGTGCCCGCAGCGGATCTTTATCCTGCAACTCTTCGTCCAGCATGACGAAGCCTTTTTTCTCAAGAAGGCGCAACACTCTGCTGGCATCTTTGATTTTTGCGGCCAATGAGGATTCGGCCATAGGTCTTGCTTCCAGCAGCCGCAACAAGGCTACTTGCGGGTCATCGGAATTATCGGAAATGGTCAACTGACGCGCCGAATCACGACCCGCATCCGTTAGCGAGTACACTCTCTTGCGGCGTACTTCGCCGGTTAGCGGAGTCATCGTACGCAGTACTTCACCCAACGGGCAACAGTAATAATTGGAAATCCAGCGCGCCAGTGAAATCATTCCTGGGCTAAGCACGGCCTCTTCGTCCAGCAGCCGAATTGCCTCGCGGGCTTTCATCTCTGGCGGCGTGTCGTGCAGCTTCAGGATCACACCGGTCAGCTTACGGGTTCCAAATGGAACTAGAACTCTGGAGCCAACCTGAGCCCGATGACGCATCGCTTCTGGCAAGGCATAGGTGAAGGGTTGATCCAGTGGGACAGGCAAACTGACATCGGCAAAGGTCGCTATTTTTTCACCGCCAAAGTGAGCCCATCGCCGATGGTCAACATGCACAGGGTGACTCTACTATCCTGGGCCAGTTTCTTATTGAAGGTGCGCAGGGCTTCTGTATCCGGGTCCGTAACCGTCGCGTCAATTACTTTGCCAGACCACAGCACATTGTCCACGGCGATCAAGCCACCGGGGCGCATCAAGGTAAATACAGCATCGTAGTAATGCCCGTAATTGGCTTTGTCGGCGTCAATAAATGCAAAGTCGAAAGTACCGGCTTGGCCATCATCAATCAGATCATTTAGTGTGTTCATTGCTGGAGCAATGCGCAGGTCAATCTTGTGTTCCACACCTGCTTCTTTCCAATAGCGCCGGGCAATGGAGGTCCACTCTTCGTTGATGTCGCAAGCAATGATCTTGCCGTCATGGGGAAGTGCGCGGGCCACTGCAAGGGATGAATAGCCTGTGAATACTCCAATTTCAATGGTTCGCCGGAATCGCCCTAAGTGAGTAAGCACTGTAAACAGCGCACCTTGCTCCGGGGTGATTTGCATGATGGCCCGGGGATCACGGGAAGTTTCTTCGCGTAGACGAACCATGCAATCTGGTTCGGGGTGCGTCATGGATCGCATATAGGAAACTAAAGCATCGTCAACTGGAATGTGCTGGCCTGACATGGTGTCCTTCTATTGTATTGAATCCTGGCAAGGTACAATCGCAACATGATGTTAACCCGTCGCAGCATTCTTCTTGGATCAGCATTGGCTCCTTTAGCCGCCATGGATTTGTCAAAGTTCCACTTAGGTGTGACCACCGATGAGATTGACGAAGATGCGCTGACAGCCGTGAAATTCCTGCGTGAATTCCATTTGAACTGGGCCGAAGTGCGCAGTGTCTGGGGAAAGTACAATACCGAACAGCCGGTGGAGAAGATTCAGGAACTGCGCAAGATTTTCGATGAATATCAGATCAAACTTTCCATACTTGGAACCAGTTTCTTTAAGATTCCTTTGCCTGCTGAAACAACCGAAGGGCAGGCTACTTTGGACAAGCAATGGGAAATGCTGGACCGCGCCATTGTCCGGGCAAAAATCATGGGCACCGATCAGTTACGAGTTTTCGGCTTCACCTATAAAACCGGCAGTGAGCCGGACAAAGCCAACTATCCCCGAATTTATGAACTGCTTAGTCATGCGGCCAAAAAAGCCAAAGCCCAGGGAATCCGTTTGGCAATGGAGAATGTGAATACCAGCTATGTTTGGTCCAGCACGCAGACTGCGGCTGTGCTGAAGCACGTCAAAGAAGATAACTTTGGCCTCACCTGGGATCCCAACAACGCTGCCCAAACTTTGGAAACAAGTTTCCCCACCGGATACAAAATGCTAGACCCGGCGCGCATTTTTCATGTGCATCTTCGCGACTTCAAGAAAGGTGCCGATGGCAAAGTGGATTGGTGCGCCGTAGGCGAAGGTGAGATGGATAACCTTGGACAGATCCGGGCTTTGTTGAAAGATGGCTATAAAGGGAAGTTCACGTTGGAGACTCATTATAGGAGTCCGCAGGGCAAAGCGCATGCTAGTCGGACGTCGCTGACAGCACTGTTGAAGGTTGTTGAGAAAGTATAAGAGTTATCCGCAGATGACGCAGATGAACAACACCGATAAAACCAACAGAACGCCTATTTATTGTCTCGCGGTTTGTCTATATTTCTCGTTGTCCTTGTCGGCGGGTCCGCTGGATTTACCGCCTATCGTGGCTACGATTTTTGCGACCAATTGTGGCGAGTGTCATTCTGAAAAGGTCAAGACTTCTGGATTCTCAGTCGTCTCCGCCGATGCCATTCGACTTGGTGGGAACAAGCATGGGCAAGCCATTGTACCGGGGCATCCGGAACAGAGTCCTCTTGTAAAAATGCTGAAAGGAGAACTTGCCCCTGGCATGCCTATGGGTCGGTCACTGGCTAAAGCAGATATTGACCGAATTGAGGCTTGGATTCTCTCGCTTCCCGCTGAACAGGCTGTCAAGAAAACAGATTGGCGATGGCCGTTTGAAATGCCTTCGAAAGCTGTTCCGCCTACCGTCAGGAATACCTCCTGGGTCCAAAATCCAATTGATGCTTTTGTGCTTCGTAAATTGGAGCAGGCAGAAATAGTTCCTGCACCGACCGCCACCAAGCGCACTCTGGCCCGGCGGTTGCATTTTGATCTGGTTGGACTGCCGCCATCCACTGAAGAGTTGAACGCTTTTCTTGCCGATACTTCGCCTGAAGCTTACGAGAAAATGGTGGACCGTCTTTTGACCGACACCCGCTATGGTGAGCGTTGGGGACGTCACTGGCTGGACCTTGCCCGTTACGGCGAAACATCAGGCCTGGAGGGCGATGGTGCCATTGGCAACGCCTGGCGATATCGCGATTGGGTGATTGACGCTTTCAATCGCAACCTGCCCTACGACACCTTCATCATCAAACAACTGGGCGGTGGCGATGAACACTCCATGACCCGCAATAACTATCAGCCCGATCCACAAGGATTTGTTCCCACTGGCTTTCTGCGCATGGCCCCGTGGGATCGCTCAAATCTGGTGGCGGCTGATGTGCGGCAAAATTATTTGAGTGAAGTGACCACAGCAACCTCCTCTGTATTTCTAGGCCTGACCATGGGCTGCGCACGCTGTCACGATCATAAATACGATCCAATTCCAACCAAGGATTATTACCGGCTGCAAGCTTTTTTTCAAGCAACAGAAGCCACTGGGGGGCTGGATGTTCCCTACAAGGACGCAGTGTTTGCGGCTAAAGCCAAAGCAAAAATCAGTGAGTTGCAAAAGCAATTGAACGAGGGTCTGGAAAAGAAAGAGCTGGATGCATTTGAGAAAGAACTGTTGGCCTAGTTGATTGCTGCCCGCAAAGAGCGTTCTCAAAGTAAGGAAATACTTGTAGCCGACCTTCGTTTGGAATTGCGCCTGAAACCGCAACGGATCTTCACCGAAGTTGAACGTCAACAGCATGCCGATGTTGTGGAAGATGCGAATCGAACGCAGGATCCTCCAGAACAGAAAGCCTTGGAAGCCAATGAATCGGTGCTTCTCGTCAAGCTGAAGAAGGCATACGCGCTTCCCGACGCTGAACCGGCCAAGCGCTTTGAATCTCTGGATCTGGAAGATGTAAGGTCCGAAGCCAACGCCAAGTATTCTGGCAAGTCCGTTTTTTCGAAAGAAGAGAAAGCACGTTTCGGGGAACTCAGCGCCAAACTGGATGTCTATCGACTCCGCATGGGCCGTTGGAACACCAGCGTATTGGGTGTGCAAGTTGCTCCTGGGCCGCCTTCAGGCCCTGATATTGCACCTGCTCGTATTCTGATTCGTGGAGATTATCGCCAGCCTGGTGAAGCGGTGGAGCCCGGTTTCCCATCCAGCATTACGGGTAATTCCAAGCCCGCAGAAATTATTACGGACCGCTACCGTCAATATCCAACTCGCGGCTTACGCTTGACGTTGGCCAAGTGGATTGCCAACAAAGAAAATCCTCTAACCGCGCGTGTCTGGGTGAATCGCATGTGGCAGTATCACTTTGGCCAAGGCATTGTGCGCACCACCAGCGACTTCGGCAAGAACGGAGATCGTCCATCGCACCCGGAGCTCTTGGACTACTTGGCCAACCGCTTCATGGATGAGGGTTGGGATATCAAAAAGATGCACAAGTTAATGGTGATGTCCGCTACTTATCAGCAAGCGGCGGATCATCCGGTGCTAAAAGAAAATCCGAAAGATCCGGCGAATCGTCTGTTATGGAAATTCAATCGTCGGCGGTTAGAAGCAGAAGTTCTGCGCGATAGTATGCTGCAAGCCAGTGGGCGTTTGAACCTTGAAATGGGCGGTCCCAGTGTGTTTCCTCCGCTTCCTGCCGACTTAGCCGATTTCGCCCGCTATGGCCGCAACGGGGGCTTAATGTGGGAGCCCAATGAGAAGGACGAAGATGCGCGCCGCCGCTCTGTTTATATCTTTCAACGACGTTCACTACCGCTGCCCATGATGGCCAACTTCGATGCCATTGTGTTCAGCGAATCCTGTGACAGGCGCAGCACCACTACCACGCCCCTGCAAGCATTGGCGATGATGAATGGCTACTTGAGCAATGAGGAATCGGCGGTATTGGCCAATCGAATTATCAAGGAGACGGGGGCGAATATTTCGTCGCAAATTCGTCGTGCCTTTGAGATTACTTTGAACCGCGAACCTCGCGAAGAGGAAATGGTTCGCTTCACCCAATTCGCCGGTAAGCTGGATGCTGTTTGCCGTGTTTTGATGAACTCCAATGAGTTCCTTTATATGGAGTAATGAACGAATGACGCGACGTAATCTATTGTCGAAATCGTATTTAGGACTAGGCAGCTTAGC
>JANMWO010000476.1:0-13281 GCA_031394025.1 Acidobacteriota bacterium
TTTGGCTATCCAGGCTGTTGCTGCAGATCCCCGCCCATGAACTGTTGAGCAAAACGTATGCCGTGGATACGATAGATAGGCTGGTAACCACCAATTGGCTTCGTACAATAGGATGGACGTTTCGTTCGTGTTTGTTGCTCAAATGGTTTTGGCACACTTGGCTTAACTGAAATATTTTGAGCCCGACCCACGCATTTCGGAATCTCACTTTCTAATGGGGTGAGATTGTTTTCACAACCTGGAGTACCGGTTTTTCATGTTTAACTTTTTCAAGCGTAAAATACGGGTGTCTTCAGCAACTGACCCATCCACCGTGGCAAAGTTGTTGAGTGAAAAGCTCACCAAATCCGGTTCTGATCTGGCTGCTTTATCCAAAATCAAGCCCGTCCTGGTTGTATTCTTACGCCATGCTGGCTGCACTTTTTGTCATGAGGCAGTGGCCGACATTTCCAAAGTTCGCCAAGCCATTGAAGCGTCTGGCACCAGCATTGTGATTGTTCATTTTGGAAATGAAGCGGCGGCTACAAAATTGCTTGCACAGCATGGGCTTCAAAACATTGAAACCATCTACGATTCCAACCAACTGCTTTACGAAGCCTTCGGATTAAAGCGCGGCACGCTGGGCCAAGTGGCCAGCCCCAAAGTCATTTGGAGAGGGCTCCGTGCCGGGTTATTTGACGGCCACGGCATAGGTCGTCAACAAGGCGATATTCTGCAACTTCCGGGAGTGTTTCTCCTCGATGATTGCCAGGTTGTGAATAGCTTTCGACACAAAACTGCCGCCGATAGACCAAACTACGTTGCCGTATCCTGCCGCCTGAATTGACCTTGCTTTTTCCTGCCATTCAACACGGTATACTAGGGGTATAAATCCCCAAAACATAGGAGTTTCATGGCAACCAGGCGCATTGGTATTTTAACCGGAGGCGGTGACGTACCCGGCCTCAATTCTGTCATCAAGAGCGTAGTTTATAGAGGTAGCGAACTGGGAATGCAAGTGATTGGCATTCGTCGAGGATGGGAAGGTTTAACCCATGTCAATTTCGACGATGAAGCCAGCCGCACCCGTTATATTCTTCCACTGGATCGCACTAACACTCGAACGATTGACCGCACAGGCGGTACATATTTGCACTCCAGTCGAACGAATCCTTCCAAGATGAAGAAGGTTGCCGCTCATTTGAACGCCGCTGATTATCCGACCAGCGAAGTGACCAAAGGCGGCGTCACCAACACAGTCTATGACGTTTCCAAGACCGTGTTAAAGAATCTGGAAACACTGCAATTGGATTATCTTATCGCCATTGGCGGTGACGATACGCTTAGCTATGCAGCCACCTTGGATAAGTTGGGTGTGAAAGTTATTTCCATTCCCAAGACCATGGATAACGATGTTCGCAACACCGAATATTGCATCGGTTTTTCAACGGCCATCAGCCGCGCTACCGACGCCATTCAACGGCAGCGGACAACCGTTGGTTCGCACGAACGGGTGGGTGTGTTCCGCATTTTTGGACGCGATGCCGGATACACTGCCCTTTACACTGCTTACGTAAATTCACTTCGCTGCGGCATCCCGGAATTCAAGTTCGATAAAGAAAAGATGATTGAACTGATCCTGAAAGACAAGCGCAATAATCCCAGCAATTACGCCCTTGTGGTCTTAAGTGAAGGTGCCGAATGGGTCGGTTACGAAGCCACGGAGTACGGTGAGCCCGATGCTTACGGCCATCGTAAGAAAGCGAACGTCGGCGAAAGTTTTGCTGATCTCATCAAGAAGGTTTCCGGCGAAGAAACAATCGCCAGCGACCTGACCTACGACCTTCGTTCCGGCAGTCCTGATTTTGTGGATAAGCTGATTGCAGGCACATTCGGGAACATGGCGTTAGATGCCATTGTAGAAGGCAAAAGTGGCTTGATGACCGCTATCAATCATGGTTGTTATGCTATGGTTCCCATTCCAGATCCGAAGCTTGGGCCGCGCAAAGTGGAGCTGGATACCATGTACAATCGCGAACGCTTTCGTCCGAATTACTCAAACAAGTTGGGTCTTCCCATCTTTTTAACCAAGGCATAAATGTCCTGGCTTGATCGCTTCATTGGGAAGAAGCCGAAAACTCTGGAACTGACGGCGGATTTGCGAGAGCAGATCCGTCGTACGTTTAATGAGGCTGCCACGGATGAAGAACATTTCCCTTCCACCATTGACCCTCGTATTTATCACGTCAAATTGATTGCCGAATACCTCGGTGATTTGAACGGCAAGCGCGTCCTCGATGCAGGTTGTGGCAAGGGCCGCTTCGCCAGAATCGTAAAAGATCGTAACCTTCAAGCCGCCGTGCATTGTATGGATCTAGCGGAAGCTATGCTGCAATATGCGCCAACAGATTTGCAACGCTGCACCGGTTCCCTTACGGCATTGCCGTACCGAACGGAATGCTTCGACGGGGCCTACGCCACAGAGAGTTTGGAACATGCTGTGGAAATTGAAAAAGCAGTTGAGGAACTTTGTAGAGTGGTGAAGCCAGGTGGCCGCATCGTAGTGATCGATAAAAATGTGGAGCACTGGGGCAAGCTCAACACGCCCCTTTGGGAGCGCTGGTTTAGTCGGGAAGAGATGGAGAAAATGCTACGCAAGCACTGTCGCACAGTGAGCAGCATGCCCATTAGCTACTGGGAAGATGTGGCCCCCGATGGCATGTTTCTGGCTTGGCTGGCTGAGAAGTGAAGAGTCGGATCTGATTTGGCTGCTGGAGTCTGATGGATGATTACCTATACAGTGATTTTTGAAAAAGGGGCCTTCCTCTTGGGGTGCCTACGTACCCGATCTTCCAGGCGTCATCTCTACCGGGAGTTCACGAGAAGAGGTGGAAATATTGATCCGCGAAGCAATCGAATTTCATCTTGAAGGTTTGAACGAAGAGGGCTATCCAATTCCAAAACCAGCTAGCTTCGCAGTTGTGTAAGTTGTGTCACGCGATGAATGGATTGGCATTACAAGGTTGGACGCATGGCAACACGTTACATACCGCAGTATGCCCTAGAAGTATGAAATTCTTATCGTGATCGAGTTGATCCAGAAGTCCGCGGGTATACCGCAGTTTGCTTGGAACCATCTAGCTTCCCGACAAAGCCAAGTTGGTCGAGGTTACAAATGAGTGAACGGTTCAAGCCCCGGCGCAATACGACAATTAAAAAGCAAGCATGAGATACTGAAGGCGTGCCAACCATACTAATGGTGGGGCCGTACCGTATGTATTTTTACAGTCATGAGCCGAATGAGCCTCCCCACATTCATGTCGATCGAGATGAGCAATCAGCAAAGTTTTGGCTGGGCACCGTGGCGCTCTCTCGGAACCTTGGATTCGCTCCGTCAGAACTCCGTAGAATTCATCGGTTGGTGGTAGAGAACAATAATCTATTATTGGAGAAATGGCATGAGCACTTCCTTTTCTAACTCCGGTCCCAATTCTGGAGAACGCGTGCGAGACGTAACCTTCAGTGACGATGCACTGGCCGTAGACCTTTTAGACGGGCGTACAATTACTGTTCCACTTACCTGGTATCCCCGACTCATGAACGCTACTCCTGAGCAACGCTCTCGTTGGAAAGTAAGCGGAGCAGGCTATGGGATTCACTGGCCGGACATTGACGAAGACCTGAGTACAGAAGGCCTTCTGCGAGGGGCACCAGCCGCCCCTGAAGTGGCCCGTCTGCACGTATGAGCAACATTTTCTGCTCCAGCCAAATTTCGATACCATCAATTTTTGACATCTTTAATTAACTTCAGCTCACGTCCCAGGCCCAATTACATGGCAGTTGTGATCTGCGTTTGCTGCCAAGACCTGTGACAATAACAGATAACAGAAGAAGATACCTTGTTGAGAGTAATGGAATGATGCGAACCGTACAATTCGAAGGCACGCTTACCCCAGGCGACCAAATTACTCTTCCGCCGGAAATCGATAGCAACTTAGACGATGGTGACGACACATGGCGAAAAATTGGACAACAAAGCTTCCGGGCAGCATATGCTCCTGAAGACGCGATTTTCGAGCAGTTAATCGATGATTTTCCAATTCGGGGATATGGTCCTAATCCGCATAGATTTCCATGGAGATTGACAATGGCACGCCGCGCACTCTCGCAAGATTTCTGATCCACCAACATACAGCCAGTCAGCTCCACATTCCGATACCATCAAGTATTGCCACCTCCACGATACATCGCCAAACCTTTCTATACGCCCCCTTCCGAAGCGCTGCGCTTCCTTCCTGAAGGTCCGCGTGTTCTGCAAAATCATCCTGACGGAAAAGGGCTGCTCGGTTGGGTGGCAATTCAGCATGCTTCCGATCTGCTCGAAGGCAGCCTCAACGTCCTCAATCTGGCATCACTCAAGAACCACTCCATCCCCTTGCCCGGTCGACCCGGCTTCTTTTGCGAAACGCAACGTCCGGGAATTGTTTTGGTCGGAATGGAACGCACGCTGATCTATTGCAATCTTCTAACCGGAGCAATTGAGGAAACAGGGATCATCGTAACTGCAGACGAGCGTGTCATTATCAATGACGGTTTGGCCGTTGAAGGTGGCCTGCTGTTTGGCACCAAGCATCTGGAATTCAACCAGGCCATTGCCGCGTTGCATCATTTCAATTCCGCCACTGGCAAAGTGTCCACCGTGCTGGATGGGCAAACTTGTTCCAATGGGAAATTCCTGAAAGGCACCATGCTCATCGACATTGATTCGACGCCGAAGACCATTACTCGATACCACCTGCACGCCGATCTGACACAAGTGCTGGATCGGTCTGTACTCATTGATCCAGCAGCGCTGCCCGCATTTCCCGATGGAATGCGCCCTTCCCCTGATGGAAAAAGTGTCATTGTGGCCTTCTTCAATCCAGACCATGTGGCCAATGGTTTGGCCCAACAGATCTGCCTGGAAACCAGTGTGATTTTGTGCGAATGGGTGCTCCCTGGTTCCCCGCGAGTTACTTGCCCGGAGTTCGTGGAAATCGATGGCAAAGTGATGCTGCTCTTCACTACCGCAGTAGAAGGAATGTCCGCTGAAACTCGGACCATCGCCCCTAATGCTGGGAAGCTCTTTATTGCAGAAACACCCTTTCACAAAATGCCGGATTTTCCGCCGTTGATGCTACCATAAAGTCTCAGGCTCCGGGCTTCGTGCAATGGGTAGCTGCAAACCCCGCCAGGTCCGGAAGGAAGCAACGGTAGTGGTGATTCCTGTGTGCCGCGGATCACCCGGGGTCTGATAAAAATCATCGGCATGTATCAAGTTATCGCCCGCAAGTATCGCCCCCAGGCATTTGAAGAACTCGTCAGCCAGGAACACGTGCGGACGACGCTTGAAAATGCCATTAATGCCTCTCGCATCGCCCATGGCTATATTTTTTCCGGGCAGCGTGGCACCGGGAAAACCACCGTTGCCCGCATTATGGCTCGATGCCTGAATTGCATTGAAGGCCCTACCAACAAGCCTTGCGATAATTGCGCCAGTTGCCGTGAAGTTACCGCTGGCAATTCAGTAGACGTCATTGAAATTGACGCCGCATCCAACCGTGGCATCAATGAAATGCGCGAACTGCGCGAGGGCGTCCGCTATCGTCCGGCGCGGGATCGATTCAAAGTCTTTATCATTGACGAAGCTCACCAGATTACCAGCGAAGCGTTCAACGCCTTGCTGAAGACGTTGGAAGAGCCACCGGAATGGGCCGTGTTTATCCTGTGCACCACGGAATCGCATAAAATCCCCGTCACCATCGGGTCGCGATGCCAGCAGTTCAGCTTCCGATCTGTGGATTTTCAGGATCTTGTCACCCGCATGAAGTGGATTTGTGAGCAGGAAGGAATCACTGCCGATGAAGAGTCGTTGTCATTGCTGGCTCACGCCGGTGAAGGCAGTGTTCGCGATTCCCTTTCGGCATTAGACCAAGCCATTGCCTGTTGCGGTAATACGCTTTCCGCAACCGAAGTTCGCGGATTGTTGGGGCTTTTCTCGCTGGATATGATGGGTCAGGTGACTGGTGCAATCAAAGCCGGTACATCCCAGGCAATGCTGGAAATTGTTGGCGAACTGGAACGCAACGGTGCCAGTCTGCAACATTTCTGCCGTGAATTGGGTCGACATTTTAGGAATCTGTTGGTGGTGAAAATCACTGGTGCGGGAACTCGTCTGGTTGCTGCTTCGTCCAGTGAACAAGCGCAGATGGCGTCATTGGCCGCTACCTTCTCTGAAGAGGATTTAACGCGTTACCTGAACCTGACTTTGGACTTGTTTCGTCAGTTACAGTATTCACTTCAACCCCGGCTGCATATGGAATTGGGGTTACTGCGGTTGGTGCATGCTGGGAAGCTGCAAAAAATTGAAGAAGCGATTGCGAACTTGGGTCCATCCACTGCAGCGCGGCCTGCGGCCACTTCCGGTGCAACTTCAGCCCCAGCGCGATCCATTGCCCCAGCAGTAGCGCGTCCGCAACAAGCACCGCCACCGCCACCCCCTGCGCCGAAACCGCAAGTCACCGAAGGTAGCCTGCAAGCGAAGCTACATGCCCAGTTGATGGAAATGAACATGACCTTTACGGCCGACGCCGTTGAAAATTCCACCATCACCGAAACAGGCAGTGAGATCACATTTGCCGCCCCTATTGAATGGAAGTTGGCGCTGAGTGAAGCTGATCTCCGCAAAGGTTTATCGGAAATTGGCATGGGTGCCAGACGGATTAAAATTGTAACTGGCGTGGCTGGCGCTGCCCCAGTCGCCGCTCCGCCAAAACAGGATAGCGGCCCAAAATTGGACGACGAAGTATCGCAAAGAGCGTTGGCTCACCCTGAAGTACAACGGTTTCAAAAGGCATTTCCCGAAGCAGAAGTTCGCCAAGTTAGAGATTTGAAGGAGTAGCAAAAGTGAAACTACCTGGAAACATGCAGGCCATGATGCAACAGGCCCAAAAAATGCAGGAACAGATGCAGAAAGAGATTGCTGCCATCAAAGTGGAAGCCTCCTCGGGCGGCGGGATGGTCACAGTCAAAATGGATGGGCAAAAGCACGTCCTTGGCGTAAAGATCGACTCCGAAGCGGCTTCCGATGTGGAAATGCTGCAGGATATGGTGATGGCTGCCGTGAACGAAGCTGCTAAAAAGGTGGACGATCAATCGCAGGCGAAGATGTCTGGCATGATGGGCGGCTTAGGCCTGCCTCCCGGAATGTTCTAGGCTATGCCCGATTTCGCCGAGCCCCTATCGCGGTTAATTGAAGAGTTACGGCGCCTGCCCGGTATTGGGCAAAAATCGGCGCAGCGGGTGGCGTTTTCTGTTTTGCGATCTTCCAGAGACGATGCCGAACGTCTGGCTAAAGCCCTTATGGATGTTAAAGATAAGCTGGGCATGTGCAACATCTGCAACAACATTAGCGACGGCGAACAATGTAACATTTGTCGCAACCCGAATCGGGATCGCTCGGTGATTTGTGTGGTCGAAGAGCCACCGAATATTTGGCCCATTGAAAGCACTCGGACGTTTGAAGGTTTGTATCATATTTTGCACGGATCCATCTCACCCTTAAGGGGAATCGGGCCCGAGCAGTTGCGGATTAAGAGTCTGGTGGAACGGATGCATTCCGGTGAAGTGAAGGAAGTCATTCTGGCCACCAATCCCACAGTGGAAGGGGAAGCCACCGCCGCCTACATATCAAGACTATTGAAACCATTGGGGTTATTGGTGACACGCATTGCCATGGGAATCCCGGTGGGCAGTGATTTGGAGTATGCTGATGAAGTTACAATGTCGAAATCTTTGGAAAATCGCCGCGAGCTTTAGTCTGGCGCTTTGTTGTTACGGTCAAACGGAGGCCAGTCGGGCTGCCCGCAATTGGCGGGAAAAGCACGAACCAGCTATCCTCGCCGAGTTCTCGAAACTCCTCGAAATCCCCAATATTGCCCGTGATCTGGCCAATATAGAACGGAACGCAGAGCTTATAAAGTCCATGTTGGAACGTCGTGGAGTTGCCACGCAACTGCTGCGAATCCCCAACGCCCCTCCTGTTGTTTATGGCGAGATCAAGACCCCCGGGGCCACCCAGACGTTCGTATTTTACGCCCATTACGATGGGCAACCGGTGGATGCAAAGCAATGGATAAGCCCTCCGTTTCAGCCCGCGATACGAGAAAATCGTATTTGGGCGCGTTCCAGTAGTGACGATAAAGCGGCAATAATGTCACAAATAGTGGCCTTAGATGCTCTTAAAAACGACAAAATCGCGCTAAAAAGCAACTATAAGTTCTTCTACGAAGGGGAAGAAGAGGCCGGTTCCACTCACGTGGCTGAGATTCTTCGCAAGTACAAGAAGCTGCTGGGCGCTGATTTATGGCTATTCTGCGATGGCCCAGTTCACCAAAATCGGCAGCAACAAATCGTTTTTGGCGCACGAGGATCCATGGGAATCAACCTCACCGTTTATGGCCCCAAGCGCGAACTGCACAGTGGTCATTATGGGAACTGGGCTCCGAATCCAGCCTGGGTGCTGACCCACCTATTGGCATCTATGAAGGATATTGAGGGCAAGGTTTTGATTCAGGATTTCTACAAAGGTGTGGAGTCTTATGGACCATTAGAAAGAAAGGCAATTGCTGAATTCCCGAATATAGAGCAGGCGCTAAAAGACGAGCTTTGGCTGAATTCTACTGAGGGTGGAGCCAGGTTAGAAGAACGCATCGGGCTCCCCGCACTGAACCTACGGGGCTTGGAAAGTGCAGGTGTTGGAACTGAATCGCGCAACGTGATTCCAGTAACCGCAACCGCATCACTGGACATTCGTTTGGTGAAAGGGATGGATACAAAAGTTACAACGGCCAGGGTTCTGGACCATATACGAGGGCAGGGATTCTTTGTCGTAGAAAATCGCGAACCCACCGAAGAAGAGCGTAAAACTCATAGCCGGGTAATGAAGTTTGCGTTGAGTGAAGGCTACAATGCCGCACGAATTGCGATGGACCATCCAATGGCACTCAAAGTAGTTTCGGCGATTGAGGCGGCACGGGGCAAAGTTTTAAGATTACCCATGTCTGGCGGCAGCGTTCCCATGTCTGTGTTTGAGCAGGAGCTGGCAACACCGCTGATCATTGTGCCCATCGCCAATCATGACAACAATCAGCACGGTCACAACGAAAACATCCGGTTGCAAAACCTGTGGGATGGCATTGAGACCATGGCCGCATTGCTGACAATGTAGGGACTACTTCTTGATGTAAGGAATTTCCTTGGGACCTTCTTCCAATCCTTGAATCCTGATTTTGCCGGGCTTCACGGGCTGAGGAATCACGGCTGGTTCGGAAATTTTGATGTTGGTGGTCTCATCCAGTTTGACCGAAGGTCGAGGATCTTTCTGCTTGGCCATAGCTTCCCGAATCTCTGCGGTGGACATCTTGAATTTGAAGCTGACGCCTTCCGCCATGCGGTCCACTTGAATGTTCTTGGCCATATCGGCCAACTGCTTTTGGGCGTCAGGACCTTGGCCCATTTGGCCTCGCATCATTTCAAACATCCCCATCACCGAATCAATCGTTTCCTTGCCCGCTAACAGACGAATTTCCGATTGGAAATCCTGGCGCAGACTGAAGGCTAGTTCCATGCCTTTCACCTGTCCAAACATTCCCGCCATACCAACCGAAGTCTCTGAAGGCATGACCAAACTATTCATGACGAAGAAAACATCGTTGGCTGCGCCCAATTCATTCGCCCGTTTTCGCAATGCAGTGGCCGGGGCGGTTGGCAGAAGCATTCTCCGCTTGGCAAGTGCCACCACAGGGAGGTCACCTACTAACAACGCGCTGGCTCCGGCAACGCCAGGCTGATTTTTGAAAATGTTTTTCCATTCTGGATTCTGGAATTTTCCAGTCATTAGGATCAACGGCTGTGGAGGCTTGGGCGGAGCAGCACTGGCAACCAATTTTACCTGCGGAACAGCAGGTGCCGACATCCAGATTTCATCGATTTCATCAAGCAGGCTTACGGGCATGCCGCTGGGCGCTTCTTTCGTCATTTCAGCCCACAATGGAGATTCGCGCAGGGCCTTGATGTTCACGTGACCCAGGGCCGCCGCATTTTGATGGGCGAAGCGCCATTTATCGACGCCTGCGGGCAGTTGAACAGCCACTGCTTTGGGATCTTTTCCAAAGATAGCGGTGTCCACCGCTATCGCCTTCGGATTTATTGGAGAGGCATCGGGTGAGATTTGGGCGTTCGAAGAGAAGGTGCAAGCCAGTAGGCTGAGGGAAAAAAGACTATTGCGTACCATACTGCTTTGATTCTGAGCGTTTCGCCGCAGTGGGTCAAGTAAGTAAAGACCCTAGTTCAGTTAGGATTTCCGATGTGCCGGAGCTTCTAATGTTCTAAAATGGCTGTTTACATGAAGAAACAGAAAATTGTTGCGGCCATCCTGGATATTGGCATTGTTCCGATTGTGCGTACCGATTCCGCTGAAAATGCGATTCGGTCCATGGAAGCTGTTTACAACGGCGGCATTCGTTCGGCAGAGATCACGATGACCGTTCCTGGGGCAATCAAAGCTCTGGAAAAGCTGGCCGATGCCTTTGGGGACAAGATGATTTTGGGCGCAGGCACGGTGCTTGATCCGGAAACAGCGCGGGCTTGCATTCTGGCGGGTGCGCAATTTCTGGTGACCCCGGCCGTGAAGCTGGCCACCATTGAATTGGCCAAGCGCTATTCCATTGTGATCTGCCCAGGGGCGCTGACCCCTACCGAAATTTTGACGGCATGGGAAGCTGGTGCGGACTTTGTGAAAGTTTTCCCTTGCGGCAACATGGGCGGCCCGAAATATATCAAGGCTCTAAAAGGACCGTTTCCACAGATCGATATGATTCCCACTGGTGGTGTGAATCTGGAAACGGTGGGCGAGTTTTTGAAAGCAGGCGCTTCAGCCGTAGCTGTGGGCGGCGAATTGATTGATGCAAAAACAATCAAGGAAGGCCGCTTTGAAGTTTTTGAAGAACGTGCCCGTCAATACCTGGCTGCTGTGGCCAAGGCGCGGGCAGAAATGCAACAAGGAGCTTAAATGGCCATCAGTAAAGAACTATTGGACATACTGGTCTGCCCACTGTGCAAAGCACCAGTGGAATTGAAAGCCGATGAAAACGGGCTGAAGTGTTCCCAGTGTCGAAGGGTTTATCCCATTCGCGACGACATTCCAGTAATGTTGATTGACGAAGCGCGAGTGGATGGCTAGTGTCTTAGACCGCCTGCCGCATGGTGCCCGTGTTGCAGTGATTCGGCTGCGATCCTTGGGCGATTGTGTTTTAACCACACCTGCTCTGGCTCTGTTGAAGGAGTATCGGCCCGATTTGAAAATTGCAGTGGCCGTGGAGGATCGCTTTCGACGGGTGTTTGAACAGAACCCGGACGTCATGCAGACGCTTGCTGACGGCGTCTGCGCGCTAACTCCGTTTCGCCCTCACCTGACCATTAATTTTCATGGTGGGACGCGCAGCCAATGGATCACCTGTTTCTCCCTGGCTGGGCTGCGGGCGGGCTTTGCGCACCATACCGGCAGTTGGATTTACAATGTTCCCGTACCTCGCGCGCAGCAAGTATTTTGTCAGGAAAGGATTGTGCACACTGCTGAACATATGGCTTCGGCTATGTTTTATTTAGGTGTGCCTTGCAAAGAAATCCCCCAGGCGAAATTGTTTTGTAAGGCACTGCCTACCCGCAACCCTTACGCTATTTTTCACCCCATGGCATCCATCGCATCGAAAGCCTGGCCAGCGGAACGATTTCTACAGATTGCGAAACGGCTGGAGGATTTAGACCCGGTGTTTATCGGCGGGCCGGGTGAGGATCTATCTGCCTTCTCCACGTTTGAGTGCCACAGTGGAGCGCCGCTGGATACAATTTTTTCATTGATGAAATCAGCTTCGTTGTTCGTGGGTAATGATAGTGGTCCCGCCCATGTGGCGGCTGCTTTCGGGGTGCCTTCGGTAGTGCTTTTCGGACCATCCAACCCCTGTATTTGGGCACCCTGGCGAACCAAAGCGGAAGTGATTCATTCTCCTAACGGGCTGGCTCAAATTTCAGTTGAGCGTGTTTGGTGCGCTGTGGAACAGTTGAGGAACAGCAATTGAAAAGGCTGCTCAGCTATTCCATTCGTTATTTGCCACTTCTGTCTATCAGCGTGTTGCTGATGGCGGTGGCCGGGGCTACTTACGGATTGATTGTGACGCTGGCCCGTCCTGTAATTGACCACGTTCTGACGCCCGATGTAGCCGATGAAGCGGTAAAGATTTTTGAGTTCGCTGGTCACAAAATTTTCCTGAATGATATTTTGCCGTTCCACCTGAACGAAGTTTGGAGCATGGTGGCAGCGGCGATTCTGCTGGCTTTTCTGGTGCGTGGAATTTCCGATTACCTGGGAAATTACCTGATCAATCGTATTGGCTTGCAAGTGGTGACGGATATTCGGGCCCAGGTGTTTGACCATGTTCTGCATCAGGACACAGCGTTTTTTGAACAGAACACTACGGGCCAGTTGATGAGTTCCATCCTCAACGACATTGACAAAATCCAAGTGGCGTCGGCCCATATTCTTGCCGATTGGTTCCGGCAAATGTTTGCGGCCATCGCCCTGCTTTTTGTAGTGTTCAGTCAGGATTGGAAAATGGCCCTGTTCAGTTTGACGGTACTGCCCATTGTTGTAATCCCTACGGTGAAACTGGGCCGCAGAATTCGCCGATCCACGCGCCGTGCGCAGGATCACACCGCAGACCTGAATCAGATCATGCAGGAAGCTTTGAGCGGACTGCAAGTGGTGAAGAGTTTTGCGGGGGAACAGCATGAATCGGCTAGATTTCTGAAGGCTGCCGACAGGTTGCGCAACAGCAGCTTAAAGTATGTGGCCCAGCAATCCATTGCCTCTCCGTTGATTGAGTTTTTCGGCGTGGCGACAATTGTGATGTTGATCACCTACGCCCGTACGCAGATTCAGAACCAAGTGATGACGGCAGGTGATTTCACCATTTTCCTGTTGTCCTTAGTCTTGTTATACGAGCCAGCCAAACGGCTGGTGGGCATCTTCAACATTTTTCAGCAAGGGCTGGGGGCGTCGCAAAAAGTGTTTGAATACCTGGATCAGCATCGATTGATCGAGGAGAAGCCCAATGCTCGAACTCTGCAAAAGTTCTCCGATTCTATTGAGTGGCGCGACGTGGCATTTTCTTATAGCTCCTCAAACTCACCGATTCTGCAAGCGGT
>JANMWO010000483.1:0-11446 GCA_031394025.1 Acidobacteriota bacterium
TGGCCACGGAAATGGGCGAATTGCAGGAACGCATTACGTCGACGAAAAAGGGTTCCATCACTTCGGTGCAGGCGATTTACGTACCGGCTGACGATTACACGGATCCAGCACCGGCCACGGCGTTTGCTCACTTGGATGCAACGACGAATCTATCGCGCGAAATCGCGGCGCTTGGAATTTATCCGGCTGTCGATCCGCTAGCTTCCACGTCCCGTATTTTGGATCCGGCTGTATTGGGTGCGGAGCATTATGATTGCGCTCAGCAAGTGAAGCAGACACTGCAACGGTATAAGGATTTGCAGGATATTATTGCGATCTTGGGTATCGACGAGTTGTCTGATACGGACAAGTTGATTGTGGGTCGGGCTCGTAGAATTCAGAACTTCCTTTCGCAACCTTTCCATGTAGCCGAGCAGTTCACGGGCATCAAGGGCAAGTACGTGAAGCTGGCGGATACGATCAAGAGCTTCCAGGCGATTTGCGATGGCAAGTACGACGACATCCCTGAGCAGGCATTCTACATGCAGGGGACGATTGAAGATGTGTTAGTGAAGGCTGAAGAAATGAAGAAGGTCAGCTAGGCTAGCCGGTTTATCATGGCGGAAACTTTCTTGCTGGAAATCACAACGCCGGAACGACTCATTGCACGTGAGCCGGTGACGGAAGCACAGATCCCGGGCCTTGACGGGTACCTGGGAGTGTTGCCGGGTCACGCAGCTTTGCTTGGCGAACTAGGCTTCGGCGAGTTGAGTTACAAGACAGGCGGCACGTTGCATCATGTGGTTGTCCACGGCGGTTTCGTGGAGATCAACGGGGATACAACGCGCGTACTGTGCACGTCAGCGGAGATGCCAGATCAGATTGATCTGGAGCGAGCGAAGGCGGCGCTGGATAAGGCGCGGAAGCTGCTGGTTTCATCTGGGGACATGGATATTGCACATGTTCTGGAGGCATCGAAGCGGGCGGAGGCTCGGGTGTTTGCGGCAAGTAAAGTGTCGGGGACGAAGTAAAGTTTTCCTTGAACTGTGGCGCAGATTGGTGGACCTTTTGTTTTGGGCGCAACAGCCGCGAAGTGCAAGCCCTCCAAGCCCGAGCCTCTCAATTATGGATTCCGCTCCACCAACTAATTGGTAGGATGATGAGCTACCCCTCCTCCTTTCATGTACAAAGAGATTCACTGTTATGCAAATTTTGGCTAGAGCCTGTTTCTCTGGCTCAAAACCGGGGATTCTCAACACAGGAATTGAATCGGATTCGGCTGACAATCCAAACGAGCTTGAGACAAATACGGGAGGCGTGGCGTGAGCACTGCGGTGATCGTTGATTCCAGAGTGAAAGACGTTTCAGTTACGGATGAGTTCATCACATTCCATCTGGTCGATGGCAGGGTGGTCAGCGTTCCGTTAGCTTGGTCGTGGCGCTTGTGTGATGCTTCACCGGAACAACGGAATCGTTTTGAAATCCTCGGCGAAGGCCACGGTGTGCATTGGCCTGACGTGGATGAGGACCTCAGCGTGGAAGGAATGCTCTACGGGATTCCAGCCCGGATTCCAACGCAATCATAGACGATCATGAATCTCCAGCCGCGCGGATCGCAAGCAAAACCCTATCAGGTGAAGCAAGTGCGGAATGTTATTGTTGGTTAATGGACTCGCAGGAGACACACTATGACAAAGTACGAAGTCATCCTTTACTGGAGCAATGAAGATCATGCCTTTATAGCCGAAGTCCCGGAACTGTCCGGTTGCGCTGCGGACGGACCAACTCGTCAGGACGCTTTGGCCAACGTCGAAACGGTCATTGCGCAATGGATCGAAACAGCCCGTGAACTTGGGCGTGCTATCCCTGAACCTAGGGGTCGATTGATCTTTGCCTAATTTGCTCGTCCCGATGATGGATTTAGTGAGTTGAACTTATGACCATAGCCGCCGGAATTGAATTGCCCCAGTCCCAAATTGCCGAGATCTGCCGCCGCCATCAGGTCCGGGAGTTATCCCTGTTCGGTTCCGCCGCGCGGGGTGAGATGCGACCTGATAGCGACGTCGACCTCCTTGTCGATTTTCTACCCGGAGCCCGTCCTGGTTTACTGGGCGTATCTGCAATGATGCGTGAACTCACCGTCCTGATTGGCCGCAGGGTTGATCTGGCCGTCAAGCCTGCATTAAAGCCACTCATCCGGGACGGCGTGCTTGCGGATGCCCGACTCATCTATGCGGCGTGATCAACAAAGGCTGCAAGACATTCTGGAGGCGTTGGACTGGTTTGCGAAAGCGACCACGGACCTTACGGAGGTTCAATTTCTGGCCAATGAAACTCTATGTTTCGCAATTGCGCAGAGGCTCACCGTCATCGGTGAGGCGGTCGCGCGGATTGCCCCAGAAATCATGGCTCGGCACCATTCGGTGCCCCGGCCCGATATCGTGGGACTGCGAAACATTCTGGTGCACGAATACTTTGGCATCCATTGGCCTCTTGTCTGGCAGACGGCGGTTGACCACGCGCCCGTACTGCGTTTGCAGGTAGCGGAAATCCTGAAACTCGAATCGATAGATTAGAGCTTTCCGTTGCGGATATTGCGAATGGATGATATCTTTTAACTAGGACATCTCATGGTTGAAGAATCTATCGCTTTACCAGAATCAGAAAACGCTCAAATCCGGGAGCTGCATCATATGCTCCAACTCGGTTCGCCGGCGTTGGTTGGTGCGCATGGAGAACGCTTGGCGCTACCTCCTGCCGTGTTCGGGTTGCTGAAGGACATTGTCCGCAACATGAATCAGGGCCGTGCCATTGTCCTGATTCCCGAGAACCAGCAACTCACCACACAGCGCGCTGCAGATCTGATGGGTGTTTCCAGGCCACATCTGATTAAACTTATTGATGCAGGTGAATTGCCGTTTCATATGGCCGGAACCCATAGACGGATTTTCCTCAACGACCTTGTCGCCTATCAAAAGCGTCGTGATTCCGCGCGAAAGGCTGCTCTTGACCAAATAGCTAAGGACGCGTTAGAGTCTGGTCTGTATGACCGAACGGGCATGCCAGAAGGCGGCCAGGACGAGTGAAAGCGGACCTCCGCGTGGAGGGAATGCTCTATGGAATTACCTAGTCTAAAATTGTGAAATAGTAATTTTGCAGCAAGTTGTTAAGAGCTGTTAGAATAGTAAAGTTACAGCGATTGTCGGGCTGTGGCGCAGCCTGGTAGCGCGCTTGCTTGGGGTGCAAGAGGTCGCGAGTTCGAATCTCGCCAGCCCGACCATTTCCCCACCTCATTCTTCCAAACCAACCATAGGCTTCAGCAGAACTCAAATTTTAGGGATGATAAGATGGCGGAGAGAGAGGGATTCGAACCCTCGGTAGGATTTCTCCTACACACGCTTTCCAAGCGTGCGCCTTAAACCACTCGGCCATCTCTCCGTTTTCGACCTATTCTTGTGAGACTCGCAAGAATTTTGGTTGAGTCGTAAACTCACCCTCAGTTTACCGCGACCCGGTATAGAAAGTCACGCACCCTTAAAAACCACTCCGTCGGCAAGGACTCCAGCGGACCTGATTTCGTACTGTCACACCAAGCCTCTGGCGTCGATATCCCGGTTGGTCCTAGCAGCCCTTGCAGCGCTTGCACTCTGGGTAGTTTTCCTGCCAATGCCATGTCCTGTGCCACGTTTCGATCCATAAGGGACAGTACATTCGGCCGGGCCGACTTTTCTGTTGGGGAACTTACTGCCTGGCACAGAAATTCCCTCATGAGGGGATATGCGATTCGATCTGCTCGCGCTTCGGACTCGGGTAGTTTCAGTGATGAAAGGGTGTGCTTAGGAACCACCGCTTCCAGCACCCGAACTTCCATGGGGTAGGTAATCCATCGATCAGGAATCCACATCTGCGGTTCCACTTTTACTCGTTCGACTTTCGCGTCGGGGGCCACCCACAAATCCAGTAGAAAGTTCAGCGCACCATGTGTGGGAATCTTAGCCGAATACGGCAACTTCACTTCTTCCAATTCCTGCGGCTCTCCGCTGGGCAAGTGCTTCTCCAAATACACAGTTGCCTTCAAAGCGTTTTCAGGATTTAATCCAATATAGACTGTGATCGGTGTGCCTGCCGGGGCCTCCAGCGTGACATGAAACGAACTGAATGCGTTACGCAGAACTGGCGGCGACAAGATCTCGCGACCTTTTTGATTCATGCGATCTATGGGGAGCACTTGGCCATCTGGCGCGGGACGTTGGAACTCGGAACGGACGTAGATCTCCTGTCCAAAACAGAAGACCGGCAACAGCAGTAGAATCCAGGATTTCATTTAAATACACCAAGGGCAGGCCGTAATGCGCCTGCCCTGTTATTTTCCGATTTTTTAGGACGCCATGTCGAACTTTTCCTGGTGCACCGACGGATCGCCCTTTACCATCACAGGCTTTCCCAGTATTCCTTCCAGCTCTTCCAAATAATGCGTCTCAGTGGATTTCAACACTTTGGCCACTTCCGGATTGACGCGTAAGATGACGTCTTTGCCGTCAAACACTTTGGCCATCTTCATTGCTTCGGTGAGAATTTCACCAATCACCGTCTGCACACTCTTCACGTAGCCCGCGCCTTCGCAATAAGGGCAAGGAGCACACAGGGTGCGTTCCAGACTTTGCTTGACGCGCTTGCGGGTAATTGCCACCAGACCGAAATCGTTGAACTGCAGAATCTTGTACGGGGCGCGATCGGAGCGCATGGCATCTTCCAAGGCCTGCATCACCTTTGCCCGATTCTTACGCTCATCCATGTCGATGAAATCGACCACAATGATGCCGCCTAAATCGCGCAATCGCATTTGCCGGACAATTTCTTTCACTGCCTCGGTATTGGTCTTGACGATGGTATCTTCCAGGCGGTTCGACTTGCCGACGAACTTACCCGTATTGATATCAATGGCCACCAAAGCTTCCGTCTGATTGATAACAATGTAGCCACCGCTCTTCAGCCACACTTTTGGACGAAGCGCTTTTTCCAGTTCCGCAGTTACTCCAAAGGAATCGAAAATCGGCGCCGGACGGGTGTACAAACGTACCCGATTCACTAAAGCAGGTTGAAAGCGTTCAACGAAATGTACAGTAGATTCGTACATCTCCTCGTTATCCAGCCAAATGTTTTTGAAGGTAGTGGTTAACTGGTCGCGCAGGATTCGCTGCACGATGTCCAGATCATGATGCACCAGAACCGGTGCCGGACGACGTTCCGCTTTGGTCTTGATATCCATCCACAGGTTGTGGAGGAATTGCATATCGGCGGCAATGTCTTCTTCCGTCTTGCCTTCGCCAGCGGTGCGAATAATGAAGCCGCCAGTTAGGTTTTGACGATGTGTTTGCAGAATGCGCTTCAACCGTTGACGCTCTTCGTCACTAGCGATCTTGCGGGACACACCCATGTGCTCCACGGTTGGCATAAACACGCAGTAGCGACCCGGTAGGGCGATGTGCGAAGTGATGCGGGCACCTTTTTGGCCGATGGGTTCTTTGGCCACCTGAACCAAAATTTCCTGGCCCGGCTTCAACAATTCTGTGATGGATGGGACTGGTGCACGATTCTGACGACGATCCCCGCGTTCCGGCCGCTGCTCGGTTCGTTCTGGACGCTCTGTCCGTTCTGGACGATCCGTTCGCTCGGGTCGATCCGTTCGATCTAAAGCTGGGGCTGCCCCAGCAACTTGGCCTTCCACCGCTGCTCCAACGGGTGCGGCAGTTCCTTCTGCTGGGCGGTCAGGACGATCGTTACGACTTCTACCACGACGTCCACGCCTGCCACGGGATTGCTGGAACTTTGAATTCCGATCACGATCGCGCACGTTCGCTGTTAGCGGAGCGCCGGCTGATGCTGAACCTTCTTCGCCTTCGGCCAAGGCTTCGGAACCTTCCACTTCTTCATGCTCATCTTCTTCCACTGAATCGCAGGGTTCGTCGTCACTTGCATGGTTCAGATGGGCTTCCTGGGCATCGGCATCTTCAATTGCTTCAACTACGGAATGCGCCTCATGAGATCCGGCTTTGGCTGTGTGTTCCTGCTCAATGGCAGCGTAGGCCGCTTCTTCGGCTGCTTCTAAACGATTTTCTTCAATGACCTGAATTTCAGGATTTGTCAGCAGCGCGCCTTCGCGTTCAAACGTTGGCTCAATTGCACTCAGCCCTTCCGATTCCAGTTTGGCGATTGGGGCTGGCGGGGTTGGCGGCTTTGGCGTGACGACCTCAGCAATTACTGGTGTCACAACTGGGGCAAGCTGGGTTACTGAGCGTACTTCCTTAAATGTTTCCGAAGCTCGTTTTTCTACCATGGGAGCAGCAGTCGGAGCAGAGACTGGCCGTCGCGGGGCGAAACTGGTATCTGCTGGAGGGGCTGCATTCGGGTTGCGATATTTGCGTAACGATTCTCCTGGAAGCAGAAAAACTTCTTCCGCTGAAGGAGCAACCGCAGCAACCATAAGCGGTTCCACGGGCTCAGAAGTTGTCGGCTCTCCGCCAACGATTTCTTCTGCATCCTCAGCAACTGAATCGGACGCATTGGCGTATTTTGAATCGGGGAAGCCACCGCGTCCACGACGACCGCGGCGTCTGCGCCTGCCCTTGTCATCCGTGCCAGGTGCACCGGCAACGGAGGCCACTTCGCCATCCACTGCCTGAACTGCTTCGTCTTTCACTGGAATTTCGGTGGGTTCTGTTGCTGTAACTACGAGGGAATCTGAAGGTGCTGCGGCTGCTTCAACCGGTCCACGACGTGCTTCGCCGCCATCCCGATCTCGACTATTACGGTCCCGACCACGATCCCGACCGCCGCGATCCCGATTGCCACCGCGATCTCCGCGATCATTGCGTTCCCCGCCACGGTCGCCACGATTTTGGCTGGCGGCTACAGAAGCTGTGGCGGAAACGGGCTTGGCCTCGTCTACGCCATCCAGGTCGTCATTTTCCTCAAAGAAATCGGTGACGTAAAGGAAGCAATCGCGTTCCAGACCTAAGTCCACAAACGCCGACTGCATTCCGGGTAGAACCCGCGTCACTCTTCCTTTGTGGATACTGCCGGCCAGGGAATACTCATTGGCCCGCTGAAAAAACAGTTCTACTAACTGATCATCTTCAAGAACCGCCACTTTTGTTTCGTGACGATTGGAAGAGATTACTAATTCTTTGCTCATTGGCAAATCTCCGTGCTTCGGGCGAGGAGCTCATCCTCACGACGGAGTCCGGATTCAAACCTTGTGGCTTTGTCTTAAAAACTTTGTTCCAATCAGCCGGGTCGAGAAAAGCTCAAAACACCAAACCAACCGTATACTTGTCTGCGGAGTAAAACTCCGCGCCACTTAGAGGACTCTAATCAAAAGTCCATCCACTGCTGAACCCAAAAACCATGCGTGCGAGCAACCGCCGCTTCTTGCATCTCGCTAATTTACAAATCTACGTAGCCGGACATTGTTGACCAGCCCTAACATTAAAAACATGCTCCACATGCTGGATCCGCCGCTGGATAGCAGAGGCAATGGAATACCGGTTACCGGCATTTGCCCCACTACCATTCCGACGTTCACCAGGATGTGAAACAAAAACACCGACGCCACGCCCATGCAGATATACATACCGGCCCGGTCGGGCGCTGTCTGGGCGTTCTGCACCAGTTGCATGAGCAAAAGAAAATACAAACCCATCGTAACTACTACTCCCACGAACCCATGTTCTTCGGCGAACGTGGAAAAAATAAAATCGGTATGCGGCACTGGCAGAAATCGGAGCTGTGTTTGAGTGCCGTGAGTCGCACCCCTGCCCCACATTCCCCCCTGACCTACCGCGATCTTCGACTGAATTACCTGATACCCGGTACCATGCGGATCGGCATAAGGATCCACCATGGTTGCCAGCCGTGCCTTTTGATAGGGCAACAACAAAGGCCAGCCAATTGGTATAGATATCGCCAACAATACTACAAAGCCCAACACATACTGCCAGCGCAAACCGGCCAGAAATATCCCAACGATCAAAGCAGGAAGATAGGTGAGCGAAGTACCCAGATCCGGTTGTTTCATAACCAGGACCATAGGCAAGCCGACCAACGCGATAAGGCGTAATAAATCCCACAGCTCGACCGTATCTCCTTTCAGCTCGGTCAAACACCGAGCCACCATCAACACAATAACCAGTTTAGCGAATTCTGAGATCTGAAGTCGGAACCCCAGCGGCATGGGAATCCAGCGCGAAGCTCCAAACACCTTTTTACCCATGATGAATGTCACGATTAAAAGTACTATCAGCACTATATATAAGATTGGTACCTGTCCCAACAGTGTGTGGTAGTCAATTGTCATGATGATCCACATCAGCATTAAGCCGGTAACCACGTAAATAATTTGCTTCCACCAGGCATCTTTCCAAATGGAATCATGGGTGGCACTGTAAATTTGCAGAATCCCAATCATGCACAAGGTTAGAGTGAGCACCAGCATGGCCCAGTCAATATCTTTGAAGCTGCGATAGGTTGCCATGATTTTAGTTGTCCACCGTGCGACGTGAAAATGGCAAATACGCTACCTGCGGAGGACGCCGTGTGCGGGCCTTCTTATCGAAATAAGCCTTGGCCACATTTCGTGCAATCACCGAAGCATCTTTGCCATGCTCACCAGCCTCGAACAATGCCACAATCGCAATTTCAGGATTCACTCGCGGCGCAAATCCTACGAACCAGGCGTTGTCTTTAATCTCTTTGTGTTTCGCTAAATAATCGTTCGATGCCAGTTGTGCCGTCCCCGTCTTGCCGCAAAACTCAATGCCAGGAAGTCGCGCCGCAGTGGCCGTGCCGAAGTTGTCATTCACCACGCTGTACATTCCCCCCACAACATTTAAGATATGGTTGGGTTGCCAGTCAGCCTTCCTTGACGGATCCACATGGGGTTGGTCCTTCAACAAATGCGGCTTGGGCCAAATGCCGCCTACCGCGATTCCACCTACTGCCGCAGCCAATTGCAGCGGCGTCACAATCAATGCACCTTGCCCAATGGCCACGGAAATTGTTTCACCACCAAACCATTTGGTACGAACTTGCCGGGCCTTCCATTGCGTCGACGGAAGAATTCCCGATTTTTCACTTGGCAAATCGACATTCGTTTTTTGCCCAAGCCCGGTCATCCCGGCATATTCGGCAAGCTTGTCTATGCCCAGTAAGTTGCCGACATTGTAGAAGTAGACATCGCAGGATTGGGCCAGAGCGTAGCGCAAAGAAACGCTGCCATGCCTGCTATGACATTTGTACGTGTGGCCATAAAAGGTAGCGCTGCCAGGACAAAAGAAAGTCGTATTTTCAGTGATCACGCCGGCTTCAAGGCCTGCCATGGCCACGATCGGTTTGAAGGTTGACCCTGGGGCCAACTGTGCTTGAATGGCCCTGTTCAACATGGGATTGTCAGGATTATTGATGATCTGCGCCCAATCGGCTTTACGAATGCGACCGGCGAACTTGTTGGGATCGTAGGTTGGGCTGGAAACCATTGCCAGAATTTCACCGTTGCGCGGATCCAGCACAACCACCGATCCACGCCGACCACCCAACACCAATTCGGCCACAATTTGAATATCCAAATCCAACGTTAACTGAATGGTTTTGCCAGGGATAGCTTGCGTGTTGGAAAGTGTTTCCTGAATCTGACCTTTGTTGTCTACAATCACGCTTTTCACGCCATCCTGACCCATCAGAATATCGTTGTAGTAGCGCTCAATGCCTGCTTTGCCGATCACGTCGCCCTGGTTGAATTGTGCAAAATCGGGCGTACTCAATTCCGCTTCACTCATTTCGCCGGTATAGCCAAGAACATGCGCGGCCACGCCATACTGCGGATACATTCGCTTTGAGGAATGGATTAGTTCTAGTTCTGGAAACGTGTCCTGATCATTGTGCGATTCCACAAACTGAATTTCTCCTGGCGTCAACCCTTCCTTGATGAAAACCGTTTGATAGCTAGGTTGATTCTTGAACCGTTTCAGACGACTTTCCATCTCTTCCATGTCCATGTGCAGCCCTTCGGCGATGGATGGTAAATGTTCTTCCTTGAAATTTGAGCGGGAAAGAATAGCCGAAAAAGTAGAGTGGTTATCCACAATCACGCGCCCATCGCGATCCAGAATTTTTCCACGAGGCGCAGGCAATGGCAAAGATTTAATGCGGTTGCGGTCCGCTGCTTCGCGATAGGCGGTCACTTCCTGTACTTGAAGCCGCCAGAATCCGGCAATCAGAAAGAGAAAGATGGCTACTGTGATGTATTGAAATACTGTGATTTTATTGCTGGCGAACTTTGCATCGTCGTCACGTAACGGTGGCTTGTCTTGTAGATCGAAATGCGGGTTCCGGGTTTTTGCCGTGAAGATGGGCACTAGTTGAGCAGACCTGCTAAGGCCGTTCCCTTAGTTTATCTAATAACGCGAACAATGGAACAGCTACTGCCGCATTTAAGACTCCCGCCAACAGAGTCCTGACGGCTGCAAAGCCGCCTTCGTGACCCAACAGGGCGCTGGTAAGCATCCAATACAACAGTTCATGGAAACAGAAAAAGCAGAATCCTACCAGGAATCGCAAGCCTGGGTGTTCCACATCAAATCGTAGGCTCAAGGACGATGCAAAATAGCCCACCAATGTTTTCACAATGCCGAACATGCCCAGGGGATGGTCGGCCAGCGAATCCTGGGCCAACCCAATGGCTGCTCCGGCCAACGTGCCCACAATCTGGTTTTGCTTCATCAGCGAAAAATAAACGGTCACCAGTACCGGCAATTCCAAGTAGGAAAGATACTTGAAAAACATTGGTACATAGACCTGAAACAGAATCGCCGCCAGTGGCACCAGCAACATCACGGCTGGCTTAAACTTCGATACTCTGTCCTTGCCCCGGCGATCAATCAGGATTTGATTGGAATAGTCGCTCATCGCTGCGGCACTGCGCCCCCTTGCGGTGTAGGATTTGGATTCACAGGCGCGGCAGAGGGGTTCGGCGTACCCGGTGTGATGGGCTTGGGCGGCGGAGGTTCAGCATTATAATCCGGTGCAGGCTGGCCCACCACGCTGCGTTTGGAACCAATTCCCGTATAGCGTTCCCGCAGGCGGTCGGCATCGGTCTTCATGCTGTTGATGATCTCTTCCTGCGGTCTGGGCTTTTCATTCAACCCTGGAGGCAAGGGCGTTTGCAGCACCACCGGATTCTGCAAGCCGGGCAGAAAATCGGGAATTCTCTGATGAACTCCTTCAATCACAATCAGCACTTCTTCCAAAACGGATTGAAGACCCGAAGGAACAAATTGAACTTCCTTGAAAGTAGTGCCAGGACGAACAATTTCCGCTTTACCGACGGCCAATCCCTTAGGGAAAATTCGATCTTCGCCGGATGTGAAAAACTCTTCGTCCACCTCAACCTTGTCTTCATTTTGAATGTAGT
>JANMWO010000493.1:0-5061 GCA_031394025.1 Acidobacteriota bacterium
CCCATCACCAGCAACCGCCACTTGGTCGACGTCAGGTGCTCGTCGGTCTCGTTGCGCAGCGCATCGCGTGCCTCGACCACGGAGTCGTCGAATGCCTTCAGCAGCTTCGCGTTGGAAGGTTGCAATGTCCACGGAGCAGGCGGAGGATTGTCAGGATCTAACCTGGCTGGATCGAACATCTTCACCGGATCAACCAAGCCCCGGGAGAAGAATTCCTTCCACATGTAGTTCACTGAAGCACGGGCAAATTGGAAATCACTGGTGACCGCAGCAGCCGCCGCCTGTCGCAAGTTGAGTGTTGAGGCAGGTACCGCAGCCACGCCGCCAAAAGGATACTTCGGAACCACAGCATTTTGTGTCCCAACGGGTGCCCTGGTCGGACGATTTCCAGTAGTCGTGTTCAGCGCATAGGTTCGACCGCGCGTTGAGGTGACGTTCCAATAATAGGGTGAATTGTTCACCGTTGGATCAGGTCGCACCAGCGCCATGTTCGTAGGGGCGAAGAATGCCGACATTCCCCACGCATCCATGCGCGTGGCACTCTTTCCCCACAAAGACAGCGTGTCCAGATGACCCCGACCGTTGTGGCACATCACGCAATTCAGTTGCGACATACCAAGAAAGGTTTCAGCAACATTGGAAGCCATCTGATCATAGGTATCCTGCGCTGGTCCATTAATCACCCGACCCGCCAGAATCCAGTTCAATTCACCTTGATCCCAACTGTTCCCGCCTTCCGCTGAAATCAATTCGCGGGCCATCTGATCATACGGCTTCTTCGTTACCAAAGCCGATTTGATGTAGTCGTAAAAAGCTTCTCTACCGTTGGCATAGCGCACCAAACCGTTGAACGTCACACGTTCTGTATTCTTGAACTGATCGCCAAAGTATTGTGTCCACTTATCCACCCAGGCGTCGCTGGCAAGCAGTTCGTCGACGTAGTTGGCACGCTTGTCGGCGGACGAATCGGCTATAAATGCCTTCACCCGCGCCACTTGAGGAACCTTACCAGTAAGGTCTAACGTCACCCGACGGATGAACTCGTAATCGTTGGACTTTGCCGCAGGTTGAATGTTCTGCGCTTTCAGCACTCCATAAATGTTGCTGTCGATAGTAGAACTGGAAGAACCAGTCGCTTGCTGACCGTAAGTGCGGCTGCCGCCAGGAACAAAATTGCTGACATCCGGTCCCGATGCCGAACCCATCTCACGCATCGCGCTTTCAGTAAGAGTGCTCAGCGCAAACCGCTGTCGTCCCCGGGCGTTCAATCCGGCTTCAGAAAAAGCAGCCCGATCTTTACCGAAGTAGCTGCAATCGGCATGTTCCACAGCTAAAACGTCCTGATGATGAGCCGCTTGTCCCCAAACCGATAGCGACGCCACAACCCCGCCAATTATGAATAAAAATTTAGATTGCAAGTGCCTACTCCTCGTTAACGAATGCCTTTACTTGATTCTAAATCCCTGAACCCGGCAAACACCACAGAGTTTCGATCTTAATAAAAAATATCATTTCCCCTGTAACCTTTTAGGGATTTCACCTACGAGGTTGATTTTTGAGTGGGGAAACCGTTCCTACTTCTTCTTAATCGTCTCCCGACGCACCTTGGCCCAACCGTCTTTATTGATTTGGCGACCGCGACCAATCGCCAAAGCGTCCTGTGGTACCGCATCCGTTACCACCGAACCGGCTGCAACATAGCCACCTGCTCCAATTTCCAAAGGGGCCACCAGAGTGGAGTTACTGCCCAGAAAAGCGCCTTCCCCAACCACCGTCCGATGCTTGTTCACCCCATCGTAGTTGCAGGTAATGGTTCCAGCACCCACATTGACCTTAGGACCAATGCTTGCATCCCCTAGATATGCCAAATGTCCAGCCTTGGCCCCTTGCCCCATGTGCGTGTTTTTCAGCTCGACAAAATTGCCGATGTGAACGTTGTCCCCCACCTCATTATTCATTCGCAAACGGGCAAACGGACCTACGCTGGCCCCCGAACCAATTCGGCTATCGGCAATCAAACTATAAGGCTCCACTTTCACATCAGAACCCAAATGAACATTTTGCAGGACACTCCCAGCACCAATCTGACAGTCTTCGCCAATCACTGTTTTCCCCAACAGCCTGACGTGAGATTCAACGATAGTATCGCGAGCCACCGTCACGTCGCCGTCAATGGTAACCGTATCCGGCCGTTCAATGGTGACGCCATCCAGCATCAGTTGTTTCACTTTGGCAGCGCGGAAAATGCGGTCCACTTCAGCCAGTTCCACGCGGGTATTGATTCCCAACAATTCATCGGCAACAGGCAGTTCAAACGGCTTCACCTGAAAGCCCTGTTCCCGCAGGATTTCAACAATGTCAGTCAGGTAGTATTCGCCCGCAGGATTGTTCGTCGAGATTTGACCAATATACTGCCACAATGTTTCCGCACGAAAGCAGAAGATGCCGGAATTGATTTCGTCTATTTTCAGTTGATCCGGGGTAGCCGCTTTCTGTTCCACAATGGCCGCCACATTCCCCTGATCATCACGCAGAATGCGGCCATAGCCGAAGGGGTCGGCAACGCGCGTGGTCAGTACGGTGGCTGCCGCACTAGACTCTACTTCCGACGCTATCAGACGGCGCACCGTATCGGCTGAAACCAGCGGAGCATCGCCCGATAGAATCACCAGGAAACCTTCTTTAGGAAGTGCCGCTTCCGCACAGCGAACGGCGTGCCCTGTTCCTTTTTGTTCAGCTTGCAGGGCGAACCGTACCCCATAGGAACTCAACGTCTGGTGCACTTTTTCCGATTGGTGCCCGGTGATCACCACAATATCGCTAGAGGCAGCAACCAACATTTGACCAGTGCGAACCACATGTTCCACCAAGGTCAAGCCGCCCGCCCGGTGCAAAACTTTTGCGGTTTTCGATTTCATGCGCGTGCCGAGACCAGCCGCGAGGATAACTACAGAAACACGAGGATCCATCACTCTAATCTAAGTATCGCCTGAGTAGCAGTGAGACTTTAGCAATGCCGGTATCCGTTACAGAGCCGTGACCGCAAGGGAGCGGTCTTTGAACCACACGTTATCCCAAATATGGATGCAGGAAAACTAGTTGCCATTGGGCATCGTTCGTCTCGCGATGCCATCACATAGAACCCGAATCCGATCTGGTTTCACGAATCAAACGACGGCGTCGGCCCAGGCGAGCCAACTTAATAGCAACCTCCGCTGCCCGGTCAGGATCGTGCCTGATCTTTTCTGTTTCCGCCAACAAAATTTCGCTGACAACACTGACTCTCATCTTCTTCAGCCGGTCAAAATCGCTATCCACGGGCAAGGCACGTTGTGTCGCATATCGATCCAAAACTTCCGGACTCATGTTCTTCGTATTGACAACAATATAATCCACCAGATCCTGCCGGGAATGGTCAAGAATCGCCTGCAAATGGTCGGCTGCGCTGAAGTGTTCCGTTTCCCCCGGCTGCCACATCAGATTCGTGAAGTAGGCAGTCAGGGCGTTGGATTTTGCAATCGCTTCAGGAATTCCATCCACCAGTAAATTAGGAATCACACTGGTGAACAAAGATCCCGGACCCAGGGTAATCAAATCTGCCTGCTCAATGGCCCGCAGTGTATCTTCAATAGGTTTGGGTTTATGGGGAGACAGCGCCAGGCTTTTAATGCGAACTTTACTGCGACTGATGCGCGTTTCACCAATCACCTTTTCCCCATTTTCAAGCGTCGCTTCCAGCACCACATTGGCAGCAGTGGACGGATGGATGCGACCAGCAATCGCCAGAATCTCCGATGCAAAACTTACGGCATGGGCAAAGTCTCCGGTGATATTGGTCAGTGCCGCCAGAAACAAATTACCAAAGCTGTGCCCTTTCAATCCACTTCCATCGGGGAAGCGATATTGAAACAGCCGGGCCAACATGGCTTCATCTTCAGAAAGCGCCACCAGGCAATTGCGAATATCGCCAGGGGGCAGAATGTCGAAAACTCTGCGCAAGCGTCCCGAACTTCCGCCGTCATCAGTAACGGTTACCACCGCCGTAATTTCAGCAACCGGGGGACGCGGCTTCGCTCCTCCAGTGGGCAGAGCATACTTTTTCAGCCCTTTGAGAAGTGTGGATAAACCGGTGCCGCCACCAATGGCGACGATTCGTAAAGCTGATTTATCTGGCATCTACTTTGTTGCGGAAAACAACTCCCGCAACTGAGGTGCCTGCAGAATTTCCTTGAAATCAGGATCGTTCCTGGCAATCGATCGATTGTTTGGTGCCAACGCAATGGCCCGCCCCAAGTGATGACTACATCCATTGAAATCCCCGTTCAGCCCTAAACAAAGGGCCAGAGCGTAATGAAAATGATCGGCATTTTCTTTGGCCTGGGTTGCCGCTTTCAAGTGACGTTCCGCTTCATCCAAATTGGTTCGCTGATTGATCAACGAAATAGCAAAGTTATAGCGATCCTCTGGAGTATCCAGCGGCACCGTCGATTTCTGCAGGCGTTGCCCGCACATTTTCACGTGCAGACGAGCCACATGGGCAATATCAATGGATGGCCCTGCAATGGCCAATTCAAACAGCTTCTGCGCATCTGCAAAATTACGCGAGTTAAAAAGCTTGGTCGCTTTTTCAAATGTTTCTTTCTGTTTCTGTAATTCGTTAGCTGCGGCCATGTGGATGGCCGACGTTTTTGCGGCATCGCTAGCGCTGGATTTTGCGTGCGCCGGATTGCGATCCTCACGATATTTCAAAGCCGTTCCAGATGTTTTTTTCGCAGCATTGGGCACTGCTGGCTCACTCTGCTTGTGGGCTTCTTTGGTTGTTGAAATGGCCTGCTTCTCCTTGGCTGACTCGGCTGTGGGAAGTGGTTTTTTTGTCGGCATACTGTTGCGGCCTTTTTACTAGACTATCCTAGAATTTTTAACACATTTTGGGGACCAGTTTGTAATCTTGCCGATGTGTCCAACACAAAACGCCGTTCGCTTAGGTCTCAAATAGCTACTTAGCCGTCTCTTCCAAGTCATCGTCAAACAAGTCACCACGGGCCACCCGCTCGCCTTTGA
>JANMWO010000502.1:0-2290 GCA_031394025.1 Acidobacteriota bacterium
GAACGCCACTTCCTGCACCGCCGTCGACCCGGCTTCGCGAATGTGATAGCCGCTGATAGAAATGGTATTCCATTCGGGCATCTCCATTTGCGCCCACGCAAACAGATCTGTGATGATCCGCATGGCTCCACGGGGCGGATAAATGTAAGTGCCCCGGGCGGCGTACTCTTTCAAAATGTCGTTTTGAATGGTGCCCTGCAGCTTCTTCGCATCGGCACCTTGGCGCCGCGCCACCAGCATGTATAAAGACAGAAGGATGGCGGCAGTGGAATTAATGGTCATTGAGGTGGACACTTTTTCCAACTCAATTTTGTGAAACAGCACTTCCATATCGGCTAGTGAACAGATCGCCACCCCCACGCGTCCAACTTCACCTGCTGCAAGGGGGTGATCGGAATCCATCCCCATTTGAGTGGGTAGATCGAAGGCAACGGAGAGTCCAGTAGTGCCTTGGGAGAGTAGATACTGATATCGCCTGTTCGATTCTTCTGCTGACCCAAACCCGGCGTACTGTCGCATGGTCCAGGGTCGGGTGCGATACATGTCTTGGTAGATGCCCCTGGTATAGGGGTACTGGCCGGGAAACTCCTTCATGAAGCTTTGCCGATTTTCCTGGCGCGCCAAAACGAAGTGAGTCCAAAGTAGAGCATGATCAACGCAAAGCCTCCGCTGAAAAGCATTTTTATACCTTGACCTTCGTCTTGGGCGGCTTCCCCATAGAACTTGTAGGTGCGGAAAATGCCGATCACCGCCATGGAAATGAAAATGAAGCCAATGATTTCATTCCATAGAACATGCAGGGGCTTGATCACCCCGGGAACTACTTGTTTGAAGAACTGCTTCACAAGTGAAAACATATGTAGAAACTCAACCTTAATTATAGGCGTCCTATAGATTACATGGCGTTGTGCCGATGAACCGCCTAGGGAAAAGTACGGTAGCACCGTTAACTAAGAGTGGTATTCTGGAATAGGTTGTAAAAGAATTAGCAAGGGGCATCATTTGGACGAACGTCTCAAAGAGTTGATGCAGGATCTGGGAAACGCGATCAACGAATCGCTTTCTGATTCTGACCGCATTGCAGCCGCCATTGGCGAAATCAAGCGCGGCGGGTACGACGTGTTTCTCGTGCTGGAGGCCACAATTGGCTTCAACAAACGCGATGGACACGGCGAAGACGGCGGGGAAATGGATGGACTGGCCAATGTGCCCGATTCACTTCGCAAAGTGAAATGGACCTCACAAGATCAGAAATTTCTTAAAGCCTTGAAGATTTCCGTGGAAGAAGAATCCAAGTAATCAGCTATTAAAGCAGTTCTTTATAGACCGCCCAAGTCTGATCTACAGCCGCCTCCCAACTGAACTCCGCAGCCCTTTCCATGCCCATCTGAGAGAGCTTTCTGCGCAAACCTGCTTGCTCTGTCAATGTTTTCAACCCGAAAATCATTTCATCCTGATCTTCTGGATTGACATGCACCGCAGCATCGCCAGTTACTTCGGGGATGGCCGAACGATCCGACGTGAAAACGGGGATCCCCCAGCCCATGGCTTCCAGAACCGGAATTCCAAAACCTTCGTCCAGGGAAGGGAACGCGAAGATATCGCAGTTGGCGTACCAGTTTTCCAATTCCAAGTCAGTGACGTAGCCAGGCAGTTCAATGTCCGCTCGACGAGGGCTGTTGGCAATTTGCTCTAAAATTTCGGCAGATCCATAACCCAACGAACCGGCCAAAACCAATTTCCAATCTGCCCCTACTTGTTCAAACGCTTTTACTAAGCGCCCTAGATTCTTGCGCTTTTGAATGGCTCCTACAAACAGGATCACCTTCTTGTCACGATTCAACTGCAACGGCTCCTGATTGGCGGCAGGGAACCGGACCCCATGGTGCACTACGCGTAATTTCGATTTGTCCACCTGCAGTAGTTCCTGCACTTGACCAGCGGTGAAATGGGAGACACAAATGATTAGGTCCGATTTTTCAGCGGCGTCGCGGGCCTGTTCCGTGAATCGCTTGCGGAACTCGGGAGTGGAATAATCGCCTGAAATTACGAATAGATCGTGAAAAGTGGTCACGGCGCGTTTCGCTTTGCGGCGCGGCAGACGTTGGTTGAGGCCGTGGAAAAAATCGAACTGAGGGAGAAAGGGCAGGTTGTTTAATAGGCGGGCTCTGGCATTGGAAGGGTAAACTTCATGGCGGGAGGATAGGAAACGGTGGTTACGGTAATAGAGCCGGAATTCGGCTTCCTGGTGGGCTTCGGCGAGTCCCCAAATAATTTCCCGAGAGTAAAT
>JANMWO010000519.1:0-4769 GCA_031394025.1 Acidobacteriota bacterium
CCGTAATCAGCGAAAGTGGCTGTGTCATAAGGGATGTCGAAACTGGTTGGCATGTTATTAAAGCCGAAACGGAATTCATTGGCGATGGTTGGGGTGAGCGATAAATTGTAGGCAGCCGCAAGACTCTGGCTGCGAATCTTAGTAGTGGTTGCCAGTGCCCCATCGGCGGGCAATGGTAGCGGACCAGGCTCGTAACGGTCGCGATTGCGTCGGCTGTAGCGCACTGAGAGCCTGCTGCCATCACTGATGTTATGGTCACCCTTCAAATCGTAAGTATCCACGTTGTTCGATTCGCTGGGTGAATAAAAGTAGTTGTTCACTATCTTTGAATTGTCGGTGGGCGTCGGATACAAGTTGAGTAGTTTAGGAAACAAAGGGTCCCAACGAGTTTTGGGAATAATGTTTCCAGCAAATGGCTGACGCGTAAAACTGGCGGCAGTTCCCAAAGTGGTGGCAGGATCGTAGACAGGGCGGATGCGATTGAAATCTCCGTTGCGTTCTTCTAAGACAGGAACAGTTGAAGTAAAACTACGTCCCAGGCGAGTTCGCGTACCTTCGAATGAAGCGAAGAAAAATGTTTTGTCTTTGCGGACAGGACCTCCCACCGTTCCGCCAAACTGATTCTGTTTGTAAGGAGGTTTTTTGGCACCAACACGATTGGCAAAGAAATTTGTACCATCCAAATTTGCGTTGCGCAGAAACTCATAGGCGGAACCATGCACTTGATTGGTGCCTGATTTGATGTTCACGAAAACCTGCCCGCCCATGCGATTCCCATATTCTGCCGACAAATTATTGGTGACCACGCGAAATTCACCAACCGCATCCACTGACGGTTTCACTGCTTGCGCTTCAAAGCCAACCGGGCCACCTGAATAAGTTCCCGAGTTGTCCACCCCATCAATATTCACTTGTACTTGATAGCCGTGTTGCCCCCCAGCGGAGAAGACTCCTTCACTTTGCGGGCGGGACCCACGTGCTGGAGCGGCACCTGCCGTGAGTCGTGCCAGTTCCAGAAAATTGCGGCCGTTCAAAGGCAATTCCACAATTCGCTTGTTATCGATCACTTGGCCAACAGTGGAAGTCTCGGAATCAAGCAGCGCTGCGGTGGCTGAAACACTGACGCTCTCCGTCAAGGTGCCGGGCTTCAATATGAAATCGACTCGGGCGGCTTGGCCAACGTCCAACTTGATATCGGGGACTTCAGACGTAGAAAATCCTTTATTGGAAGCCCCCACTTTGTAGCGGCCAACGGGCAGGCTGGGGACGCTATAGAGTCCCGATTCATTGGTTGTGACTTCCCGACGCAGACCGGTTTCCAGATTGGTGAGCGTTACCTTGGCCGCAGGAATGACGCCTTCAGATTGATCTTTGACACTACCTTGAATCGATCCGGTCTGAGCCGACAGCGTGAGGCAAAACATAACAAATGCTGTGATATGGAAAAAGCGACAAAGCATAATTAAGAGCCTATAACAATTCAACAGGAAGAACGATGAAACACGGTATTATTAAAATTCTTCTCAGATGAGTGAACCAAACCGCAACATACCGGAAATGTTCCGGCCTAGCGAGTGGGTACTGCTAGCCTATTTCAGCTATACCGGTATTCTTGTACTCCAATACAATTTGCCAGCATGGCAAAACCTTCTTGGATTGTCAGTGCCGTTAGTGCTTTTTGCACTAGGGTATCTGGACTCATCCTTCTATCGACGACGTTGGACCAGTATGGTTAGAGACTGGCTTCCTGCTCCGTTGGTGTTGGCCGCCTATTGGCAAATAAATTGGTTCCGCGTGGATTACCACCTGGAAGAATTGGAACGCTTGTGGCTGACGTGGGATCGCTACCTGCTGAATGAATTAGGATTGCGTGCTGCGGTGGAAAGCTTAGGTCCAGTGATCCCTTCCATGATTGAGATCTCCTACTTACTGATGTACGTTGTACCGCCATTTTCCATTGCTGCTTTTTACATTCTGCGCAAGCGTGACCGTATTGAACAATACATGTTTCCGTTCCTGCTGGGAACACTTTCCGCCTACGCCATGATTTCGCATTTCCCTTCTGGTTCACCGCGCGTAGAACACGCCGGGCTGGACTTACCCAATATCTTTACGGTGTGGAGACAATTCAATATCTGGATCTTGAACCATGGCGATATCCAAACCAGTGTCTTTCCTAGTGGGCACGTTACAGCAGCATTTTCTGCAGCGTTTGGTATGATGCTGGCGTTGCCGGAACGACCATGGTTTGGACGCATCTTGTTGATCAACTCCTTCCTGATTCTTGTGGCCACTGTTTATGGCAGATATCATTATGCTGCGGACGGAATTGCCGGATTGGCTATCAGCTTGACTGCCCTCTGCATAACTTTGTATCTGCGCCGGGGCGATGTGGAATCAGAAGACGTCACAGCCAGCTATCCAGAAGCTGGATAAAGTTATACACTAACCCTCATGCTTCAAACTCGCTCACGCTGGGCGTTGTGTGTCTTCCTTTTGTTGGGCACCACAATCAACTACCTGGATAGACAGACGCTTAGTCTGATGGCCCCATTGATGAAACAAGAGTTGGGCTTAACCAATGAGCGGCTGGGATTATTATTCTCACTCTTCTACTTCTCCTATACCGGCGCGCAGTTCATAGCCGGAGGACTCGTGGATCGTTCCAACTTGCGTTGGGCCTATGGAGGAGCCGTTTTATTGTGGTCCATGGTTGGATTGATGACTTCCTTCACCACCGGATTTTTCAGCTTGGGAGTGTTCCGGGTGTTGTTGGGAATTACAGAATCGCCAAACTGGCCAGGGGCACTGAAAATAGTGTCGCGCGCACTCCCTGAAAAGGAACGGGCAATCGGCAATGGAATTTTCACAAGTGGCCAAAGCATTGGGGCACTCACCGCACCGTTGATTATTTTGACCATCGCCAATGCTTCGGGCTGGCGCATGGGATTCGTGACCGTTGGATTAATGGGACTCGCCTGGTTTGCTGCATGGGTCTGGTTTACGCGGCGAGAAGAATTCAAAGACCTGTGGCCTGCCGTTCCCATGGCCAGCGCAACAGCCAGTTACGGAGAAGTTTTGCGTCAACCAAAGTTCTGGTTAGTAGCTGTAATCACATCCACGGTGAACCCAATTCTTTATTACAACGTAAACTGGTTGCCCACATATTTCAATCAGGAACGGGGCATGGCACCAGGCTCATCAGACATGAAATGGATTCTTACGCTGATCTATTTGGGGCTTGACTTGGGATATCTAACTTTTGGACTGGCATGCTTGCGGATGCCTAGAATCGCAGTGTTCAGCGTGGCTACGGCATTGGTAGCACTGGCGGCAAGTGTCCCTTGGATCGCGGATCGCACCACTATGACAGCGGTGCTGATGGCGTCTAACCTGGGGCTGGGAATGTGGATGTCTATGTATCTGACCTTGACGCAGGAAGTATCGAAACAATCTGTATCCACGGCTATGGGTTTGGCTGGCGGAATCGGTTCCCTGGCCGGAGCAGTGCTCATGTGGATTGTCGGAAGAGTGACGGACCAGACCCATTCCTTTCAAGGACCATTTGTTGGCATCGCCGTGGCCATTTTTTGTGCCTGGATGGCTGGGGTTGCGGCAGAAAGAAAGTCAGCCTAATTCTTCCATTCCAAAATCATGCCCGCGTCTGTAGCTGCCCAAAGTTTGCCCGATGGCGAACCAGTCACTATCACACGATGGGCCACAGCGCGATAGTCCACCGGCATTTCTTCCCAAATTGCAGTTTGGCTTTTTGATAACTGAGCTCGTAAAATATGCACTTTGGAAGGGGTTGGATTCGCCCGAAAGGAACCAATCGTCTCAGTCCCGCCAATAGTTGACATCCCTTTTTGATCCATATAAACGGAGGAAATCGTACGATTCTTGTCGCGATAAATAGTGGCGGTTTTGCTGGTGATATAGTCCACTTGCAACACTTCACTGGCAACTTCAAAGCTCTCTTCGAAAGTAAGTAGGAGGACACCAATGTTGTCTCCTAGCACCATTCCTTGAATGCGACCGAACAAAGAAGCACTGGAAGCAGTCCACGATTCCCCACTATTGCGGCTATCCAGCATCAACGAAAGCGACGGCCATTGTCGGCGCCGGGATGCCCGCTCCGGTTCCATCCAATCAGGAAAAAGCCCTCCATCCATACGCTTGGGTCGACTGGTGCCGACGATGATCAGATTCTTTTCGTGCTGCGCAATTACATCGTACGAAGAAGTTTCAGCATTTGATTCCAAGGCTTTCGCCGCTGGAAGAACAACCCAGGTGAGGCCCCCATCGGTGGTTTTCCAAACAGCTTTTGGATAACCGCAAGCATAGCCTTCCTTGGCAGAACTAAAGTGGATTGCAGAAAGTCCATCCTGCTTTTTCAACTTCTTCCAATCTCTGCCAGATTCCTCGGTTTTCCAAATCCCTTTTTCAGTGGCCAGCCAGCACTGCGAATCATCAATGCAAGAGAGAGCCACCGGATTTTCTTTCAACGGAATTTCCGTCCACTTGGCACCACCATTGCTGGTGATCAGCATTACCCCCTTCTCCCTTTCTTTGGTGCTGTTGATTACCCCGAACACGAAACCACGTTGATCTGAAGGGAATTGAATGCCCCTCATTTCAAAAGCAGAATCGGGCTTGTCGAAATAGTAATTAATTTTCCAGCGCTCCGCAGCGCTGGCTGTAACCATCAGCAAGGATAAGAAGACCAGCAATAAATAAGACATATGAAAGTTAAGACTGGCGCACAACAG
>JANMWO010000508.1:0-5923 GCA_031394025.1 Acidobacteriota bacterium
CCCCGAATTTCAGAACTTGGTTACTTCAGTGAAATGGAAATCGTTCACCTTCATTGCGGGCACTACCATATCGAATGTTTCCTCACCGGAAGTGCGCACTGTGGGTCCAAGCATTTCCACGTTGTTCAACAATTTCACGACACTTTGATTGAAGCGGAAGTTGCGAACGCCGCAAATCAGTTGACCGTCTTCAATTAAAAACGTTCCGTCGCGAGTCATGCCGGTCATGATCTTTTCAAACTGCTCCACTTCGCGGATGTACCAAAGGCGCGTCACCAGGATGCCGCGCTTGGTTTGACGAATCATGTCACCGATGGAATGATGGCCGCCATGAATCACAATATTCGTTACCGCTTCACCGGCTTCGTTGGGCAATGGCAAACCATGACCGGTAGGCTTGCCACCGTCGCGAAGAGCGCTGGATCGACTACGCGCGACGTCACTTGGAACACCGCCGTCCACCAGCACCAGCTTTTGCCTTGCCCCACCTTCCCCATCAAATTGCGCGCCTGCTTGCAGTGGATGGAAGCAGTCATCGGTGATGGTGATGTTATTCCCGAACAATTTAATTCCAAGACGACCGCTTAGGAAGCTGCGGCCTTCGGCAATTGCTGCGGCTGAAAAATCCCCAAAGATTTGCCCCACTAGATCGAGCACTGCGGCCGGTTCCAGAATCACAGTGTAGGCATCGGGCGGGATCTCTTTGGGCGCAGCCGATGCCCGAGCTTTTTCCAAAGCCTGCTTTGCCAAACTCGCCGTATCCAGATCTTGCAGATCCACGGCTGACGCCTTAGCCCAGCCGGAGCTATCGGCGGCAGTTGCCGTGATAGAAAATCGCGACATGGTTTCCGCATGCTCAAGCAACACGCCATTTGTGTTCAATAGATACTCATGCGACACATCTGTGGAAAGAATTCCAGCAGCAGATTGCCCGGCACCTTCCACCAACTCAATGGCCCCCCGAACAGCTTGTGCACGGGAGGTTGGCGAACTGGAAGCCGTTGTTGCAGCCCATCGTGGCTGTGATTCCACATTCGACGGTTCATTCATTGCGGGCAACATCTCATCGGCTTCACTTGATCTTGCCAACGCCACTGCTTGCCCTGTGACTTCACGAATGGATTGCTCAGTAAACCGATTCGTAGACGCTCGCGCTGTTTTTTTATTAAGAACCACGCGAACCGAACAGTGTCCCGCTTGCGCCGTCACATTCTGATGAATGGCATTGTTGGCGAAGCGCGTCAACGACGATGTCGTATCCGATAAAATTAATTCCACATCGCGCACACCCATCGACCGGGCTTCAGTTTGCACAATTGCCAAGCACTGTTTCGGATCCATCATGCCTGGTAACCACTGCCCACTTTGATGCCGCCGAAGCGCGATGGACTTGCCCCGTGTCCTGTGCCCATCACCTGTTCTGGTTGCCCTTTGCCACAATTGGGAACGCCCCATAACGTCCAGTGCTGCCGGTTAGAAATCGCCTGGCAAGCGTTCCAAAAATGAGTGGAGATACCGCTATACGTAGGATTTTTCAGCATCCGCACGCGCTTGCCGTTCTTGATCTCCCAAGCAATCTCGCAACCGAATTGAAAGTTGTAACGCTTGTCATCAATGGACCAACTCTTGTTGGTCTCCATGTAAATACCATGCGGGACGTCGAACACTTCTTCCAAACTCTGCGCCCCTGGAAGCAGGCTGACATTGGTCATGCGGATCAGCGGGAGCCGATCCCAACTTTTAGCACGCATCGTCCCGTTAGATCGTGCATCGCCAACAATAGCAGCAGTCTCACGCGATGTCATGTAGCCCGTGAACAAGCCGTTGCTGATGATGGGCGTGGATTGTGCAGGAACACCTTCATCGTCATAAGCGAAGGTTCCCAATCCGGGACCATGGGCCAGAGTCGCGTCGCACACTACGTTCACAATGTCCGAACCATAGCGAAGAGCTCGAAGCTTATCAAGAGTGAGAAAACTCATTCCAGCATAATTTGCCTCAGAACCCAGCACACGATCCAGTTCAATGGGATGGCCAATGGATTCGTGAATCTGCAAGCCCAATTGGCTGGAATCAAGGATGAGAGAAAATTCACCAGAGGGGCACTGGTCAGCTTTATGCAGCGCCACGGCCTCTTCAGCGATTCTGGGAGCTTGCTTCAAAAGGTCTAATTCTTCAATCATTTCGTAACCCTTAAGCTGATACTGACCACCAAAGGAATTGGGGAACGATCGTTTCTGAATTTCATCATTGGCAAAGCTGTAAGCGGCGTACCCCGCGCCTGTGGAAGTTTTGGTCTGGTCAATGAGACTTCCAATCGATGAAGCGAACACTTGCCGAATTCTGTCAAACACCAACGATCCTTCAGCCAACGTGACACCGGCGTTGCGCCTCAATTCGCTGTCAATGGCCAGTAACAATTGAATGTTCGATTCTACGGATGTAAGAAACGGGTCGGCTAGGCAGGGCGCAATCCACGTTTCCACGTATTGATTTTCGGGGGCCAGCACAGCTTTTTCTTTCCGAGCCAAGCCACTGGCTACGGCAATTTCTTTGGCAAGGTGTGCTGCGGCGGCAAGACCTTCGCGATTCAATCGGTCTGTAGCGGCGAATCCCCAACTGCCATTGATAAGGACACGAATCCCAATGCCCATGGATTCAGTAGCGGCCACTTGCGACACGCGGCCGTTACGCGTCGATACAGTTCGGTCCTTCGATTCAACGACGCGGACGTCGGCATACTCCACTTCCGGCCCCAGTGCAAAATCTAGAGCCTCTAACGCAATTTGCTTCATCTACTCTATATAGTATGGGACTGTTACTTATTATGTTTGGATGGCTTTTCTCCGACCCACTTGCGGTAGGAACCGCAGCACCTGACTTTACAACCGTTGACCAGGACGGTCAGAGCGTCACGCTTTCCAAGTTACGCGGGAAGAATGTGGTGTTGGTTTTTTACCCTGGCGATGATACCGCTGTATGCACTAAACAGTTGTGTGAAATCCGCGACAACTGGAAGGCCTTTCAAGGCAAAGATGTTGTGGTGTTCGGTATCAACGGACAGAAGGCAACATCGCACCAAGAGTTTAAGAAGAAGTACAACTTCCCCTTTCCACTGTTGGTGGATGATAAACAAAAGGTGTGCGAACTGTATCACACGAATGGTTTGATTGTGAAGCGCACCGTTTATTTAATCGGTAAAGATGGCACAGTGCGCTTCGGACAGCGGGGCAAGCCGGGACCTAAGGAAGTTTTGGCGTCGGCGCAGTAGTGGTGAATTGAATGGCACTTTGGCATGTGTCAGCGGCAAGGGCATTGAGATCTGTTGAACGCCTGTGCAAGGATCTGCTCAATCGTACCAATCTTCTCAGCTTCTTCAAGGAATAGCCTGACAGCTTCTTTCAAGTTGCAAACAGATTTATCTTTTGTAGCACCGCAGGAGGCAACATCGATTTCCACGGCGTGGGCAATGTAGGTTCGTCCCTCTTTGAAGACCCGGGTTGTAAATTCAATTTCCATAGGTGAATTCCAACAACTTATGGGGGCCCGAGTCAAAAAACGGTGCCCCTACATTTTTTTGAAAAACTACTTCTTGGTGATCCGAGCGCATGCGCCTTCCGATCCAGAGATGTCCACAGCCTTGGCACCTTCCAGGATCTCAACGATCTTGCCATCTGCGCCGACCACGAATGTCGTCCGATTGGCCACACCTGCTGTAGGATTTAAAACGCCATAAGCCATAGAAGTTCCACGCATCATATCGCTCAACATTGGGAACTCTGCTCCCAACTCTTTCGCCCAATGAGCCAGCGTTGGTCCACTGTCGGTGGAGATGCCGAATACTTTCACATCCATCCCTGTAAACTTAGCGATGCTCGCCTGGTAAGCAGTCATCTCTTTCGTGCAGCCACCGGTGAATGCAGCAGGGAAGAAGGCCAGGACCACGGGATTTTTTCCGGCGAAGCTAGACAGTTTGTAAGTCTTTCCGTCGGAACCTTTCAGCTCGAAGTCAGGGGCCATGTCTCCAACCTGATGATGGGTTGTACCGTTTTGAGCGAATGCGGCAAGCGAAGCGAGTGAGAGCAAAAGAAGCTTTTTCATATTTAGAACCTCGAATGTGAGGCTAACATTCAGGCCAAGTGGTTGTCCATAACCACCCCCAGCGGTGATACGATAGCGGCCATGCGTTTTCTGGCTTCCTTGTTTGCAGCTTCCGTTTTATTCGGGCAACTTCCTGAGCCAAAATTTCCACGTCCAGCGCCCGAACAACCCATTCCATTCAGCCATAAATTACACGCTGCAAAGAGTGTGGCCTGTGTCACCTGTCACACTATGCCCCCACCTTGCGACTTCGCCCGCTTGCCAAAAACAGAAGTCTGTATGGGTTGCCACTCTACGATTAAGAAGGAAAGTGTTGCTATACAAAAAGTGGCGGCCTTCCATACGCAACAAAAACGCATCCCCTGGGCCCCTGTATATCGAATCCCCGATTGGGTAAGTTTTAACCACTCCAAACACAATGCGGTGGAAGGCGTGACGTGTGCTACCTGTCATGGCCCCGTGGCTGAACGGGATACGCTGCATCGGGAAAAAGATATCTCCATGCAGTCCTGTATGGATTGCCACCGCGTGAAGAACGCATCCAACGATTGTCAAATTTGTCACGACCCCAGATAGCCATGCCATTCACCCGTCGCCAATATATTCAAGCCTTTGCTGCATACCTTGCAGCTTCGCCACTTGCCCGTGCGCAACGTGATCTGCCCTACACCGGGGAGCGCATGCCGTCTCTGGAAGAGTTGGTGAATGTATTTGAATTTGAGCCAGTTTGCAAGGCTCGCCTGCCTCAGCAGAATTACGATTTCATTGCTGGAGGAGTGGACAACGAATGGTCCGTCCGTCACAACCGGGAAGCGTTCGATAAGATCACGTTCCGTCCGCGCATGATGGTGGATACCAGCGGGATGGATCTTTCCCTGAATTTATTTGGATCGAAACTGTCCTGTCCAATTCTGATTGCACCCACTGCTGGCCATGGCTTGGCCACACCTGAAGGGGAATTTGCGACGGCCAGGGCTGCGGCCAAAGTGCAAACCGTGATGGCGCTAAGCACGAATGCCAGTCAACAATTAGAAAAAGTAGCAGCCGCTTCGTCCTTTCCCAAGTGGTATCAACTCTACCCAGGACCAGATTTGGAAGGAACCTACGAACGCACGTATCGGGCCATGGGGGCTGGTTTCAAGGCGATTGTGCTAACGGTGGATGGCCCGTATGGTTCGCATCGGGAACGCTTGTCGCGCGACCGGATTCGAGTCGCAGTTCCTTCGGGGCTAGGCGCACGCACTGCAAAGCGTCGGCAGCGTCCCGACGATGAGGAACCAGTGAAGCCACCACCCTATGGGTTGAGTCCAGCATTGATGAATCGGTTGGACTGGCGTTTTTTTGACGACCTGAAGAAACGTTGTAATGTGCCGGTGCTGATCAAAGGGATTCTCACTGCAGAAGACGCGGAGTTGGCACGTCAACATGGTGCCGATGGAATTGTGTGTTCCAACCACGGCGGCCGTTATTTGGAATACGCCCCAGCAACCATTGAAGTTCTGCCTGAAATTGTGGGGGCGGCAGGCAACGTGCCGGTGCTGGTGGATAGCGGATTCCGCCGCGGTACCGATGTATTAAAAGCGTTGGCAATTGGTGCGAAAGCAGTGCTGGTGGGGCGTCCCGTACTTTGGGGTCTGGGAGCTTATGGGGAAGCCGGGGCCGTGCGAGTACTGGAATTGATGCGGACGGAACTGGCCCTGGCGATGGGGTTATGCGGGAAGCCGAACTTGGCAAGTATTAATCGGACACTGGTGAAATTCTGATATATCTTGCATATTGCTAGGTTTGTTATAATCTTACTGGAGTCTTACCAATGGAAATC
>JANMWO010000614.1:0-2276 GCA_031394025.1 Acidobacteriota bacterium
GTGGTCGCCGCCGGACTGCTGGCATCGGATACGCCCAAGGGGCCGGTATCGTTACGCTTTCCCGTGGAGGTGCTGGAAAGCCTGTTTCCCCGGCTATTCCCCGAGACCTAGCTCCACCTGTTCCAGGTGCGTAGAAACACCCAAGATAAGCGTCTCCAGCTGACAGTCGAAAAGGAGTAGATAGACTGCGAATGTCCGCGCTTTGAATGGGTCGCGGAGGATGCTCGACTGTACTTAGTTGTACCATCTCGGACGACGAAGAGAATCTGGGAACACTTTGGAGGTGTGAGTTGAGAACTGAATTTTCAAGATTGCAAGTGCATGGGTTTCGCCACCTGCGCAACTTGGACCTGCCTTTGGCACCACTGAACGTGCTTATAGGTGCGAATGGCGTCGGTAAAACTTCTGTGCTGGAAGTGATGAGTTTGTTAGCCGCCTCAGCGGACGGTCGTCTACAGGAGGCGATCTCCTCGGCGGGAGGTCTTCCCAGCTTAATTACACACGACCAAAAAGAACCAATGCACTTGCGATTGACGATGCCGGTCGCGGGCAAAGAACCAATCGAATATGAACTGAGCTTGCGACCAGGTTGCTTGGGTTATGGGTTACCAGTAGAACGGCTGACACAGCGTCGACCCAGCGCAAAGGGGAAAGATCCTTTCTTCAAATTCATTGATTCTCAAGGTAGTGACATCCGGTATTTCGATGTAATAGCCGGGAAGCTGGTACAGCCAACATGGGTTCACAAACCCTTGGAAACATCGCTTTCTCAAGTGCCTAAAATGTTTCAAGAACCCGAACATTTTCGTGAAGTGCTGGCGTCGTCAACCCTATATCACGCTTTAGATGTTTCACCCCGTGCGCCGGTGCGTTTGCCACAGTCAATGCGGCCAGCTACTTTACCCGGCAGTGATGGGGAGGGCTTAGTTTCCTGTTTGTACTATTTGCGTGAAACGGCGCGAGATCGTTTTGAAGCGATTGAGGACGCGCTACACGTCGCGTTTCCGAATTTTGAGCGTATGGACTTTCCTCCAGTGGCGGCCGGGTCTTTGACAATGGCCTGGAAGGAACGCCAATATACGCAGCCTTTATACGCCCATCAGCTTTCCGAGGGGACATTGCGTTTTCTTTGGTTGGTAACCCTCTTACAAAGCCCTGGCCTTCCAACTGTGACGTTGATAGATGAACCTGAAGTTAGCCTGCATCCTGAAATGCTCCGCTTGTTGTCTGATTTGTTCCGCGAGGCAGCAACTCGAACGCAATTGGTAGTTGCAACCCACTCGGAACGGCTTGTGCGTTTCCTAGACCCTTCCGAACTGATCGTATGTGATCTGGATGAATCTAGTGGAACCGTGGTGACTCGGGCCAGCGAATTGGACTTGAACACTTGGCTGAAGGAATACAGTTTGGATCAGCTCTGGAGTCTTGGACGTCTGGGAGGGAGGGCATGAGTGTTCGTATAGCCATCATAGTGGAAGGCGCTACAGAACGTGCTTTTATCCCAAAGCTGCGAGAGTTTTTGAAAGCGCAGTTGGCGGAAAGAGCGATGCCAAAGCTGGACATATTCCACTGCGATGGACGTATTCCAACCGGAGACAAGTTAAGACGGGACGTGGAAAATCTATTGTCTGGGAAAAATGCCGCAGATGCGGTGATCGCGTTAACCGACGTTTATACGGGGACTCGAGAATTCACGAATGCTCAGGATGCCAAAGACAAAATGCGTGGCTGGGTAGGAAACGAGCAGCGCTTTTACCCCCACGTCGCGCTACATGATTTCGAGGCTTGGCTATTGCCATTTTGGGACGATATTCAGAATCTCGCGGGAAGCAATCGGGCAGTGCCTGGGGTTCACCCCGAACAAGTAAATCACGATCAACCTCCTGCCCACCGGTTGCAGGAGGTGTTTCGTACTGGCAGCAAGGGCAAGGCCTATGTAAAGCCGCGTGACGCAGCAAGAATCCTCAGGGATCGCGATCTGGCCGTCGCAGCCAAAGCTTGTCCAGAACTCAAAGAATTCTTGAACACGATCCTGGTCCTCTGTGGAGCGGCGGCTATTTGACTTGGGTGTTCCTATGTTTGGAGTAGTCACAGATGTCTTTGTTTCGTCAGAGCAAGCAGTCGATATTTCACTGCAACCGCCGGCTTCGGCCGACTAGCAGCCGCCACCTGCCTTCAGCGCCAGTTTCGCATCGAACTTCGCCCTGTCGATCACGAAGCGCTCATGTCTCCCTCTTGAAAACACGTCCACGCCGTCGTGCGCTTCGACGGTAAAG
>JANMWO010000626.1:0-7805 GCA_031394025.1 Acidobacteriota bacterium
GCTGTTGGGAAGAACTGCATATTCCTGCAGCGCGATCAGATAATCTTTGTCCACCTGTGGTGTGTAAGCAACTTTTGGATGGATGATGAAGCCGCCCAGCATGCCCACCATTTCCTGCATGGCCATGTGCGGATGATAGAAGAACGTGCCATGTTGATGAAGAGGAAATTCATAAATAAAACGTTCCCCTGGCATCACCGGTTTTTGACCGACGCCGGGAACACCATCCATCTCAATGGGGAGTTCCAAACCATGCCAATGGATGCCCGTCGGTTCAGGTAAATGATTGTCGAAAATAATGCGAACCCGGTCCCCTTCATTTGCTTGAATGGTTGGCCCAGGGGCACTGCCATTGAATCCCCAAAGATCAAACGTTCTGCCAGGGATGATCATCTGTTTCACTGGTTCAGCGATCAGATGAAATACTTTTACGCCATTATCCAGCGTGAAAGGCAGGTCGGCCACATCCAGCGTTGTAACTGGAACTTTGGGGGCATTCATTTGCTGTGCGGATAGTGTCCGTCCAGCAAAAAGGGCTGCGGGCAGCGCACCTAGCTTGGTAAAAAAACTTCGACGATTGCTCATAAGGGGTACTCCAAAAGTCTAAAAAAAGGCCTTGTATATATGATGCCGACTGTTTCCTTTCGTTTCACACTTTACATGGATCTCTTGCGTCGCCACAAGAAGCTAGAGCGGGATTCTTGGTCGCCCTTCCGGCCCGGTCGCAACAACTTCAGTAACCCATTCACTTGGCGGCAAACTGATCAGACGCGGCCGTATGATCAGCAACGCTTCGCCTCGAGTTTTGTTTTTCGTGTTATCGCTGAACAGTTTGCCAATCAGTGGAATTTGCATCAATGCTGGAATACCGGCAATGGTGTTGGCCTCACTGGTGGAAAGTAATCCAGTGATAATGGCCCATTGACCTTCTTCTAAATGCACTCTTGACGTAAACTTGCGGCTGGAAACAATGGGGATGTCATTAATGCTGCTGCCCGACAGCAGTTTGAAATCGGACTCCACTTCGAGTGAGATGCTGTCCAAATCATGCACATGGGGCGTGATTTTCAGGTTCAATCCCAGATCTTCAAAATTAAAAGTAGGCGGCGGCCGGTAACTCAATCCGTCACCAGGCTTGGTGCCCGGCTGCAACGAACCAAAGTAGCCGGAAGTGGCAATGGGATAGCGATCCCCTATATGAAGGGTGGCGGGCATTCCGTCAATCGCCCGGATATCGGTGCTTAGCATGGACCTTGCCGCAGCCTGGTTGAGTGTCGCAAAAAGGTCCAGATTGCTCAGCGCTAAACCTAGAACGCTGGTCATTCCGCCCAATTTATCTAATCGAAAAATCCCGCTGCCCATGGCTACTAATTTGGTTTGATTGGGCAAGCGCATGCCGTAGCTGGCGTCCAGACTGCTGGAAAACTCCAGCAATTGGACATTGATTTCCACCATCGGCTTGCTGCGCAACATTTGGGTATACATTTGTTGCGCGGGTCGAACTTTGGATATGGGTCCGCGCAGCAGAATCAGGCGTTGGGTATTGTCAATCAGCATGCGTTGAAGGTCCGTTGCCTGTTGAACAGATCGCGCTAATTCCGCCAGATCTTCAATGTTGACAGTTTGTGGCAGCCCCACGGTTACAACCACGTTCGGTTCCAATTCCAGTCTTTTTTGCGGCGTATCTTTGATCACCATAAGACGCGTGGGCGATAGCGGGATTACAAAGCTGGAAGTTGCCAATTCCAGGGCGCGCAACGTGTCTAAATAGTTGGCATTATCCAAATCGAACCGAATCGGATTCCCCGCTTCTGGATATTCGCCGTCAAACGTCATTTGATACTGGAACAGTTTCCCCACCTGTTCAAAAGCCAGCCTTGGAGTGGTGTTCAGGTGAACTGCGTGCTGCTCGGTTCGGGGTTGAAGCGTGGGAGGAGGCAGCAATTCCCGAGCTTCCCGCAGATCTTTTTCGGAGATTCGCCCGAAGATTACTGCCTCTGGCGGGGCATCCGGCGCGACATCTGGGACTGCGGCGGGCACCGCGGCAACTGCGGCAGATAACGCAGTAAGAGGAGGTATTTCGGCCAAAGCTTTGGCCTTCAGCGCAGTAGCTTTAGCCCACACTGCGGTGCCGTCAGCACTGGCTGCAGCTGCTTCAGAATAAAGAAGATACGCATCGGTAGCATGACCTGCTTTTTCCGCTTTCCGGGCCTTTTTTAGAAGGTCTTTGGCAGTATCGGCAGCCAGGCAAAGGACGCAAGCCACAATTCCGGTGATAAGAAGACGAACTATCCTCACAAGAGGGTTGACGCGATGGGAAGCATTTTCGTGGAGAGCTAAAGTCTTTGTTTGCTTTGGCCGATCTGTAAGCGATAGGAGCAAAATGCAAGTTCAAGGTCCGAAACTGTTCATCCCGCCGGTGCCTGAAACGTTTGACAGCCTGGGCATCTCCGAAAATTCCGTAACCGATTTGATGATGCGTCGCATGCTCATTGAAGGGCAAAGCACGCTGGAAAACCTCTGCCGAAAACTGCGTCTTTCCATGCCCATTGTGGACACCATTTTCCGCCAGATGCGCGCCCAACAACAAGTGGAAGTGAAGGGAATGCGCGGCAACGATTATTTCTTTGTCCTTTCTCAGGCAGGCCGTCAGTATGCCGCCGAACGGTGGCAATTGAACCAGTATGCCGGTGCCTGCCCGGTTTCCCTGGACGATTATTCGCAAGCCACCAAAGCCCAGGCAGCGCAGGTATTTATTGATCGCAACATTTTGCGGAAATGCTTTAGCGACCTGATTGTGACCGATAGAATGCTGGATCAATTGGGCCCGGCGTTGATCTCCCAAAGCTCCATTTTTGTGTACGGGCCAACCGGAAATGGGAAGACTTCCTTAGCCGAACGCATGCTTCGTATTTACGATGATGGGGTGCTCATTCCCCATGCTGTGGAAGTGGATAATCAGATCATCAGCCTGTTCGATCCGGTAGTGCATGAACCATTGCCATATGACGATTACGGCCTTGACCCACGTTGGATCTACTGCAAGCGCCCTTGCATTGTGGTGGGCGGTGAACTGGTGTCGGCCATGCTGGAATTGCGATTGGATGAATCGTCAGGAATCTATTCTGCACCGCTGCAAATGAAGGCTAACGGCGGGCTATTCATCATCGACGATTTTGGCCGTCAGCTGATCAGCCCTCGCGATCTTCTCAACCGCTGGATTGTGCCGCTGGACCGTCGGGTCGATTATTTATCGTTGCGCTATGGTGTGAAGTTCCAAATCCCGTTTGAGTTAATGGTGGTCTTCTCCACCAACCTGGAGCCAGCCGATTTGGCTGATGAAGCATTTCTAAGACGCATTCATAACAAAATTTTTGTGGAAGCGGTTGGGCCAGAGCAGTTCGATAGTATTTTCGAGCGAGTCTTTAGTGCCCGCAACGTTCCGTATGCAGTTGATACTGCGGAGCTTATGCGGTCATTATGCTTACGGGAAGGCCGTCGGGAATTGCGCGCCTGTTATCCCAACGATATTTGCAACTTGTTGAGCGCCATTGCCAGCTATGAAAACCGTCCCATCAACGCAGCACAGCCCGATTTGGAACGCGCCTGCTCGCTTTATTTTGCAAAGACGTAAGACGCCATAGGCCCTATTAACCTGAATTCCGAAGTTGCGAGTTAAGATCAGGTCGAGTGACGGGGATTAGCGCCCCAGGGAACTGGCCGCCACCGCAACCAGAAGCACTTCCGAATGTGCCGCCGTATCCAGCCCTCCAGTCGGAAGAGCGCGACGCGATCCTCGGCCAGTTGGAAATATCCCCACCAGCCTCGAATATCGCTCCGCCACGTGTCACGCAGTTCTTTACTGGTTCGACTGTGGCACCCACGCCACAACTCCCGTACCTTTGCTTTGAATCGTTCGATACTCTCCGGTGGGGTTCCAATTTGCAGTTTGCCGTTCAGTCCAAAGCCGGCATTCAGCCTGTCCTTCCCTCAATTTCCACTACTAATCACTTTTAGTAGAACCGACGGTGATGTGATCTTCCACCTTGGTGATGCCCGGTGCGGCCCAGGCGGCGTGCATCGCTTCGTCGTATTCAGCTCTTGAGCGAACCGTGCCTCGCAAGCTGGCGACACCATTCCCAACGTGCACTTTGATATGACTGCTGTCCACAATGGCATTGCGTCGCAGTGCAGCTTCGATGAGTGATTTAACGTCTCCCGAAGCCGCGCTGGGTTGAATCACAATTTCATTGTGAATGCCGGTGATGCCGCTCAAAGTGGATAGCGCACGCAAAGCTTCTTCCTTTTGCTGATGACGCTCGACGCTGCCGGAAAGCGTTACCAGACCTCCGGAAACCTGCACTGTTACGGTCTCAGGAAGCAGGCAGTTCCACTCAAGATTGCTCATGGCAGCCAGCGCGATATCGTCGTCATCCCGTTGTTGATTAAATGGAATGATGACGCGAATCCCGTTGGTAACGTGATTCACATGAACGATTCGCCACGCCGCACGTTCCGCAGCGCATTTTTCCCAAAAGCTATCGACGTGCCCACCCAGTTCAACGGCACCGCTTTTGACTGTCACGCTGATCTGCTTGAGTTCGGCGTTGAGTTCATAACCAACTTCGTTCTCCACATCATGCTGCAATCCTGTGTCATTCCACATACTTTGATCCTCGGTCCACTAGGACCCACGTTTTTCCTCACGAGTGTATCAGTCATTGCGTCGGAACGTTTTATCCTGCGACTTTCCATTACCAGGTACGCGGCTTTTCTGGCCACATAGTGAGTATCTGCTTGACTCCGCAATCTCCACCACGTTAGGGTAATTGCATGGAAGTAATTGTCCAAATCCCAGACGACATCGCCAGCCATATGACCGAAGCGAACGGCGATTTGGCCCGCCGCGCATTGGAGGGCTTCGCTCTTGAGGAATTCAAGAAGGACCGTATCACCAAGCCCGAACTGCGGCGTCTGCTTGGTTTTGAAACTAGATACGAACTCGATGGGTTTCTCAAAGCCCATGAGGTTTACGATGATTACACCATGGAAGATTTGGAGCGCGAACTGGAAAGCCTGAAGCACTTGGGTATTTAATGCTCCTTGTTGTCGCCGATACTGGTCCTCTCCGTTATCTGGTGCTCATTGGCCAAATAGAACTGCTCCCTCTGTTGTTCCAGAAAATCATAATTCCTACGCCCGTTTATGCCGAACTTTGTCACCAGTCTGCGCCTGGTCTTGTGCGGCAATGGGCAACCGCACTCCCTGTCTGGATGGAAGTGTTACCCGGAACCCCAACTGGTGATCCAGCTATTCTGGCACTTGACGAGGGGGAGAAAGCAGCAATTGCCCTTGGCTTGATGCTTCGGGCAGATATCATCCTGATTGACGACCGCAGGGGTTCAAAAGTGGCGCGTCAAAAAGGTTTCAATACCACCGGAACGCTAGGGGTTCTAACTCGCGCCGCCCAGATGGGCTTTGTCAACCTTGCCGACGCGATTGCAAAACTCAAAGAAACCAATTTCCACTACCGTCAGCAATTCCTTGATGATCTGCTGAAACAATACGGAGAGAAGAATGTCTAACGCCACACATCCGCACGCCAAAGCATCTTCCCGTCGTGTACCATTATTGAAATGCTCCGCTGCTTTTTTCTACTCGCAATCGCTACTTCGCTTTTTGCACAGACCAAGCGCAATTTGAAGTTGGAAGATGTCCACCTTCAGAAAACTGTTTCCGATCCCCAGGTGTCGCCTGACGGTCAATGGGTCGCTTACACCGTCTCCACAATTGATCGTGAAGCCGATAAATCAGACACCGACGTTTGGATGACGAAGTGGGACGGCACTGCGCGGCTGCGCCTTACCACCAGTAAGGAAACTGAAAATCGTCCGCGATGGAGCCCCGATAATCAATGGCTTGCGTTCCTCAGTTCGCGCGCTGGAAAAGAAGATGGTGCGCAGGTTTGGATGCTCAATCGGCAGGGCGGTGAAGCGGTCCAACTCACCAAAATTGATGGCGGTGTGACTGATTATTCCTGGTCGCCCGATAGTAAGCGGCTGGCGCTGGTGGTTGCTCCAAAAGATGAAGACAAGAAGAAAGAGGGCGAAAAAGAAAAGACTGTAAAGCCATTGGTCATTGATCGCTATCGCTTTAAAAACGACAACGGCGGGTACCTCACTAAGAAGGCGAATCGCATTTACCTGTTCGACATCGCTGCAAAGAAATCCGAACTGTTGACCAATGAAGAGTTTGAAGAAAGAAGTCCAGTCTGGTCCCCCGATGGTTCGCAAATCGCTTTCGTCGCTGAGCGTTCCAGTAAGGATTCCAACAAAGATCTGTGGCAGTTGTTGGTTGTGGAATCAAAGGCCGGTGGCAGTGCCAGGCAACTCACTAGCGGCTTTGGAATTCGCGGAGCAAACAGTAATGTGGCATGGTCGCAGGATGGCAAAACGTTGTACTACTTACAAGGTCGTGAGCCGAAATTTTCAGCCTATGACCGCACCAAGTTAGCGGCCATTCCCGCAGCGGGAGGTACGCCGCGCATTTTGACATCGAACCTTGACCGCAGTGTTTCATCGGTTCGAGTGCTGCCCGGTGAAGACCTCAGCGTGTTGGTGACCGACGACATGCTGGCCTATCCGGTGCGCGTTCCTAAAGCTGGCGGATCAGTGAAAAAGATGCTCGATGCCAAGGCGTTGGTATCGGCAGTGTCCATGGGTGAAAGCCACATGGCGGCGCTAGTTTCCACCGATGAAAAACCTTCTGAGATATTCGCGTTGGAAGATGGCAAGCTAAGAGAATTGACCAGCCATAACAGCGATTGGCTGGCGCAAATCAATCTTGGTGAATCGCGCAAGGTCAGCTTCAACAACAAAAGTGGAAATGAAGTGCATGGCTTGTTAACCTTGCCTCCCGATTACAAAGCCGGGCAAAAAATTCCTTTCTTACTGCGTATTCATGGCGGGCCCAACGGCCAGGACTCGCACTCGTTCCAGTTCGAACGCCACTTGCTTGCGGCTAACGGTTACGCGGTTCTGGCGGTGAACTATCGAGGCAGCTCAGGTCGTGACGAAGCGTTTCAAACTGCCATTTTCGCGGATTGGGGCAATAAAGAAGTGGAGGACTTGCTTACTGGAGTTGATCATGTGGTTGCCTTGGGAATCGCCGACCCGGCACGCCTGGGCATTGGTGGCTGGAGTTATGGAGCGATTTTGACTAACTACACCATTGCCCGGGATGGCCGCTTCAAAGCAGGCATCAGCGGGGCGGGTTCTTCCTTGCAGATTTCCTTGTTCGGCTCAGATCAGTACATTGAACAATATGAATTGGAAGTTGGGGCTCCGTGGAAAGCGAAGGATCTTTGGATGAAGCTGAGCTATCCATTCTTTGAAGTGGAAAAGATAAAGACCCCGACTCTTTTCCTGGGCGGTGAGAAGGATTTCAACGTACCCATCATCGGAGGCGAACAAATGTACCAGGCATTAAAGACCACTGGCGTTGAGACACAGTTAGTCATTTACCCTGGCGAACATCACGGTATTGCCAAGCCATCTTACGTAGAAGATCGGCTGAAGCGTTATTTGGATTGGTACGCGAAGTATCTGCATTAACCTGAATTCCGAAGTGAGTGGGATTGGCCCTCCAATGTCATGTAGTTTCTTGGAGATCGGAATGAAAAAAGCTCGCAAGCGAGCGGGCAGGTAGAGTCGAGGATGGACGCGGGTGCTGACGCTACATTGTCGCCGCCCCGTTTCCCATCCCCGCTCATCAAACCGGACGTGCCGATTTCCGGCATCCGGCTT
>JANMWO010000643.1:0-2152 GCA_031394025.1 Acidobacteriota bacterium
GAGGAACACTCTTTTTTCCATGAAAGTCGGATTCGTTAGCCTGGGGTGTCCCAAAAACCTCGTAGATACAGAAGTCATGATGGGTACGCTCACTGCGGGCGGCCATGAACTGACTCATCAGCCAGAAGATGCCGACGTGATTGTCGTCAATACCTGTAGCTTCATTGACCTTGCCAAACAGGAATCGGTAGATACCATCATGGAAATGGCCCAGTTCAAAAAGACTGGCCGCGCCCAAAGGTTGATTGTCGCTGGTTGTCTGGTGGAACGGTATCGGGACGATATCCAAAAGCAGATGCCGGAAGTGGATGCCGTTATCGGCACCAATGAACTGGAAAAGATCAACGCCCTGTGCGAAGGTCTGACGCCGAAAGCGGCACCATTTGAACCTTACCTGTATCACGACCTGACCCCCCGAGTGCTAGCCACTCCGCGCCACTTCGCGTACATGAAAATCGCCGAGGGCTGTGACCACCCTTGCACCTTCTGCGTGATCCCGCAATACCGTGGGGCTTTTCGAAGTCGTCGTTTTGAATCGGTAATTAACGAAGCGACAAATCTGTTTTCGCAAGGCGTGCGTGAAATTAACCTGATCGGCCAGGACACCACCTGCTATGGAGAGGATTTCGGACTTCGTGACGGCCTTGCTGTGCTGCTGGCGCGGTTGGCGCAAATTGAAACCGAGCATAAGAAATGGGTGCGGTTCCTCTACTGCTACCCCAATAAAGTAACCCAAAAGCTGCTGGACACCATTGCCGAGCATGGCGACTTGGTGAAGTACATCGACATGCCTTTGCAGCATGCCAGTTCAAACGTCTTGAAGCGTATGAAGCGCGGATCGAATGGGGATTTCTTCCTGAAGCTGCTGGAACGGATTCGTAAAACTATTCCCGGTGTGGCCATTCGAACCAGCATGATTGCTGGATTCCCAGGGGAAACAGAGCAGGATTTTGAAGAGCTCTGCCAATTCGTAGAAGCAGCCCAACTGGACCGTTTAGGCGTGTTTTCTTATTCGGATGAAGACTCCAGCAAGAGTTACTTGTTAGATGGAAAAGTAGACGCCCGAACAATTTATAACCGCAAACGCAAGTTGATGTCCATCCAACGGAAAATCAGCGCCAAGCGCAACCGCGCAATGATAGGCCAGGAAGTGGATGTATTAATCGAAGGACCATCGAAAGAAAGCGATCTTTTGTGGGAAGCCAGAATGTCAACACAAGCCCCTGAAATCGACGGCGTGTGTTACATCAGCGATCCAGGTGAAGGCCCCATCGCCCCAGGACAGATGCGGCGCATGCGCATTACAGAAGCTCACGATTATGATTTGGTGGGCGCGCTGGTGGACGAATCGAACCATGTGCCCGCAATCCCGGTGGCCATGTTCCCAATCCTAACCAGCCACAAAACCCCCAACCACTTACCACACAGGTAAAGACAACCCGTCTTAAGTTATATCTGCGCGTATCTGCGCCATCTGCGGATAATTGAGTTTATTTGTGGGAGGGACTCTGGATCGGCGGAATAACAATCGAAGACACAGAAACCAACATAACATGCTGATAATCATGCATTTGATGAGCAAACTAGTGGAATATTGGAAGATGACATGGTGCTTACCTGAAGGCAATGGCAAGCTTCGGAAAGCAGAATGGACAATCGAAATGGGTCGCTCTTGACCATCAATGCGCGCTCGCCACGCTGAGTAAAAGGGCTCAGAAGTGTCTAGACTCGATGGGTATTGGCAGTCCACCTCCAAATCAACTTGGTTAGGACTCTCTGTTGCCGGGCTGACAATACAATTGTCCGCCCGATAACGGGCAAGGGCATTCGGATTGATGTATATGTGGTGCCCAGCGATCTCCCCCGCAGACTGTAATCGTGAAGTATGCAATAGTTTGCGGGAAAGAATTACGCGGACCGACATCCAGTCCAACGCTGGGGAGTCAGGCTGTTCAATTTCATAGTAAGCACCCCACCGGGCCCCACGAGCAGCATTGAGCCGTACCTGAATAATTCGTTCCAATGCAAGTGGATCGTACCCGTTTGCAGCACGCCATTGAAGGATTGGTGCTCCACTCATTAGGTCGAGTCCGTCACCAGCAGTATCGATCCGGTAATCTCCGGCAAGCTCTCGAAGGCGAGTCACCTCCCC
>JANMWO010000644.1:0-9532 GCA_031394025.1 Acidobacteriota bacterium
TTTTACCCGTAATTTTTTTTATTCCCCGCGCACGGCCCGACCCAGCGGGCATTTTACGCTGCGCCGTTTTTCACCCCCCACCCACGCCGATAACAACAATTTAGGCCAGGGAGCCACAGGTTATCCCAACGACGATTGGAGATTCTACAGGGTGGTGCCCCATCTAACCACCCAACTTCGGGATTCAGGTTAATCAATTCAAAATCCCGAAGAACTTTCAACATTCACCTGGACGAACCCATCCCTTTCCGTGAAGTCAAATCGAATGGGTAAAAACTTTTCAATGACGCTGCTATTCGTCCGCGCATGCAAATTGATTTTCATGGCAGTGAACGATCCACCACCAGCTAAAGCCATTGGCAGCAGTAATTGATCCGTTAGATGTTCGCCTGCTGATGCCTTGGATACTAAGTATTCCTGTGCATCCCGGGCGGCATCGCTGCCCACCTTTTCCGCACTAACTCCAATAGCACCAAAAGCAGTAAAAAACTCGGTAACTTCGGCAGTAGAAATTTCTACCATCAACACGTTGCCTGGACCTGCCGATTCGCGAGTGGCTTGAATCACTTGGGTTTCCGGACCCCAATTCAGAATGCTGGATGCAGTATCGGCTTCCCGTTGGGCAATCTGTCTTTTCAAGTTTGCGACAACTGCAATTACACGACGCGACGCGATTTCACCGCGCTCAGGAAGGTGCAGATAGGAAAGCGATTCCACTGGTTGGATATCAGCAGAAAAGCGACCACCACCCGCCGGATAGAAGCCGTAACGTTCCAGCTTCAACTTGATTCCGGGCCCCATGCGTTCTACCAACGGGACATAGGTTCGCTCCAAAAATTCATAGGGGGGCGCGGCAGAATTGTGCGTTCCCCCCTCAATTACAACTCGGCTGGGGCCTGAAGCAAGCATCAACGCGGGCAGTACTGTCTGGAATACAAGCGTGCCACTGCCAGCCGTGCCGACAGCAAAATGATACTCGCCTGCACGGATTTTACCGGGTGAAAAAGCAAGTGTAGTGGAACCCAGCGTGGCCCCATCCACCGTTGCTCCACTTACTTCCGCCGATGCCAGGACCGCTGTCAAATGCTGACGCAGCAGCCCTGGCTTTTTACGACCGGCTCGGATGTTTTCAATCTGGAACGATTTTCCTGTGACCAGCGCAAGGCTCAGCGAAGTACGCAAAATCTGTCCCCCGCCTTCACCAACTGACCCATCGATCCGAATCATGATTCCTCACCTGTTTCCTTAAATAGTGCTCAGCCCTTTACACAAACAACCTGACGCAGCGTGTGGACAATATCCACTAAGTCTGCCTGCGCCGCCATTACCGCTTCAATTGACTTATACGCCGCCGGAGTTTCATCAATCACGTCTTCATCTTTGCGACATTCCACACCTTCAGTCATCCGCATATGATCAGCCACTGTAAAGCGTCGCTTCGCTTCGTTACGGGACATGGCCCGGCCAGCCCCGTGGCTGCAACTGCAGAAGCTTTCCTGGTTACCCTTGCCGCGAACAATGTAGGAACGTGCACCCATGCTGCCAGGGATGATCCCCATATCACCTTCACGAGCCCGTACAGCACCTTTGCGGGTGATCAACACGTTTTCCCCGTAGTGCGCTTCACGAGCCACATAATTATGGTGGCAATTGATGGCCTTCAATTCCGCACTAAATGACGGCAGTTGTCCAGTACTACGAACTGCGCCAATGATCTGTTCCATCATCAGATCACGATTGCGTCGCGCATAATCCTGCGCCCATTCCACCGCCTCCACGTAGTCATTGAAATGATCCGTGTGTTCAGGAAAATAGGCCAAATCAATATCGGGAAGGTTAATAAAAAACCGGCGCATATCCTTGCGAGCCAGTTCAATGAAGTAACTCCCCATGCGGTTGCCCACTCCGCGCGACCCGCTATGCAGCATGAACCAAACGCTTTCCGATTCGTCCAAACAAACTTCAATAAAGTGATTCCCAGTTCCAAGCGTTCCCAGATGATTGGCGTGATTTCCACGATCCAACTTCGGATGTTTCGCCAACACAGCGTCATAGCGAGACTTCAATTCCTGACCCCAAACCTGTTCCGTATTCGTAGGAATATTGTGCCAGGCACCGCGGTCGCCGGGTCCACCATGGTTAGTACGACCGTGGGGAACCGCCGTTTCAATGGCCAAACGAATGTCCTTTAAGTTGTCTGGAAGATCGCGGGCATTGAGGCTGGTTTGAACGGCCATCATGCCACAACCAATATCCACCCCAACGGCAGCCGGAATAATAGCACCCTTTGTTGGAATCACGCTGCCGATGGTTGCACCAACACCCCAATGAACATCAGGCATGGCCGCAATCCATTTGAAGACGAACGGCAATTGCGCGGCATTGGTCAATTGCAGTCGAGCTTGATCTTCAAGCTGAACACCTTTGGTCCAAGCCTTAATCGGCACTCCCTTTTCGGGTAGGATAACGTTATAGTTCGTTTCTGACATTTTGGTGCTCCTTTAATTCTCTTTCAACCCAATCCATTTAAGCTGGCGACAAAATTGACGAGATTTCCTGATCCGTAGTTTGAAAACGAATCAGGGCGGGAGTCGAACCCGCAATAACCATGTACTCCCATCGGCATTCGCCAACTAAATAATTAAACCTGCGGCGACAAAAGTGGAGAAAATCGCGCTCTACCGCTGAGCTACTGCCCCATAAAAATTTATTGGTGGAGCAGCCCGGAATCGAACCGGGGACCGCGCATTGGGTTAAATGTAATTCCTCCTGCATTCGCCGCAGGTCTAACTGACTAACTACGCGTTTTCAATTCGAGAAACCCAGTGGTCTGCTTCCAGTTTGTCCGTTGCGAACAACGAAACTAACTCGAATACATGATCTGAGAATCCTCCAATATTCAATACATCGGCCCGTTCCGAAGCTTGTGTTGTGGCATAGGGTTGAACGTCCAAACACACCAGGCGCGCCCGTGGATTCCGTTGTCGAAATTTCGCCCACTCGGCCATCAACTCAGTTCCCCGCCCACGACCCTGGTCCACCCACGATTGGTTGTCGGAAACGAAGATCACCAAATCTGCCTTCATCTTCTTGCGATTCAAAAAGCGAACCGGTGCACTGCAATTGGTTCCACCTCCACCGATGGCTGCCATCTTTAGAGCATTGGTCATTACGCTATCACGGGCATTTAATTCCAACGGAACAACCTCCTGTTCAAACGGCAGTATGGTGGCACTGCGATTCTTTCGCAAAACCGCAGCGGCAACTAATGCCGCCACATCAATGCAACGGACTTTCGTGGAAGCTCCCACACGTTCCCCCGTCACCGGGCTAGACATGGAACCGGAAACATCGGGGCAGACCACCACCGATCCTTCTATGTTGGGCACATTGCTAATGGCTATTTCCATTGCGTCCTGTAAAGCATCCCGCAGTAACTTGGGCACGTTGGCATCACAGTTTTGATATACTGCTAACAGTTGATATGGAAACACGCGGGCACGCTCAATTTCCTTGGCGTCGCCTAGCCGCTTTGCAACCTGACGAACCAGATCCAAATTTTCAAATGCTCCATGCCGGGCAAACGTATTCAAGTTCATCCGTGTGGTCTGCCAGGAAGCGTTGCGGGCAATGGCAACCCAATCCTGCTTGCTCAACGGCAATGCCGTCAGCATGGTGAACGGCAGGTTTGGGACTGCACCTGCTTCGCCCTTTTTGAACTGCTCAAACTGAACCACTAATTCAGGTAGAGCTTTCACTTCATGCGAGCGACCCAACATATACCCATAAAACGCCTGCCGACGCGCGCTCTGCGGTTTCGGATGAACCATCTTCACAATGTCGGAAAGTGATGGGTTCTGCCCAACACTGGAACTGAACAACGCATCCTCATCGCGGCTGGTGAGCCATTCGCGCACCAGCCGCTTGGGAGCGGTTCCCAAGGACTTCCGGCCAACCACCCCGGAACGAATAATTTGGACATAAGTCCGCAGCATACGAGTGTTGTCAATCACTCGGGCGAACACTGCTTCATGCAGCTTCGCATCGCGTGCGGCCAGCCAAGCGCACAAAAATGCTGGCATGTCCTTCAAAAAAGCCTTCTCCCGACTGTAGATTGCAACGCGAGCCACAAACGCAGGTTCAACCGTTTCGCAAAGTTCCAGAACCCGATTCAATTGCTGTTCCGAAGTTGCGTAGTAAGTGCGGCCAAAGCAACCCGTAGCGGCAAACTGAGCCAGTGCCTGCTTGGGTGCCAGTTTGTAAGCTGGTGCATTCTCATCGTTTACTGCATCCGTTGTTGGGATCAATGCCTGACGGAGGCTGGCGAAAAGTGTTGTGTTTGCCATATGTTTGATTCGCTTTCTGTCTTTATAGAATGCAGTTGGACGACCAAACCGTAAGTCATTGCTTCCAAATCAGTTGCTAACTTTACTTGCTCAGCGCTAATAGTATTTAAGATAAAAGCTTAGAATATAAGATATGCCAACCGTTGTGATCGGCCTGCTGGGTGCTAGTCTCGATCAGGGAAAGAGTGCCGATCGCTGGCAGACTTGGCGACCCTCGGTTGCCCTCTGCAATCAGCCCGATCTCATCGTAAGCCGCTTTGAGCTCTTGTATGGCCAACGCGATACGGCACTGGCCGCATTGGTGCGGAAAGACATTCATAGTGTCTCGCCGGAAACCGATGTCCGCTTGCACTTAGTGGAATTCGGGGATCCATGGGATTTTGAACAGGTTTACGAAACTCTTTTTGCCTTTGCCAAAAACTATCCATTTGACGATGCCGATGATTATTTAATCCACATCACTACTGGCACCCACGTGGCTCAAATTTGTTTATTTCTGTTGACGGAATCGCGCTGGCTGCCGGGGCGTTTGCTGCAGTGTTCTCCAGATCGGAATCGCTCAGCAGCAGGAACAATCAAAGTGATCGATCTGGATTTGTCGCGCTACGACGGAATTGCATCGCGGTTTCAGCAGGAGCAATTGGAAGGCGTTTCATTTCTGAAGGGTGGGATTGAGACTCGCAATCCAGCGTTTAATCGCATTATTGAACGCATTGAGCAGGTTGCTTTGGCTACCAAAGATTCCTTGCTATTGATGGGCCCAACGGGTGCTGGTAAATCGCGTTTGGCGAGACGAATTTATGAACTAAAGAAAGTTCGGCACACAGTCAAGGGTGAATTTGTCGACGTGAATTGTGCAACGCTGCGCGGCGATGGGGCCATGTCTACCTTGTTCGGACATACCAAGGGAGCTTTTACCGGTGCACTGAAAGATAGGGCGGGATTGCTGCGTACGGCTGATGGCGGTGTTTTGTTCCTCGACGAAATTGGGGAGCTTGGGCTGGATGAGCAGGCCATGTTACTGCGGGCGTTGGAAGAGAAAACATTTCTGCCAATGGGTTCAGACAAAGAAACGCGAAGTGACTTCCAGTTGATTGCTGGTACCAATCGGGACCTATCGGCTGCGGTTCATCAAGGCCGCTTTCGGGAAGATCTGCTTGCGCGGATAAATCTATGGACCTTTTACCTGCCCGGCCTTCGAACGCGTCCTGAAGACATTGAACCAAATCTGCAATTTGAGCTGGACCAGTTGGCGAAGAAGACGGGGAATCGGGTGACCCTCAGCAAAGAGGCTCGGCAGAAGTTTCTGGACTTTGCGCTGTCGTCCAGGGCCTTGTGGAAGAGTAACTTTCGCGACCTGAATGCAGCCGTGGCACGCATGTCCACCTTGTCATTGGGAGGGCGGATTTCTGTTGATGTGGTGGAGGAAGAAATCCAACGTTTAACCCTTTCCTGGGCCGATTCTGTTGGCGCTGGTACCGATGACCGGCTGCGGCAATGGATTGGTGTGGAACGGCTGGCCGAGCTGGATTTATTTGATCGTGAACAACTAAGTCAAGTGCTGGCGGTGTGCCTGCGAAGTCGATCCCTGTCAGAAGCTGGCCGCACGTTGTTTGGTGTTTCGCGGGAACGGAAAACAACCACCAACGATGCCGACCGACTAAGAAAGTATCTCAGCCGGTTTGGGATTGACTGGGCTGAAATTACTCGCCACGGATTGAGTGATTAAGCAGTGGTGGCAACCTTTCCGTCAGAGTTGAAAAAAGACTGATAGCTTCCTTGAATATGAGCACGAACTTCCTGTTCAATGGTTTCTTTATTGCCACTTTGCATGGCTTCTACCAGGGCTTGGTGTGAAGACGAATTTTCATACTGCTCTGGTTTCAAGAAGGCAAATAACGGAGTGGAAAGCTGTTCCAACATGCGCGAAAAAACCGGGCTACCTGCTTTCCCCCAAATGAATTGGTGGAAATCCATATCGGCAATAGCCTTTTCATAATCGGTGGTCTCTTCGGTGGATTGGTTCATCAGTGCCACTTTCATTCGCAATTCTTCCAACTCGCCGGAGCTCATGGCTTCAGCAGCTTTCACGGCGGCCAGTGGTTCCAACGCCATGCGTATGGTGAGGCGGTCCAGAACTTCTTCTGACGTCAAAACAGTAACTTGAGTTTTACGATTTTTGTGACGCACCACTAATCCCGCTTGTTCCAGTTGCACCAATGCCTCTCTGACAGTGGCTTGACTCACGTTCAACCAGCGGGCGACTTGTATTTCAGGTAACTGCTCACCGGGTTTGAACTTACCTTGAAATAGAGCTTCTTTTAATATTCCAAATACCTGACGTGAAAGCGAATCGGCGCGTACCGGTTCGGGAAGGGGCTTCATCGTTAACTCCTCTAAAGTAACTGCCTGTAATCCAGACATGTCCCCTTTGAGGCAGTCAACATAAAAACGTGCTTTCAGGCCGGGGGGTGAGCCTTTGCCGTAAAACTGACCTCTTGTTGCCCGACCATTGTCCTATTATTTGATACTAATTTGCAAATATGAAGAATAAATAAGGTTGTGGCGTCCTTTACTTGATTGTCATGGCGCGCACTGCTTCCACACCGCTCAGCAATGCCGCTCTGTAAACCGCGGAATCCACACTCCATGAAATCACATTGAACCCTGCGGCCAACCACGATTCCAACTGTTGTGGGGTGCCTGGTTGAATGCCCAGAAGCTTGCCGTGCTTACGTGCCGCAGCCACTGTTTTTCGTATGGCGGTAAGAAACAGAGGATCGTTAAACTGACCAGGAATTCCCAATGAAGTAGATAAATCAAAGTGCCCGACCCATAAAATATCAACCCCTTCAATTGCCGCAATCGCTTCGGCGTTATCCACACCTTCCTGCGATTCAATCTGGCAGATAATCACTGACGACTGATTGATTTCTCTGAAGTATGTAAGTGGATCAGGAACGGTATATCCAGTATGAGCAGAGCCCAGACCCACGCCTCTATTTCCCAAAGGCGCGAATTTTACGGCTTGCACAATGCGATTTGCCTCTTCAGCATTCTTCACATTGCCCACCATAATTCCCATTGCTCCGGCATCCATCAGGCGAGCCATAAATTGGTAATCGCAGAATGGCACGCGGACAAATGGTGTGAACTTGGCCGACTGCGCCCAGGCCATTAAATCAGCGATCTTATCCACATCAAAGGCGGAATGCTCCATGTCGTAGATGATGAAATCAAGACCAGTGGAATCGGCGATCTTAGCGATTCCACGAGTCGCAAATTCCCAAACCATATGGCCCACAGGGATTTGCCCGGCAGCCACCACATCACGAAAACGATTCTTCACAGTATCCTCCGAAAGGCTTCTAACTTCATTTGAAATTGCGGTTGGACAGTAACTTCGCGATTCACTAACGACGCAGGCACCTGGCCGCCATGCAGCATCAGAATGTTATCGCACGCTTCCGTGCTGTTGTCGCGCGCTAACTCTTCAGTCCAGGCCAAGGCGTGCGGGGCAAGAATCACGTTGTCCATTTTGTGTAGCTTGCTGGAAGCGGGTAACGGTTCCTGCTCAAATACATCCAACCCGGCACCGGCGATCATGCGTTGTTCCAGCACAAACACTAAGTCAGCTTCATTGACAATAGGGCCTCGGGAGGTGTTGATGAGGTATGCAGTAGGCTTCATCTTGCGCAACAGTTCGAACCCAATCAGACCCTTTGTTGGTGCCGATAGCGGCAGGTTGATGGTGACAAAATCGCTTTGGGCGAAGACTTCTTCCAGCGGAACCAGTTCCACTCCTAACGCTGCGGCCTGGGCGGTGGTGATGAACGGATCATGGGCGATGAGCCTGCCAAATCCAAGTGAACGGGACATGCTGAACAGTTCACCGGCAATGTTTCCGCATCCCACTGAGCCCAGCACGCGGCCCTTCATATTGCGACCAAGCGATGGAAGTTGCCCGCGCCATCCGCCTTGCCGCACAAGCTTATCTTGAATGACTAAGTTAGTAGTAAGTGCGAATAACAGGGCAAGAATCGCTTCGGCTACAGGACGTCGTACAGCCCCAGGGGTGATGGCCAAAGCAATGCCCGCTTCGGTCAACGCGGGGACGTCAATCATGTCGTACCCCACGCCCCAGCGGGAAATCAGCGCCAGTCGTTTGGCATTGGCGACGCTTTGGGCAGTGAACCTGGTGGCCAGGGCGAAGATGGCGTCGAACTGATCAATGTCTTCAAGGAGCGCGATGTTGTCAGGACGGGCCGGGATTGGGCCGACGGTAATATTGGGGATGTGACTGAATTTAGCTTCGAGTATAGATTCGAATTTCCCTTTGGCGTCGGTGTAGAAATCGGAAGTAATTCCCACATGGAAATTGTCGTTTGGCATGAATACGGATTATACATGGAAGTGGTAGGGGTGATTGGAATCCGTTTCTCGCACATGCCATGGAGAACCTCAACAGGATCCCATGCACATGTTCACCCGTCAGCGCGAACGCGACTCACCAGCCAAGTGCTCGATGAAAACTATACCCAATTGTCATTGAGCCAGACTCACCTGGACTTGATGGATGGGATTGCGCTGGATAAGGTTCAGAAGAAACACCCTCTTGAGGACGAATCATTCAACCGCCAGCCAGAACAAACGTCGGGTTCAAGCAATAGGACAAAGCAATAGGGACAGAGACCTCGATTCCCGAAAACACCGCGTAAAACACTGAATACAAACAATTCGTCGACTTGCCTTATGCCACCAAAATATTAGCTTGCAGACTTTCCAAATTACGATGAAGCTCGGATCAGCCCCGTTATCATATACTTCCATTAGCATTAGAACAAATTAGCTCGAGTATGGTTTATTACCAATAAAATTCATTTTCCCATCCCCATGTCCGAAAATCGAATTGTGCTCTCGACGCGTTCAAAGGACGTTAGGACTAGACTTGGGCTCAGATCTGCCATCGAAAAAGGGGGAGTCCGTTCATGAAAGTACTCCCTTCAACGCAAAGTCTTTCCATCGTAAGGGGTTACTTAGTTTGGACGGAAATCCAATTGTCGTCAACAATAGGGACTCGAGGTCTCTGACCCCGAGGGACTGAGCAGTTGCCGTATGGGCGGGCCCGCTCTAGCTTCATCTCACTGAGCTTGACTTGCACGCTGTCGATGGCATTGATGGGAATG
>JANMWO010000646.1:0-5269 GCA_031394025.1 Acidobacteriota bacterium
GTGTTGGGAAATGCGATTAAGTCCGCCCAGGAAATCAACGGGGCTTTGGCCAGCGCACCGGCGTTACCAGTGGTGTTCCCGGCCAGCGGATTGGGAAATCAGTTGTCGCAAGTGGCCCGCATTATTTCTGTGAAGGGTGCACTGGGCATGAATCGGCAGATTTTCTTTGCTGGAATGGGTGGGTTCGATAACCATGAAGATTTGGTGAACAAGCATTCTCAGTTAATGGCTACGCTGGATGCCGCAATTAATGCTTTTCAAACCACTATGGAGTTACGGGGTTCAGCGAACGACGTCACCATGTTTACGGAAAGCGATTTCAATCGTACCGGAAATTCCAATGCCAACCTGGGGACGGATCACGCATGGGGCGGCCACCACATGGTGCTTGGCGGTGCCGTAAAGGGCGGACAGACCTATGGAACTTTTCCATTACATCAACTGGGCGGATCGGATGACGCCGGGAACCGCGGCAACTGGATTCCCACTTCATCCATTGACCAATATGGGGCCACTTTGGGTAGCTGGTTTGGGGTGTCCGATGCTGAGTTACGGCTGATTTTTCCCAATTTGGTGAACTTCGTTGGAAAGGAAAATTTAGGATTCATCTAGCAGCTCAAACACAGCAAGCAGAACCGGGGGAAACATTTGCTCATATAATGGTTTTTGATGAAGCATCTGATTTCCCTGGCTCTTGCTGTCAGTTCTTTCCAGTTAGGAGGGCAACCCACTCCTGCCGCAGCTCGGGCCGCCTCGATTGAGACCACCAAAAATGCCATCCAAGCGGAATGCGAGGTAGCTGCCGGAGGTGACTGGCAGTTGTGGTTCGACAATCTAAAAGCCTATCGCACCGTTATCAAGCCGATGGTGGGATACGCAATTGACAATCCCTGGAAGTCAAAGCCCAACCCCAAAAGCACCTACGCTATTATGCGTTGGCCCTCCGATCCCAACCAGTATGTTCACGCCAATACCGCCATTCCACTTGGGTTCGTGGAGGATCAGGATCCCGCTCATTGGGTGAAGCGGATGCCGCTGCTGAGCATTGCTCAATTCGTGCAATCGGGTGGTACGATTCCCCTTCCTTTTCTGGATGACAACGACCCCATTCATTGGGCCAGGCAGATTCCGATGATCCGCATTGCAGTGATGATGAAATCCTGGCTGGCGGAACGTGGCATTGATCTGATTCTGGTGCCGGTCCCAGTGAAGGCGGAAATTTATGGGGACAAATTGGTCGCCGATCAAACGTTGGTTCCTGCGAATAAGAACGTGATCCCGCACATGAGGCGACGGTATCTGGAATTTCTGAATGCGGGAATTGAGCTGATCGATTTGTATCCGCTGTTCATGAAAGAACGGCAGCAATTGGACCTTTTCATGGCAGCCGATACGCACTGGATGCAGAAACCACAACGCATTGCTGCGGAACAGATTGCCGCCCGCTTGCAACGTTACCCTTGGGTGCAGGCTGCGCAAAAAGCCCCACTTCGTTATGCCGAAACCATTGAAAAAGATCGTCCAACGTTTGCCATGTTTTGGGATTACCTGACCACGGAGGAACAAACGGCACTGATGCCCTATCGTAAAGAAACCATAAAAAAACTGGTGGCCAAGGGAGGTGGGGAAGCTGTGGTGGAATCGCCAAATTCGCCTGTTTTGCTGGCTGGTGACAGCTACATTGCCTACGATTATCCGCTGCAAGCAGGTATTGTTGGGTTGCTGGCGCAGCAGTTAAATCAACCGGTAAGCATCCAGCGAGTGGCTGGTGCCTTTGACGGAATATTTCGCGACATGTTCCGCGATCCGGCCATATTGAAAGGCAAGAAGGTTGTGATTTGGCTATTGAATGATGAACCGGTTGGACGGGGAGATATGTGGCCAAAAAACTTCGCTCTGCCCAGGCGGCCAGCCGTTACTAAGTAGCTTTGAACTTTAGTTCTGAGATAGCGGATCTGGCGGGTGGATCAAACTGTGGGCGGCCGCTTCAGCTTCTGCTTCAGACCCAACAGCGCGGGTATAGTTGGAATATTTAATATCCAGTTCCGCGCGACCAGCCAAGCGCGTTTCAATAAAACTTTTAATCATTTTGGGAACGGCAATTCCGTCCTGGAGAATGTATTCTCGAACAAATTCCACTTTTTTCAGAAAGAGTGAAGGGCTCTTCACCAAACGCCCACTTTCACGCACTGGCATGTAGGTTTCGCTATCAATCCATAATTCACCCTTGAACAGGCCCACACGCTTCTCTTTGGGGGTCAATTCGTAAACGTAAACCGGGCGATTTTCCACCTGTATCAGCCGCTTGAGTTTGAATTTGTAGTTTTTGTCACTGATGGACATGTCCGAACTTTTTTCGTTAGTTTCCTGTTCCAATTGAAGATATCGGGCGATCACTTCTTTCTTGATCGTATTGTCACCGGTGAAAGAGAGTGTGTTGAAGGTGATCTTTCCCAGCTTGGAAACAAAGCGGAGCGCGCGCAACTTGCCTTCTTTGTGTAGTTTGGGCATGCGGGCGTCGAAACTCATCTCCATTTGCAGCCCGTGCAGCTTCTCTTCCTGCGACTTGCTGGCTTCAAAGTACCGCTCCAGGATTTCTGGACGGGAGTCTGCTTCCATCTCAAAAGCTTCTGCAAGCGCGAAGACTGGGGAGAAAACTAACGAGATGCAAAGAACAAATGCTAGATAAGACGATCGGATCAATATTCCTCAAATGGTGCCGCTGGAAGCGAATGTAAACCTGCACCTTTAACTCTATCAATTAAAGACGGATGATTCAAATGGCAGGTTCCCCTAAACTGGGAAGTATGACTGAACTAAAACTTGGGTTGCAACTCGAACAGAGTACCATTGTTACCGCAGATTTGGCAGTAAATTTTCTGGGCCTGGAATCAGCTCTGGTCCTGGGAACTCCTTTCATGATTATGCTCATGGAAATAACCTGTCGCAACTGTGTCAAACCGCACCTTCCCGAAGGATTTGATACGGTTGGAACCATAGTCAATATTCGCCACTTGGCGGCCACTCCTCTTGGAGCCAAGGTTCGATTTACATCCGAACTTATCGGCATTGAAGGCAAACGTGTGACTTTCAAAGTGGAGGCATTTGATGCAACCGACAAGATCGGCGAAGGCCTGCATGAACGGGCTGTGATTGACGTGGCTAAATTTGGTGCCAGAGTCTCCCAAAAACGGTCTACTTAAATGTCGCGGCCAGACCTTTCATTTCATCCTTCACGCGGGTGTCAGGTTCAACCCAGGTGATCTTATGCTTGGGCAGTGCGGCCACCAATTGCCGTAGGTCGAACTGTTGCAGAAGGCCGAACGCAAACTGCTCCGGATATTTTTCCACGGTCCAATTATTTTCGATCACTTGGTGCAAGCTACCCAAGCCATTGTGCATTTCGATTTCCTGGATCAGGTTACGATTCGTGGCCAGCGCGACCAGCCCAACAACCCCCATCCTGGGGCCTTCCGTAATCAGGCGTGTGGGGAATTTGCGGTCTTCTATCAGCCATCGGGCCACAGCGTTGATCTGAGCCGCCTTGATGGCCAGGGGCCGCTCACCCAGGCCGGAAATCAGCACCTGAAACAAGAAATCGCGCTTACCGCCGTTTGCTTCGCCCATGCCGAGCGTGTCGAGAAGCACAACACGATTCCCATCGTCCAATAATTTGCGCACCAATAAAGACTGCTTTGCTTTCCCCGTATCGCCAGTAAGCAGAACCGTCCGCCTGGGCTGTGGACCTTCCAATTCCGTGGCGGCCAGGGTCCACTCATCCCCCAATTGCAGTTTCCAATATTTCGCCTTAACGCCATCCTGTTCGTCTGATCCCATTGGAACGGCCTCGGCGCGATATTCTGGCGATTTCAAAAATCGCCGGATAGCTTGTTCGGTGGGCGGTGTCTTTTGCTGCGGTAGAGACGAGCAAACCCGCGTGGCCAATGTGTGCAGGTTTCCTTGTTCCACAGGCATAGCTACTTTAAGCTGCTCCACCGTCCGCACTTCGCTTTCCGACGGAATTTCCGCTAAAGGAAACGTGGTGCTGCCAGGGTAGAATTCATCGCGCAAAAGTCGGTATAAAGCTTCGCGGTTATCTTTGTCGTAATTGTGGCCGTTGCTGTAGTTGAAATGATAGCGGAGCTTACTGGCAGCTCCCAATAACGGATATACTTGCCGACTGGCTTGTAGTAGCGGACCCGGCGCATAATCGGCACGAAAGCAGCAGTTGTCTTTTGCGTTGTGGGTAATCTGAATAGCCCGCGGCGCCATCAATGCGGTCAGGTGCGTATAGTCCGCTAGGGACGCCAAATCTTGTGGAGTCTGTTCGGAATCGCCTAAGTCAAGGTCGGGCCACTGGCTGCGAGTTACAAAGCTGGAGTAACCTGCCACAGGCATGGCCACTTTCACACGAGTATCCAGTGAAGATAGAAAAATGGTCTGCCAGCCGCCGCCGGAAAGTCCGGTAACAGCCACCCGCGATGGATCGGCATTGGGACGCTGCAAGAGTAAGTCAAGCGATCGTGTCAGCGATAAGTAGAAAACGCCAACGCCACTGGTACCGCACAAATCCAACTGATTTAACTTGTAGTGGGATTGGTCGGCATCGGACTTCATCTGCCCCATGCCGATCCATTCCGGGTTCAGTGCGATGATGCCGCGCTTTGCCAAATTAATGCAGCGCTGCTGGATATAAGACGTGGCGACGCCCACCCCTTCATGCCCGTTCACGTTCAGCACAACGGGAGTCTTTGCTGTGATTTGATCTGGTTCGTAAAGTAGCGCAGGCAGCCAAAATCCGGGGGCCACTTCAAACCGCAACTTCTTCACCTTGTAGCCATCGCCCTGGATTGTATCGGCCCATTCTACTTTCAGTGGAGCTTTGGCCCATTCAGCAACGGCCCCGCGCAGGACCACTTTGCTCAAGATATCAGCCCGCAGTCGATCGGCATACCTGGTCCAATCCGATGCGGAAGTGAAAGTGGGTAATAGAGGAACTCGTGAAGCAGTGTAGGCTTGCTGTTCTACTTGGGCTTGCTGAGGATCAAGGATGAGGTGACTCAGCATGAGGTCGAGTCCTGTGGGCTGCTGGGCATAGGTTGCTGCGGCGGAAAGAAGAAGGCAAAGAAGTGGCTTCATGACTGAGGTCAGTGTATCAGAGGCTTTCACTCGGTAAGAGATCCCCTGCAGTGCTTTGGTAGAATTGCGGACATGCGCTTCCTCATCTTGGCTATGGCTTTGGCTGCATTATCCACTCTTGCCGTGGCCC
>JANMWO010000663.1:0-7776 GCA_031394025.1 Acidobacteriota bacterium
CGCTAACTTTCAATCATTCCGCTTGGCCATCGCCATCGTACTGGGAGTTCCGGCAACTTTGGCTGGCGTGGTGGTGGCGTTAAGCTTCACGGGGACAACTCTAAACATACAATCTTTCATGGGTGCCATCATGGCCATCGGCATTGCAGTGGCCAATTCTATCCTTCTGGTGACATTTGCAGAAGCGCAGCGCAGGGCAGGGTCGAACGCAATGGACGCAGCCAGACACGGCAGTTGCGGGCGTCTTCGCGCCATTCTAATGACTGCTGCCGCGATGGTCGCAGGGATGATTCCAATTGCCCTGGGCGGAGAGCAGACAGCACCCCTGGGGATCGCAGTCATTGGCGGATTGGTGTTTGCCACTTTGAGTACATTGACTGTGTTGCCCGCTCTTTATGCGATTCTTGCCAAGGAATCCATTCACTCTGTTTCACTGGATCCAACTGACCCAACAAGCCGTTTTTATGAAGCCAGCTAAATTGTTATTCGCATTCCTGCCCTGTATGCTGTTCGCCCAGGAGACGGTGGAAGTTGTCTCCAGAATGGTGGAACGCAAGTTACGATTGCCGGGAGAACTTGCCCCTTACGAATTTGTGGATCTGCACGCGCGTGTGAATGGGTTTGTGGAAAGAGTGGATGTGGACCGCGGCAGTATGGTCGCCAAGGGCCAACTGCTAGTTCAACTTTCTGCGCCAGAATTGCAGGCCCAACTTCTGGAGATTGAAGCCAAGGCCTTGGCCATTGAAAGTCAGAAGGCGGAAGCAGAGGCAAAGATGTTGGCTGCAGAAGCCACCTTTAATCGATTGAAAGAAGCTAGCAGGACCCCCGGAGTGATTGCTGGTAACGAACTGGTGCAAGCAGAAAAAGCTGTCGATGCAGCAAAGGCGGTGATTCGTGCAAATGAAGCGTCGGCTAAAGCGCAGCGGGCGCAATCGGCATCCATTTTGAAGATCACTGAATTTTTGCAAATCACGGCACCGTTCGGTGGGGTCATTACGCAACGCTACGCGCATCCTGGTGCGCTGGCCGGACCTGCCACGGGGCCGTTACTGCGATTGGAAAATGTGGGACGTTTGCGATTGATCGTAGCGGTGCCTGAATCTGAAGTGGGTGGCATTGTTCGAGGCGCGCGGGTGCCATTTTCAGTACCAGGTGGCCAGCAGGGAACAGGAGTGATTGCCCGCATCCCGCGAGTTTTAGATCCCAAGACTCGGACCATGCAGGTAGAGTTGGATGTCGATAATGGGGCAGGGAACTTTGCGCCAGGGATGTACTCGGAAACAGTTTGGCCAGTGCGCCGGGCACGACCGTCACTCATGGTGCCTCCTGCTGCTGTTGTATCGACCATGGAAAAAGTTTTTGTGATCCGCAGTGCCGATGGGAAAGCCGAATATGTCGGTGTTTCCAAAGGTGCCATGTCGGGAGATTTAGTGGAAGTGTACTCTGGGGAATTGAAAGCCGGGGATAGGGTTGTGAAGCGTGCTAGCGATGAAATTCGGATGGGTAGCGTTTTGAAGTAGCAATTATCCGCAGATAGGCGCAGACAATTGAATTGCTTGAAGGCTTGCCTCACAGCATGAGATAATCAGCGCGTGCTCCCCACTATCCGAGGCCAGTATCAACTCCTTGAAAAATTAGGAGTTGGTGGCATGGGCGAAGTTTATCAGGCTCGTGACACCAAACTTAATCGCTTTGTCGCGGTGAAAATTTTAAAGCCTGATCAACGCGTCAATGCCGATCAACAGCGTCGTTTTATTCAGGAAGCACAGGCTGCTTCTGCGCTCAACCATCCCAATATCATTGTGATTCACGACATTGTTTCCGAAGAAGGTTCGGAGATCATGATCATGGAATACGTCCCCGGCAGGACTTTATCCAACCTGATTTCTGAAGGCGGTTTACCCGTTAGTCAGGTTGTGAATCTGGGTTTACAAATTGCCGACGCTCTGTGCGCGGCGCATGCCGCAGGCATTATCCATCGTGATCTTAAGCCCGGCAATATTATGGTGACGGACAAAGATCGCATCAAAATTCTGGACTTTGGTTTGGCCAAACTGGAAGCGCCCCCGTTGAGTGGTGACCCGGATGCCACGCAGATTGAACCGATGACGATGCAGGGTTCTATTATGGGCACCTTGTGCTACATGTCGCCGGAACAAGCGCAGGGCAAGCATGTGGACGCGCGCTCCGATATCTTTTCCTTTGGCGCCGTGTTGTATGAAATGGCTACCGGACAACGGGCTTTCACCGGGGATAGTGGCATCACCATGCTGACTTCGGTATTGCGTGATGAGCCGCGCATGATTCACGAAATTACGCCCAATACGCCTCCAGAGTTGGTGCAGGTTGTTCACCGTTGTTTGCGCAAAGATTTGGACGAACGGTTCCAAAGCATGCAAGAGGTGTATCAAACACTGGAAATGGTTCGTCAGTTTTCCTTAGCACCGGGACAGATTTCAGTTGTGATTCCGCCTACAGCAGCACCTGCGGTGGTTGTTCCAGCAAAAGCTCCTGTTGCCGGATTTGCAAAAAATAAGATATGGCCAATTGCGGCTGGCATTGCTTTTTTGGTGGCTGGTGCTGGTTGGTTTGTAAAACGGGAGAAGCCCCTGGATGCCCCACCACAAGTGCCAATCACCGCCACTCCGGTAGCTCCGGCGGAAATTGTGGATAACAATCTGGTCACCAACGATTCAGTGATTGGCATGGTAAAAGCCAAAGTTCCCAGCACTCTAATTCTTAGCCAGATTCGAACGTCTACAACCAAGTTTGATCTTTCGCCAGACGGTGTGATTGGCCTAGTGGCGTCAGGAGTTCCGGAATCGATCATTGAGGTAATGCGCAATCCAACCAAGGCACCTGCGGCCATTGCATCGACGACCACTGCCGCAGTACCTTCTACGGACAAAGGCACCGATCGGCAAAGTTCAGCCAAGCAGGATGCGCCAATTGCTGGTGTTCCAACCAAAGAATCAGAGCGGCTGGTAACTGTGAATGATGGCACGCCCATTGCACTATCCCTGCTGGACAATGTTTCGATGGATGCCGAAGAAGGCTATGCCTTGCACTTCAAAACGGCGTCAGATTTGAAGGCCAGCGATACGCTGGTGGTGGCCAAAGGAAGTGCGGCGAATGGCGCGGTTTATTCACGAGAAAAAAAGAAGCTGGTCCGGGGAACTAAAATGAACTTCCACTTAGCATCGGTGGTTGCCGTGAATGGTGCCAAGCTCAAAATTCGAGCCACACCCGCAAGAAAGGCTGACGATGAATCGTACCGTGTCTTGGATGCGAAATCGGCAGCCCAAGGTGCCCAGTTCATTGGGTATGTGGATGGGACTCAAACCTTAACTCTCAAGCTTCGCTAGTTCGTTTCTTCATTGCTACTTTGACAATGAACATAGCCGCTATATAAAGCAGTCCGCCCAACAGCATAGTTTCCCGCAATCCTAAATAGATGGCGCAGAAGATGGAGCCAGCTGATCCTAAAACGCTGGACGCAGCATTGAGTGACCAGGCCCAACGCACCGATGGTTTGTGGAACTGCTCCAGGCGTCCCAACCCGGTGGGGAAGGGCATACCCATCACAAAACCTGCCGGAAAAATCATGCATACAGTGACCAGCATCTTCAATGGCAAGGGCAGGCCCACCAGTGCTTTGGTGACTGGTGCAGATAGGAATGCCAGGATGCCCACTATGATAGCGACAGCGATCAACACCTGGGTCCAACGTTTGTTGTCTTCGCCGATGATTCGCTTGCTAAAAAAGCTGCCGCATCCGCTGGCCACAAGCATTGAGAAAATAATTACTGTTAGTGCGTGCGTGGGGTGCCCCAGGAACAAGACAAATTTTTGGATGAGTGAAACCTGAATCAGAATGTAGCCTACGCCGATGCACAGAAAATAAAATAAAAAGGTTTTGACGCCTCGTTCGCGGGGCAGGCTTGTGCCTAACAGCATGGGTGGCATCAGCAGCGTTACCACGGTTGCAAACAAGCTGATTCCCATAACTCCAAATAGCATGGGCACGGCGCGGTTGATTTTGTAATCGGCATTGTCTGTGGCCGCAGTGCGTGCAAAATTGTAAATATCCTGCGGCTGCACAGTGTAAAAGAAGAATGGACGATTGTCATCCACAGAAGAAATATCGTAAGGGTACCTAGCCAAAAACGGTGCAATGTTTGGCTCTACCAATACTTTGCCGAACGCATTCTTTGAGCCACCGTCGCCTGGCATATATACAATTTCCAGATTAAACTTGGCCGCATCGGCGCGTGCTTTTTGGACATCTGCATCAGTGAACGGTTTGCGCGACACCAGCACCGTATCGCGAGCTCCCCACCCTTTCAATGACCCTTCCCGGACCACCATCACATGCTTTGCATACTCTGTTTCTCCCAAAGCTTCGAGGGCCGTACGAGCCAGAATCAGCAAGCGTAGCGATTCCCGCGGAGGTTCAAATCCCCAACGGGTGAAGGCCATTAAGCCATCGTCCGTCAAATGGGAAAGGTAATCGTAAAAAGCATCAGAGGTATATAAGTTGCTTTCTGAAAGCGCAAAGGCACCAGCTGCGGTAGATGCCCAGGTGTCCACTAGCGTTGCTTGGATCACCTGATATTTTTCCGTACTGCGCCGAATGAAACTGCGACCGTCTTCTTCCTGAATGTGGACTTCCGGGCGCGTATATAAATTACGACTCAATGACGCGTACTTGCCGCGCATTACATCGGTGGCAATGATGTGGTTAATCTCAACTCCGGTGATGTCTTTACTGCCGTAGGCCAGCGCCCGGGCCACGTCCCAACCACCGCCGGGGCCAATGATAAGGGCTTTTGCACCGGGTCGAACAGCGTACGGGAATCCTGGACCTTGCTCGGTAAGATCTTTACGCTGGGCATCGTTCAGGTGCTCCAAGTCCCATTGGAAGATTCCTGTGGAAGCGTCGGCATCAATCACGATTTGCAGCCCGCCGCCCTGATCCTTGGAAACGGCGATGCGGGAAATACCGTTCCACTTAATGTATTCTTCCCCCTTCAATTCCTGACCTTTGGCGAACTTCACGTCAATCACCGGGCGCTTCATGTTGTAGACGATGAGCGCTGTTAGCCACAGGGCAATCAGCACCGCACCTGCGCGCATCACTCGCCAACGGGATAAGTTGTACCAGAACGATGCGGCCACAGCGAACAGCACGCCACTGGCGATCACAGTATTTGGTCCGCCCAACAACGTCAGAAAGGGAAGTAGTAATAGACAACCGCAGGCGGCGCCTAACAGGTCGAAGAAATAAACCGTTTGCACGCGCTCAATGGTTTCAGAAATCACCAGGGAAACTATGGCACCAGCCACAAAGAAAGGTAATGCACTAAAGAAATAAACTCCCGTCAAAGTCCAGTTGGAGAATTCTCCGCTGCGAGTGAGCACAAACAAAAGGGAGCACAAAGGGATCAAGGCATTGGCTAGTGAAAGAGCCCCTAGTTTTGAATATAGGTTGCCGCGCCATCCGGCCACTACATACGAAAATACCCCGCCTGCACCGAGTCCAAATAACGCGATGGAAATGGCTAGAAAAGCAAAGTGGTAGTAAAAAACTACCGAGAAAATACGTGTCATGGCCAGCTCTAATAAGAGTGTGGCCATGGTGGTGAAGGCCACGCCTAAGTAGATCTGCTGCCAACTGGGAGCAGTAGCTTTTTCATTATGTTGGGTTGCGGAGATGCGGGACAATCCACTATCCTACCAAGCCGCGAGCCGTGGAAACTGTTTACATCATGGCCGTCGGTGGCGCTGGTTCATCGGGACTGCCCGCAGCACCCAATGGAACCTTCATCAGGATCAGCCCCAGCAACAAGATCACCGCCATGCCGACAAGGTAAGAAGGCTGTTTGATGATCGCCATGTCATCAATCTTCCAATCGGCCAAGGCGATGCCTGCCACCACTAAGCCGGTCAACGCTTCACCTGCAATAAATCCAGAGGCTACCAGGATTCCCGAATTTTCAACACGAGCTTTCTGCGCGGCGTTGTATTTGGAACGCTCTGCAAAATAGTCAGTGGCAGACCGAATAATGCCTCCCACGAAAATTGCGAAGGTAGTTGCAAAAGGAAGGTACATGCCCACAGAAACCAGCATGGGACTCTTCACCTGCATCATGATCATTGCAATTCCCATGAATACGCCCATTCCCACTAAAGGCCAGGGCATGTCACCACCCACAATGCCTTGCGCCAATAATGCCATCAGACTGGCTTGCGGCGCGGGCAATCCCTTATCCCCAAAGCCGATTCCACCTTGCTTAATGTTCGCCTCATGCAGCAGCATCAAGGGGAAGAACATGACTGAGCTGGACACAACTACAGAGATCAGCTCCACTATTTGGATGGACCGAGGTGTGCCACCCAAAATATAGCCCACCTTGAAATCCTGCAAAAGTTCACCCGCCACGGCAGCCGCTACGCAAACCACTGCGGCTACACCAAGCACTGCGACAACGCCCTGTGGCCCGGTTGCGCCTAAGGAGACCATCAGGATGGCGGCAAGAATTAAAGTAGAAAGTGTCAGCCCGCTAATGGGATTGTTGGAAGATCCAATCATGCCCACCAAGCTACCTGAGACGGTTGAAAAGAAGAAGCCAGCAACCAGCATCACTGCTGCGGCGACAATTCCTACCAGTAAATTTCCAGTCATGTAAACGTACAAAGCGCACATGGCAATGAACGTGACGCCGATGAGTGCAAATACTGTTTTCGAGCTCATGTAGCGATCCGTACGGCTCAGCGTAGAAGAATCCACGGTCTTGCTATTTAAATCGGAAAAAGCCTTTTTCAGCCCGATGGAAAGATTCTTGCGCATCTTGAATAAAGTGAACGCGGCACCCACTAACATGCCGCCCACAGCGATGGGTCGAACAATAAAGCGCCACACAGCATTGGCCAAACCTTCCCAGCCTTGATCCGTTGCCCCTGGTGGCAGGTAGTTGGCAAGCTGCGGACCCAGGAAGTAAATCAAGGCTGGGATTAAAACTCCCCAAGCCAGTACGCCACCGGAAAATTGTAATGCGGCAAGTCGAATGCCAATGATGTAGCCCACGCCAATGTAGGCCGGGCTCACGGTGGGCGCCGCCGACATGGTCACGCCGCCAACTCCTAAAACCTTGTTCGTTCCAGCGGCCCCCAGCTTCACCGTGGACTTACCCAGCTCGCCGATTTTCACGATCAAATCATAGTCTGGGGCGAACAACTTGAACACTCCCAGAATGTAAACAACGCCTCCCACAATCATGTTGTAGAACAGGAATTTTGCCGCACCACTGGATGCTTGTCCTGCTTTATGAATCTCCGCAGCCGCCACCGATTCAGGGAACGGCAGCTCCGGATCTTCCACCATCACACGGCGCACCAGGCTGACGAATAGGACTCCCAGTACGCTGCCGGTGAGCATCATTGCGGTGGATTTCCAGTAGGCCGTTTCAAAATCAAACACTGCCCAACTCTTGGCGATGAAGAATGCAGGCAGGGTAAAGATGGCCCCAGCAGCAACGGATTCGCCAATGGATCCAGCGGTGCGGCATATATTTTCTTCCAGGATGGAGCCTTTAAAAATGCGTAGCAGGGCCATGCCGATTACTGCCGCAGGATACGTGGCGGCAATGGTTATGCCAGCGCGCAAGCCTAGATAGGCATTGGCGGCACCCAGCACCACACTCAGCACAAGGCCGATTAAGACGGCCCGCCAAGTGAACTCTGTCATCTTCATGTCTTGTGGGACAAATGGCTTAT
>JANMWO010000520.1:0-2746 GCA_031394025.1 Acidobacteriota bacterium
CAAGTGGGCGCGCCCGCTTCCATCGGTCAAATGGAAAACACTACAGGTTCCATTTTTCGCATGGACAACGGCGGCATTGCATCGCTCCACATGGATTACTATCGGCCCGATTCCGCACCGACGCACGGGGATGACCGCATAAGATTGGCGGGTCCCAAGGGAATCGTGGAATATCTTGAAGCGACTGGCGTGACGCTTTTAGTGGAGGGGCGGAATCAGGAACGGGTGACCGATTTGCCTCGTCAGCAGCAGGTATTTTTGGATTATTTGGATGCTCTGTACAATGGCAAAAAGCCTTTGATATCGCGGGATGACATGTTCCGGTCGAATCGAGCGACGTTGGCCGCGCACCAGGCGGCGGTAGAGAAACGGTTTGTGGCCATTCCCTAAGGTGATTTTTCGCTAGGCAAAACTGATCCAAATTCGATAAACTATTAGTAAGCCTGGATAGCTCAGTTGGTAGAGCACCTGATTTGTAATCAGGATGTCTCCAGTTCGATCCTGGATCCAGGCTCCAGAATTTTTGGAAACCTCAGCCCACAAAGCTGAGGTTTTTTACGTCATCGGCTTCCCCGAACTTCAGAGCCTTCTGGTTCCCATCAATATTTCTAAGTAGCCCGCCCAAAACGCCGCCGGAGCCCACTTCAATCCAATGCACCGCACCTTCAGCGATTAACAGGCGAATGGATTCGGTCCAACGCACTGGATTCGGAACCTGTTCGTATAGCCCTTGGCGGGCTTCTAATCCTGTATGAATCAAGTGCGCTTGCCAATTATTGACCAACGGTATTTTGAGATCAGCAAAGGGAGTTGCGTTCAGATCTGCCTCCAATAATTTTTGAGCGGGCACCATCAACGGGCAATGAAAGGGGGCGCTGACGGGAAGTGAAATTGCCCGCTTGGCACCGGCTGTCTTGGCCAATTCCATTGCTCGACCTACGGCTGCGGCATGACCGGCGATGACGATTTGATCTGGAGAATTAAGGTTCGCCGCAGTGACTACTTCCCCTTGCGCTGCTGCTTGCAGCACTTCATCTAACTTTCCTTCAGGCAGTTTCAAGAGCGCCGCCATTGCCCCCACACCAACAGGGACGGCTTGTTGCATGTAGCGGCCACGCTTACGCACCAGCAGCAGAGCGTCTGCTAATGTCAACGACCCGGCGGCGACTAGCGCGGAATATTCTCCCAGGCTGTGACCTGCTACAAAATCTGCGGTGTGTCCCAGTTCCTTCAACACTGCAAGAGCGGCAACCGATGTGGCCACTAAAGCGGGCTGTGTATTTTCGGTAAGCCGCAACTGGTCTTCGGGTCCGTCAAAACAAAGCTGCGATAACGCGAACCCCAAAACTTCATCGGCTTGCTCAAATACAGCTTTGGCGGAGGGGAACTGTTCAGCAAGCGATTTGCCCATGCCGACATATTGGGACCCTTGACCTGGAAATAGAAAAACGCATTTCAACATGAACCTATTAGTGTAACCACCTTCCGCTGATTGCTAGAATAGAAATCAATGCAAATGCTCGACGCGGGCAAACACAAAATGGTTTTGCTTGAGCTGGACCTGGAAGAAATCCAGGCGATGCTTGAACAACTGGGTTTCCATTACAAAATTGAAGAACGGAAACGGCATGTCCAATTGGAGCTGATGGCCATAGAGCGGGATTCTCCGTTGTTGCTATTTGACGCCTCTGATCCGGGGAATCTTGGTTGGTTCTCCCGTTGCCAGTTTTACGTGGACGGAATTTCCGGCAGTGTGCTGCAAACTCCTATTGCAGTGGCCAATATTCGGGACATCAGTGGCTACCTGATTCCCAACGCCGTGAAAGTGCAAATCACCAAAGAATTGCCTTCAGAATTTAAGTTGCCCGGCAAGCAGCCGCTTTCAGAAGAGTTGGTTTATAAACTTCTGGCCAACTTTCTGACGGCCTTATTAAGTGTTGGAGTGGCGGTCTGCGGTCCAGGCCCAGTGAAGCCGTTGGCGGGTCGTACAGACGCGGTGGGTAGTCGCAGTTGACGTGCGCCCCACCGTCACAGTCATAGTCCCCGTCCTGAACGAAGAGTCCACCATTGAGAAGCTGCTAACCCAGGCCTGGGTGCAGCAGGCTGACCAGGTGATCATCGTCGATGGGGGATCTTCTGACAACACCCGCACCTTGGCGCAGAAATTTGCGTCAACAATTTCCGGCCCAGCGGGGCGCGGTCCTCAAATGAATGCTGGTGCTGCTGTGGCCACCAGCGACATTCTGCTTTTCCTTCATGCCGATGTGCAACTGGGCCCGCAAGCAATGGACGCGATTCGCAATGCAACAGCCAAGCCCGATGTTGTGGGCGGCTGCTTGGACGTTGTTTTCGATGGGGACGATTGGGTGTCTACACTGTTCACTTTTGGCTACCACTATCGGAGGCATTTACGGATTATCTATGGCGATTCCGGGATATTCTGTCGGCGCGAAGTGTTTCAACAGATGGGCGGCTATCGGGACATTGCCATTATGGAAGATTACGAATTTGCGCGTCGATTGTGGAAGTTGGGGAAAATGGCTTTGCTGAATGAGCCGGTGATTGTTTCTGATCGGCGATGGCGAAAGGCAGGGTTAGTGCGCACCTGGATGGTTTGGACTTTGATTCAAACGCTGTTTTCATTGGGATATCCGGCAGAAAAACTGGGACGCTTTTACCGTGTGATTCGGTAAGGGATTTGGCAACTTCAAGTGTTGGAGCGAAGCGTGTCAGGCCTTCGAAAAAC
>JANMWO010000023.1:0-11266 GCA_031394025.1 Acidobacteriota bacterium
TTCGCGGCAAATTGGGTGATGGAAACTTATGTTCCAATTTCCGGACTTGGACTTATAAATGTGTGCTGAGTTGGGCATATGCTCCTCTATGTTCTACCGTGTACTAAGAGAATAATAGCCGAGATGCCCCGCCGTGTCAATGATTTTATAGAACACGTAGTACATAGAAAACAGCGCAAAGTTTCACCAGTGGCTAGGTTCGCTGTTTGTTCGCCATCTTTCTAATATACTGCCTTTCGTGAATTGGGCCACAGTCACAGTGATCGATAGCACAGCGGAAAGGTACACCCCGACGTCGAGGTCGAAAGCAACTTTTGATGCCGCGAACCTGTTCCTCACGAAGGCCAAAGAACACGAGATCCGCGATCCACTACCCATTCCGTCCCTAGAAACCAGGAGGGTTTCGTCGCCTACGTAGTCGACCGTCTGCATGCGGTGAAATGGCGAAACTGGAAATGCACTTGATTTGGCAGGTGAATATGTACGACCCGCCGCAGGTACTTCCACTCCCTAAGATCATAAACTTGCTCGCGGACCTCAAAGAAGAACGTGAAGCTATGGTCCTCAACACCTGGATCACGAATGCGACGATGAAAATCAACAATTCCCGTGTGAGCTCGTGGTCCCTTCAAACCGTCACGTGATACTTTATACTTTAAGCTCCACAATGACCTACGATCCACTGACCAGAAAGAAGAAGGAATTGGACAGCTACCGTCCGCTGCCTCCTGCCCTTGTCCGTAATCTTGATGAGTGGTTTCGGGTGGAGTTGACTTACACTAGCAATGCGATTGAAGGCAATACGCTGACGCGGCGGGAAACTGCTGCTGTGATTGAAAAGGGCCTTACTGTTGGTGGGAAGAGCCTTCGGGAACATCTTGAGGCCACCAACCATTCCCACGCTATTGACGCCGTGCACACTCTCATCAGGAAGAGGCCGTCGCAACTTACAGCACATGACATTCTGGCGATTCATGGACTGATCCTCAAGAGTATTGATGACGTCAACGCGGGCCGTTACCGCAATGTGTCGGTGCGGATTTCCGGTTCGCCCGTCGTAATGCCGAATCCGATGAAAGTCCCCGATCTGATGGAGGAGTTTCTACGGTGGCTCACGGCCCGAAATTCGTTGCATCCTGTTGCCTTCGCCGGAGAGGCGCATTACCGGTTGGTGACGATTCACCCGTTTGTGGATGGCAATGGGCGCACGGCACGTCTGCTGATGAATCTTCTGCTGCTGATGCGCGGTTATCCCCCGGCGATCATTCGCACGCGCGACAGGCTCACTTACATCGGCGCGCTGGAAAATGCGCAACTGGGTGGTTCGAAGGCTACTTTCGATGCGCTTATTTCGAAGGCTGCCGAACGTTCACTGGATATTTACCTGAAGGCTGCACGTGGAGAATCTGCTGTGGCGGAAGTGGATGCAGACGGACTAATGAAGATTGGGGCGCTGGCAAAGTCTGCTGGAGTGACGGTGCCAACCATTCGGTATTGGACTTCCGAAGGATTGTTGGAAGTAGCAGAAGTCACGGCGTCGGGCTATCAACTTTACGCACCCCACATGGTTGACCGGTGCGCGGTTATCCGGCAGCTTAAGGAACAGCGGCTGACTCTTGCTGAAATCAAGAATCGCCTGGAGTGACTACTTTGAAGTGGAGGCAACAGGGGGGGCGTTGTCTGGTGTGTTTTCTACCCGACGCCGTTTCGTATCCTCATAGGCGTTGCGGATTTCTGGCGGGAATGAACTCATCACCTTATCCACACGCGCTTGGATTTCGGCGACCATGGGCATGTTCCGAACTGCGCGATTGTGCCCTTCTTGTGGGTCATTTACAAGGTTATATAGCTCAGGTCGGGGGAGGGGAAGATTCATTCGACCGATTACCGGTTCGGGCAGGAATACTGGGACGTTGTATCTTGCTAAGTGCAACTTCCAGGGGCCGAGCCGGGCACATTGTAGATGGATGTCACTAAAATACAGGAACACATCACGATCCACATTGGTTGCCTGGCCGGAAAGCAGAGGCAAAATATCTACCCCATCCAGCGGTCTTGACGGCAATGCCGCTCCTGTTAACCGAGCCACTGTAGGCAGGATATCCATGGTGGTTGCCAACGCATCGCAAACCTGACCTTCGGGGATTTTGCCAGGAAATCTTGCTATAAAAGGCTCGCGCATGCCACCTTCGTAGGTGTCGCCTTTGCGACCGCGCAGCTTTCCAGGGCTACCCTGATACCAGGGTCCGTTATCGCTTGAAAACATGACCAGCGTGTTGTCATCCAGCTTGTTGTCTTTCAACGATTGCAGTATCTGACCCACGCTCCAATCAATTTCAGTGATCACATCGCCATACAATCCTTGCCCGGAAATGCCAGCGAATTCCGGCGATACGGCCAATTGTATGTGTGGAAAACTATGCGGCATATAGAGAAAGAATGGCGCATCTTTAGAGCGGCGAATAAAGTCCGTTGCGTAGCTGGTGTAGCGCTGCGTCAACGTAGTCAATTCGGCCTCTGCTTCAATCACTTTCAGGTTTTGAATCAGCGGACGGGGAGACATGTCGTGGCTGTAAGGAATGCCCAGGTACTCATCGAACCCGCGATTGGTGGGCATATAGTCTGGCTTGCTACCCAAATGCCATTTGCCGACACAGGCGGTGGCATATCCAGAGCTTTTCAGCATATCCGCCATGGTCGTTTCCGAAAGAGCTAACCCATCGGTAGATTCAGGATCCAGAACTCGGGGTATGCCCACGCGATTGGGATACCGTCCGGTGAGCAAGGCGGCTCGGGAAGGGGAACATACCGGACTGGCCGAATAGAAGTTGGTAAAGCGTACGCCGTCCTTTGCCATGCGGTCCAAGTTAGGCGTTGAAATGCTTGATCCATAGCAACTTAAGTCGCCATAGCCCAAGTCATCGGCAAAAATTATGATGATATTCGGAGGGCGCGATTGGGCAAGGCCCAAGGACGCAAAGGTGGCTGCAGCCCCGGCTAGAAACGAACGGCGACTAGTTGAAGCTGCCGGGAACGACACACTAAGGAGTATACATGTCCTTCATGCGGAATGTGCGGTACTCAGGCGCTGTACTTTGCAGAGAAAGTACTGTTTTACCGGTCGGGTCAACCTCCACTGATATTCCAGTACCGTCAGAGCGAAAGCCTGCGGCAAAGGAATAATTTCCATTGCTCAGCTTCTGGGCCGATCCAAGGGCGAAAGAATAATAGCCAAGGTCAGCATTCATAATAAGTTGCACGGTGCGGTTCTGTTCATCTAACTTCATAACCTGTCCCCGGCTATTGGCGTTGGCATCCTGATCGCGACGAATATTGCCGTTATCGAAGATGCTTAATAATCCGTCATTTTCAAATTCCGGGTCGTGCTGATGGGAAAACCATGGATTCCGATCTGTGGAAATATTTGTAAAATCTCCATCTTTTCCTAATCGCCAAAGAATGGAACCTGACCCATAGCCATGTTGATAGCCAATTTTAATAACCCAGTCTTGACTTCGTGACGAATAAAGCAGGTTTCCATCGGGAGTTTCCGATAGCGAATTCCCATGCAGCCAGTCATTCCCTGTGTCCGAAAGGAACAGCGGAGGGCAGGTGTCTAAGGTGCAAATATCGTCTTGTGTAGCCATGCGATGAACGTCCAGATTATCAAAGGCATCCCAGGTCCAAACCACTTCCAGATCCTGATTCATAACGATAATCATGTCACCGACAATGTTCACCGGACCCGGGCCCTGAACGTCGCTCATGATCTGCTCCACGGTGCCAAGAACCACAATACGGTCGTCGGAAAGGCGACGTGCTTCATGGTGGAACCCGCTAATTTGGCGCTTACCCATTTGAGCTAACTGTTGGTTGACTCGTGCGGCATTGGTTTCTAAAGTGGTGATTCCAGCAAGATCGAATTCGCGCAAAATTTGCTTCGATTGATCCCCTTGGTGATTTTCGTCCAGTCCGAAGAAAAATCCTCCAGGCTGGGGTCGAGTAAGAAACAGGATGGACTCCGGGTAATACCAGATGACATTCCCATTGAGGTCAGTGGCCACGAACTTCGTAAATAGAGTTGACGCTAGTAGCACTGGTTCGGAACTGGTATTGGCGGATTGACTGATTTTAGTAACCTGCGGCAGGTCGGCGGGAAGCGGTCCTGAGGTGAAACTCAGCAACGGCCCTTCGGTTAGCGTGCCATTGTCATTCACATGATGGCGAACATAGTAGAAGGTGGACCCACGCAATCCGGCGATATAGAAATTGATGCTAAAGATGCCATCGCAGCGTTTTGGTGGGGTATTTTGCAGTGTATTCGTCTGAGGATCCAGGAAATAAACCAGCATGGTGTCGCCCACAGGGCAAGCTGGAGCGCTGTATAGGAACACCAGCGGATGCGACGTTGGTTTCAAAACTGGCTTGCCGCCGGTCACATTGGAAGTGATCTGAAAGGGAACAACGGTTTCCCATTCCTGGCCAATGTCCCGATTGCGAATGGCTACTTCGACGGTGAAATATCCTTCCCTTTCCGTAGGTGACCAGCGAAAGGAATTATCGGGTCCGAAATCTTTATAGATTTTGTGTGGTTGGTCGAATTCTCTGACAATGAATCGATACCAGAGAGCTTCGGGTTGAGTTCCGGGCAAGGTGGCGGTCCAGGTGATGAGGGTGCCGACGGGAGCTGGGGAGCTGATAGAAGGGGTAAGTGTAGGAATCAATGTGGCAGTCTGATCCAGGGGGCGTGCGGATTCGCTTTCGTTGGCCAACAACAGGGGCCCAAGAGTTAGAGTAATCCAGACAATCAGTTTCATTTTTCCACCTTTTTTGTCGAATTTTGAGTTTTGAAACAACCTTAGTCTCTGAGCAATCGGCGGTCCAATTGATAATCTGGAGAAGCGGCGGATGCAGATTCCAGATCGGGCTTCAACTCTCATATATAATACAGACGTGACTCCGCTGCGACTTTTCGCCCCCTTTATCGTTACCGTATCGCTGCTTGCCCAGGCTCCCAAGCCCAAGTTGTGGTCTTTGCAACCGGTGACTAAACCGGCGGTGCCTGCTGTTTCTTCAACCTCTAAGAATCCAATTGATGCCTTCCTGGCGGTGCAACGCAAAGCCAAGGGGCTGGGTACAAATCCACGGGCCGATAGAGCGACGTTGTTGCGTCGTGTCAGTTTTGACGTTACTGGATTGCCTCCAACACCGGCTGAACAAGTTGCCTTCCTGGCCGATACTTCTGCTGATGCTTACGAAAAATTGGTGGATCGGAAACTGGAAAATCCGCAGCATGGCGTACGCTGGGCTCGGCATTGGCTGGACGTCTTGCGCTATGCCGATCTGGATGGCTTGGACGGTTCCTCTATGCCTGCCGGTGTCGGCATCTATCGTTGGCGCGATTGGATGATTTCCGCATTGAACAATGACATGCCTTACGATCAGTTTGTGCGGGCGCAGATTTTGGGGAACAGGCATGGGTTCGATTCCACTATTTCCGATACCGGACGACGTTCACGACCGGCGGCTAATCCTCAAGATCAGTTTGCATTGGGCTTTCTGGCGCGCTCTGCATTGCGGCGAGAAGACAAAGATCAGGACATAGCCATTGGCGCAGTGGAAACTATTTCAGCCGCATTCATGGGCATGACCGTTGGTTGTGCCAAGTGTCACGATCATCGCTTTGATCCCATTTTGCAGAAAGACTATTACGCGATGAAAGCGTTGTTTGACCCATTGGTATTGCGCAATATTTCCTTGGCCACGCCGCAGGAAATTTACGATAACGGTGAGGCAATGGAAAACTTCCGGCGTACCAAGCAGCCCATGGACGAAGCCATTGAAGCGCTGATTGCACCCTATCGTCAAAAACTTTTCGATGAGCGTGTGGCCGTTCTGCCCCCTGATATACAGGCGATTATTCGCAAGTCAGAAAGGAAGCGTACCATTGCGGAACAAAAGATTGCCGATGATTATTCACCGGTTCTGCGCATAGATCCTCCGAAGATGAAAGAGATTATGCCGAAGGACGTGATCACCAAGTACGATGCCCTGCTGAAGAAACAGCGCGTGGTGCGTGGACCAGATCCACTGCCGTCGCATTGGATTGTGGAAGAAGATAGTTCGCGGCTGCAACAGAAATCTTACATACTCACATCGGGCGACCCCACTAAGCCGGAAAAAGATAAGCCAGTGGAACCAGGGTTTCCATTCAAACCTGCCGATACAGACTTCCGCGATGGACGCCGGGAAGGGTTTGTGGATTGGCTCACGGCGAAAGAAAATCCGCTGTTTGCCAGAGTGGCAGTGAACCGGCTTTGGCAATGGCATTTTGGTGTGGGTCTGCAAAAAGTGCCGAGTGATTTCGGCTTGCTGGGTGGGCGTCCGAGTCATCCGCAGTTACTGGATTACCTGGCTTCAGAATTCGTGGCGCATCACTACAGCATGCGTTGGCTGCACAGGTTGATACTCACTTCGGACGCCTACCAGATGTCGTCAATCCCCAATGAGACGGACTATGCGAAAGATCCGGCAAACGCATACCTATGGCGATTTCGGTTGCGCAGGCTTGAGGCGGAACCCTTATGGGATGCCGTTTTGGCGAGCGCTGGTGACTTGGATTTAGCGATTGGTGGTAAGTCATTTCAGATTGTAAAACCAGATAGCAAACAGAGTATTTTTCTGCCGCGTGAAGGCACGTTCGATTCCAAATCTTACCGCCGTGGTGCTTACATGACGCGCGGTTTTGTGCCCAGCACAGAGATTATGGCGAACTTTTTGCAATCGTTTGATGTGGACGATGGACGAGTGCCATGCCCTGTGCGGACTGAAACGGTGACGGCTCCACAGGCGCTGTTCACAATGAATGACAACATGGTGGAACAGGCGTCGGTAAAACTTGCTAACAGGCTGGCCACTGAACCGGATCTGCGTTCGGCGGTGCAGCGGGCCTATCGGGAAACTGTTGGAAGGTCGCCATCGGGTGTGGAACTGGATCGTGCGCTAAGTTACCTGGGTAACGATGCGAGTAAGTTAAAAGACATTGCCTGGCTGTTGTTCAATTTGGATGAGTTCCTTTTTATACGATGACTACGCGACGCCACTTACTTCATCAAATGGCCAATGGCTTTTTCGGCTCGGCCCTCGGTGCCTTGTGGGCTGCCGATGGCAAGATGCCGGACGCCCGTCTGGTGGGTGAGCCGAAAGCGAAATCGGTGATCTATCTTTTCATGTGCGGCGGCGTAAGTCACATTGACACGTTTGATCCAAAAGATAATAAGCACGCCGGCAAGCTGATGGATGCCATTGGTTTTGGCGATAATAACGCGCAGATGAAGCGGCCGGTAATCCCGATTCTAAGAAAGTTTCAACACTATGGGAAGTCGGGGATTCCTGTGTCGGACTGGTTTCCGAACGTTGGTGGAGTGATAGATGAGTTCGCGGTAGTGCGGTCTATGTACTGCCATCAAACCAACCATTTTCCGGCAGTGATTGAGCATTCCACGGGCAAGCCGTTGCGGCAGTTTGAGCATCCTGCTTTGGGCAGTTGGGTATCTTACGCGTTAGGTTCGGCCAATAAGAACCTGCCAGCGTTTGTAAACATTGGACGACCATCATCGCCGGTTCAACTTACTGGCGGTTACTTAGGTGCCACTTACTCAGCCACTCCCTTTCAGACAGGCGATACACCCATACCGAACTTGATTCCGTCGAAGAGCACGAACGCCGTTGAGCGCGATAAGCAGATGCAGGTGCTTACTGAACTGAATGAACAGTTCCGGGCTGACTATAAACTGGACAGTGAAATTGCTGCGCGAATGGAATCCTATGAGCTGGCTGGCAACATGATGCGTACGGCCCCGGCGATTGTAGATTTCACGAAAGAGCCAGAGCATGTGAAGAAGTTGTACGGCATTGACACAAAGGAAACAGATGCGTTTGGGCGGCAGTTGCTGTTGGCCCGTCGCTTAGTGGAAAACGGAGTGAGGTTCATTCAGATCTGCCATGCTGGTGGCGGCAATGGATCTTGGGATGCGCACGGCGATATGGAAACGCATGCGCCACTATGCAGGGCGGTGGATAAGCCGATTGCCGGGTTGATTCAAGACTTGAAGCAGCGTGGATTGTTAGACAGCACAATAGTGGTGTTTACCAGTGAATTTGGCCGCACGCCGTGGTCACAAAATACGACGGGACGGGATCACAACGGCAAAGGCTTTTCCACTTTACTGGCTGGTGGAGGCGTGAAGGGCGGGGTGGTGGAAGGGTCCACTGATGAAGTTGGCTATCAGGCTGTGGAACAGCGGCACTACATCAGCGACTTACAAGCGACCATTCTGCATCAGATGGGTTTGAACTATAAGAAGATGGATTTCACGTTGAACGGACGGGCGTTTCATTTGATTGAAGAAGGCACTGGACCTATGTTGAACGTGTTGCGGTAACTTACTTTGTTTCTCATTTAGGCAGCGCGAAAGCCACATAAATACCACCCGATTCGGCACCTCGAGCCTTGCCTCCGCCAGCGGCAATTACAACATATTGCCTACCATCTACTTCGTAAGTGGCAGGCGTTGCGTTGCCGCCAAAGGGTAACGTTGCTTCCCATAAAAGCTTCCCCGTATTCTTATCGAACGCGTGGAATTTCTTATCGTAACTGGTGGCCCCGATGAACAACAGTCCGCCAGCAGTGACAATGGGACCTCCGTAATTTTCGGTGCCGGTATTCTTCATCCCCTTGGCCGCCAATTCCGGATATTCCCCGAACGGAATTTTCCAGGCATATTCTCCGGTGTTCAGATTGATGGCATTCAAAGTTCCCCAGGGTGGTGCGATCGCCGGGTATCCATCGGGATCAAGGAACTTGTTATAACCGGTGAAGCGATACTTCATTTCGATGGGTGAAGGTGCACCACTCACTAATTCCTTATCCTGACCGCTCATCACAAACTCCAAGAGTGCCTGTAGCGAAGCCGCTGGAAGATTGGGGAAACCGGGCATTCGTCCTACCCCTTGCCGAATCAGCGCGCTGACATCGGCGACCTTCAATTTGCTGCTCAAATCTTTCAACGAAGGAACTTGTGGAGGCGCCCCTGCCATATCGTCACGATGGCAAATGGCACATTGCGCTAAGTACACTTGCCGTCCCGACGTCTCAACTTTAGCTTCAGCCAAGGATGCGCGCCAGGCCATTTCATTGGAGTTCACGAACAGCAAATTCGTTTCCGGATCAAAGGCGGAACCACCCCATTCGGCAGCACCATCAAAGCCTGGAAATATGATGGTTTCCTGTCCAACGGCAAAGGGCACAAACTGTCCGTCACTACGAAACTTGCGGAACTGTTCCAGTGCCCAGGCGTGCGCTTCGGGAGTGCGATTGGTGAGCATTGCTTCCGTTAATCGTTGCCGTGCATAAGGGGCTGGCTTGGTTGGCAGAGGCTGAGTTTGCGCAGCGATTTCCCCTGGAACCGGGCTTGCGGGATACTTGCGATACTCAATGGGAAACAGCGGTTTGCCGTTGGTGCGGTCAAACAAATAAACAAAGCCCTGCTTGCTGGTTTGGGCCACGGCATCCACAGCTTTTCCATTATGTGTGACGGTGACTAACGTGGGAGGCGATGGAAAATCGCGATCCCAAATATCGTGCTTTACGGCCTGAAAATGCCAAATTCGTTCGCCGGTGGCGGCGTTCAAGGCAAGCATGCAATCGGCGAACAAATTGTCGCCTATGCGGTTGGCACCGTAGAAATCAGCCGCTGCTGATCCGGTAGGAACAAAAACAATTCCACGCTTTTCATCCACCACCATACCAGCCCAATTGTTGGCCGCACCAGTGTAAGTCCAAGCTTCTTTGGGCCACGTATCATAACCCACTTCGCCGGGATGCGGGATGGTGTGAAATGACCAACGCAGCTTGCCGGTGACAACATCGTAAGCACGAACGTCGCCGGGAGAAGCGGGAAGTCCTTCGCTAGTTCTGCCGCCGACAATCAGAAGATCTTTGTAGATCACGCCGGGAGTGGTGAGGGCCACCGACTGCAATTTCGGAGGGCGACCCAGATCTTCATGCAGGTCAATGTGGCCGTTGTGACCAAAGCTGGCGATGGGGATTCCGGTGCGTGCATCAAGAGCGTATATGTGATTGCGTACGGCAGCGAAAACCCGTTTGTCATTGCCGTTGGCCCAATACGTTAACCCTCTGTTAGGCCCTCTGCTTTCGAGGCCGGCATCGAACTTCCAGAGCAGTTTTCCGGTAGCCGCATTGAGGGCGATGGCTTTATGTTTGGCAGTATTGGCATAGAGGATTCCGTCAATAATAATAGGATGCGTTTGCAAACCACCGGGCCCGTCAGCAGTGTCATAGGACCAGGCAACCTGCAATTGACTGACGTTGGAGCGGTTAATTTGTTTCAGGCTGGAAAATCGTCTACCTTCGGCGCCGCCATATGCTGGCCACTCTTCAGCGGCGTGGAGGAAGGTCAGCGATAGGGCGGTGATTAGGATTCGATTGGTGGGCATGCTTTAAGGCAACATATCCAATCGTTGATCCCGCCGTCAAGGCTGAGACGAACCACGAAAAAACGCTCTCAAGGGAATCATCCCAATCTTCGTGATTGAATGCGCATACAGCGTCGGAAAGTATTATAAGAAGACACAATGAATATCTACAGACAACTGCTTATGCGTTGTTGTTTAATCGCAATGATCGGCAACGCTGAAGCAGCCGAGGCAGTATGCGAACATACAATCCAAATGAACGTGTATTCCATCTGCCTACCCAATAACTGGTTTGTTGAAAAGAACACTATCATCGACCAAGTTGCGGCTTGCAATAAACCCGCTGACAAATGTACTGGCAATGGCGGTGGATTTCCATTGGCAGAAGCGGTCTTTGTCTTCATAACTCCCGTCCTAGGCAATTCCAGAATAGCCGGGACAGCAAAGGATATTGCCCAGAGGCAAAAGGATAGGCTAGGGAGTGGTGATGTAGTGAAGATCGATCTTGGAGGTGGCAATTATTGTTATCGGTTTCGTTCGCTACAAAATGAACTTTTGATATGGAACGAAGTTTATGGGCTACAGGTTGGTTCCACGGTCTTCCGAATCTGGGCTCAATACAACAATGAAAAATGGGCAATTCGGAAGCATCGGTCAGCGGTTTTAACTGTCGTCAAGTCGGTGCGTTTAGTAGATGGGGTTAGATGAGAACATTACGGAAAACATGGTCGGGGACAGGAAAACATGGGGACAGCCCGCGTGTTTCCTC
>JANMWO010000031.1:0-1598 GCA_031394025.1 Acidobacteriota bacterium
CGCGCCGCGGACAAGCACCCGGCTGGTTCACTACACGGGCCAGAGCCCGGTGTTCCACGTCATGGGCATCGAGCCGCAGATCCAGATGATCCACGCCCGCGAGGTGCCGCTCGAGAGCGGCGGGCGGCTGGTGATCGACGAGGCCGAGGCGCTGGTGGCCATCGACGTGAACAGCGGCAAGAGCCGCGAGGCCCGCGACTCCGAGACCAACGCCTACCAGACCAACTGCGAGGCGGTCGACGAAATCTGCCGCCAACTTCGCCTGCGCGATCTGGGCGGCGTGATCGTGAGCGACCTCATCGACATGCGCTCGGCCAAGCACCGGCGCGACATCGAGACGCGTTTCGCCGACAACCTGAAGAAGGACCGGGCCCGATGGACGATCGCGCCCATCAGCGAGTTCGGCATTCTCGAAATGACCCGCCAGCGCATGAGGGCCAGCCACGAGAGCCAGCACTTCACCGACTGCCCGATGTGCCGCGGGCGCGGGCTGGTGCAGCGTCCCGACTCGGTCGCGGCCGACGCTCTGCGCGAGCTGGCCGCGCTGCTCGATGCGCAGGGCGTGCATCGCGTCGAACTCGTGGTGCATCCCCGCATCGCGGGTGAGCTGCTCTCCACCAAGCGCCGGGCCCTGGGCCGGCTGGAGCGCACGAGCGGCAAGCACGTGGACGTGCGTGTGAGCGAGGCGATCTCCGTCGATCGCGTGACGTTCTACGCCTACGACGAGCGCGGCGCGGACCTGGACATCCCCAAACTCGGCCACCGACGCGCCACCGAGGCGGAACTCCAGACCTACGAGATCACCTCCGACGCGGGCGAGGAGTGGGCCGGCCTGCCCGACGAGCAGCCGGCAGAGCAGGACCCATACCCGGACGAAGTGGAAGCCGCGGCGGAGGCCGAGGCGCACCCGATCGAGCTCGAGCCGCTCTCGCTCGCGGAGATCGCGGCGCAAGATCGAACCCGTCGGCAACCAACGCGCGGACAAGGCCAAGCGCCGGTGCAACGGCAAGGCGAGCAAGCGCCGCAAGGGGTCGATGGCGGCGAGGGCGGCGGTCGTCGTCGTGGTCGCCGTCGCGGTCGTCGCGGGCGCGGGCGTGCCGGCGAAGGTCAGCCCGGCCAGGGTCCCAATGGCGAGCCGATGCCGATGGGCGAGCAGCCGTATCCCGGCCCGGACCAGGCCGGGTATCAGCAGGACAATCTCGCGCAGCCCGGTTTCGATCAGGGCGGCGAGCAACAGCAATATCCGCCCGAGGGCGAGTTTGCCGGCGAGGGCTACGCGCCGCAGGGCGCGCCCGGGCAGGGATTCGATGGGCAGCAGCACGACGCTTCGATGAACGGCGCTCCGATGGGCGCCGGTCCCGATGGCCAGCCCGGAATGCCGGGCGACGGCGAGCCCCGTCGTCGTCGCCGCCGTCGTGGTCGTCGCGGGCGCGGCGGGCAGGGCCAAGCGGGCCAACCCGGGTTCGCGCCCGGTGAGGGCGAGTTCGGCCAGCAGCCGGGCGGCGAGCCACCGTTCGCGGGCGAGCCGATGAATGATTCTGGCCAACCGATGCAGCAGGGCTTCGACGAGCCCGCCGGCGATCAGCAGTTCGACGGCC
>JANMWO010000041.1:0-6756 GCA_031394025.1 Acidobacteriota bacterium
GTGTTGCGTGGCTTTATTTTGGGTTTATGGAAACAGTCTTCAACTGCTGTAACTGATCCTGTAACTTGGGTGACGTTGAAGGACTTTGATCCTTATAGAAATCCAGAATATTCTGACGAAGCTCCAGAGGCAGTGTGGTGAATTGCTTATCCGCAAGTTTACTCAGCAGCTTGGCATAGGCTTCGTCAGTGCCCTTGTAGTGACCGGCAACGCTGGGTCCGCCAGTGTCGAAATTCTGATTTGCCAACTGCAACTTACCAGTTTCAGTTTTTGTAAGCATCGCCCGGTAGCCGTCCAGCGTCGCATTGAAACTGGCCATGAATAGCTGTTCCACTTCTGGAGTTGGAGTGGGAACCTTGAGGGATTTAAATGGACCAAACTTGGGAAGAATACGAAACAGGAAAGTTAGCAAAGTAGTGCCTGGGCGGGGTTTGGCATATTCTTTACCCCACTCTTTTTCGTAACTGGCCCGCGAGATATTGTAGAGAAACTTCTTCCGTGTGATGCCCGGAATCTCTTTCCGCAATTGGTCCTTTTTAAGATTCCAGGCGACCCGCGTCATGCTGGGAATGATTGAGCTGACCGTACGTCGGTAGGATCCCAAGGCGAGGGACACGTTTCCGAAAACATCTTTGATTTCCAAGCCATACGTTTTGAGGAAGGCGCGCTCCAACACTGGCCGCGACACTTCAAAGCCAATGAATTTACGATATCCGTCTGGCGCATATCGTCCCAAAGCAACCTGAATCACGTCGAACCCGAATTCTGTTTGCACGTGCGCTACGGGATTGTCCCAATAGGAAACCGTATTTCCAAACTTCCGCCGCAGCTCAGGATATAGAATGGGCACGGCACGATTGGTGGCAATGCGATGCCCCTCTGTATCAGCCGCATAATGTTCCAGGGCGCCCAGCGCAAAAGCGTATTCATTGAGGTTCTGCGATTCGCGAAGTAGCTCTTCAATAAAATCACCGCTGCGGACATAGTGGGTGAGATCGCTAAATAAATGGTTACCAAATGGATAGTAGCCCATGTCCTGAATAATGCAGCCGCCATAAGTGTATGCATGCGCCTGTAATAATTCTTCTGCAGTGGAACTTGGAAATCGTTTCAGTAATAGCTTCTTGATTGAGGTATCCCAAACCGAATCAACAATGGCTTCATGAGTGAGGACCGAATAGCCGTGCAGCAGCGAGGTGGAAATGAAAATTGCAAGAACCAAACGTATCTTCATTGTGTGAACAGACCCACTTTTTCAAGTAGATCACTCCTTGCTCTTCAAAGCCACCCGATTTCTATTGCTTGCCCAACCACGGTTTCAACCAGCCTTGTTCCATGCCGTGACGGAAAATGAATCGTGCCAATGGCTTGGGATCCTCGTTGGGCCGCAACGTTCCCAGGTCCACATCGGCTTGTGAAATGGCCGCGGCAAATTCCTGCGCGATAACGTCCACCTTGTCTTTATGAGCAAGAACCAGATCGCGAATCAACTGCCGTTGTTCCACTGTACCGGGCTTGCCTGGAAGTTCATCCACTTGAATGGGGAGCTTGGTGTTTTCATCCCATTGGATGGAGGAAAAAAAGCGTTCATTGAAATTAATGGTGCCGGCAAGGTTGGTGCCTCTTAGATCTGCGTGCGATAAATCGGCAGCCGTTAAATCTGCTTCGCTCATTTCGGCCTCACGCAAATCGGTATAGCTCATGTCTGCGGCCTTGCAATCAGCGCGAATCAAGCGGGCTCGATGCAAATTTGCGCCACTCAAGCAGGATTCAGAAAATAAGCAGTCTGTAAGATTTCGTCCGCGCAGGTTGGCTCCCAGTAAGTTGGCGCGATGGAAACGGGCTCGGCTTAAAACAGCCTCTGATAGGTCTGTGCCGCTAAGATCGGCCCCGGCCAATTGTGCCCCCCGCAAATCGCAGCGGGCGAATAAAGTGCTGTTGAAACTTGAGGAGCTAAGGTTGGATTCGCGTGCATCAGCGTCTCTGAAATCGGCGCAATGGAAAGACGTGGCGCGCAAATAACTGCGGAATAAATTCGCCCCGCTTAGGTTCAAGCGCGCCAATTCCACGGCTGGACTTTCATCAGGAACGTCATCTTGACTCGCCAGTTGAAACCAGTGGAACAGCGCCGATGGATCGCTGAGGCGGAAGTATTGAAGGTCAGGAATCGCGCTGGGGTGGCCGGAACGGAATTCGTTCCAAGCCGATACGCCAGACTTCAGCAATCGTTGCCAGTCAATGGTTGGCTCTGCCGGGCCAAAGCCAAAACTCAGACTCAATTGTTCTTCCATCTATCTTTTGCGAGCTCTTGGATTGGACGCAATGATAACCGCATGTCCGCGCACCACGGGGACCAGGGAATTGTGTTGCACCTTCACATCCACAGGAGTTCGATTGGCAAGTTCAGAATTAAGGCTGGCCACAAATTCTTCAATCTGCCGTTGCATGGCTTCCATTTTTTCGCGCATGTTGAGAATAATTTCAACCCCTGCCAGGTTGACCCCTAACTCCCGAGTCAACTTCAGAATCACTTCTAACCGTTCGATATCTTCATCGGTATAAAGCCGCGTGTTGCCGTCGCTACGCGATGGTTTCAGCAGCCCTTCACGCTCATACATCCGCAATGTTTGCGGATGAACTTCGTACTGTTCGGCAATGGCCGAAATCATGTACCCAGCTTTGGAGCGTTTAGCCATGAAAGGAACTACTTCTATTCTAAACTGTGCAACACCATCTGGCGATCACCACCCATTCCTAACTCCTAAGTGATTCGATTTAATATTAAAACCAATTCAAAATCGTGAGTGACTCGCGGTACCGATGTTAAGGTGATTTCAACAGGAGGACATTCATGTCAAGAGTATTGTTAGCCAGGGGTGCGTCCGGCGATATCGTGCGTGCCTTACAGTCGCAACTGGGTTTCACGGGGGCTTCTCTCAGCAGCGTGTATAACACTGAGACATTTGTTGCCGTTTCTAAATTCCAAAAATCCCAGAACATTCCTCAGACCGGTGCAGTGGATTCGGAAACATGGAAGTTGATTATGATGATCGAAGAGCCCACCGTGGAAGCGCGCATTCTACAGGTGACAGGCAGCTTTGAAGGTCATGGGTTCACACTGGCGCAAGGTAACTACGATGGTGCTGGGATCACCTGGGGCATTATCGGATTCACGCTGAAGGGTGGCGAACTGGGCGGGATCATCCAGGAAATTCAACTACAGAATCCCGACTTAGTACAGCAGGCTTTTGGCACGAACACGGTCCAGTTGATGGACACGTTAGCAATGCCCTGGAAGAAGCAGGAGGAGTTCGCCAATGCCCAAAGCTTGGGGGCAAACAAAGTACGATTAGCCGAACCCTGGCGCACTGCCTTTCGCGTTTTCGGTGAGTTTCCAGAAGTGCAGGCAGCGCAACTGGCCCGGTCCAACAAAAATTACTATCAACCAGCGCTAGCCGCAGCCATGACGCGAGGTCTGAAAACCGAGTTGGGAATTGCTCTGCTGTTCGACATCCACGTGCAAAACGGAGGAATTTCAGCCGCCGCACAAAAGCGCATCAACGACAGTGTTGCAGCACATCCGATAGCCAGCGAACAGGATCTACGAATTTTGATTGCCCATGCAGTGGCCGATTCCGCACGAGTGCAATATCGTGATGATGTGTTGAGCAGAAAGCTAACCATGGCCACCGGTACTGGTAAGGTTCACGGCGGTATGTATATGTTGAGTAACTGGGGTTTGGATGAGTTTGTGGCGTAGATGGGTGGAGCTAGGCTCAGCGTATTCTCCCTCAGAGAATGTGCGAGTAGAGTGGTTTTCCTAACCGTGATTCCTTATAGACTCTACACTAGAAGAGTGGATCTAACAGCACCCCCGTCGGCGAAAGGTAAACGGCTTGACCATTTCTTGCAGGAGAGCCTTCCTCAATATAGTCGGTCCCGTTTAACCGATTGGATCAAGACTGACTTAGTGCTGGTCGATGGCCAAACTTTGCGGGCTTCGCATTTACTTCGAGGAGGCGAATGCATCCATGTCACCCCTGCCAACCTGACCCCGCTGCGTGCTGAGGCTGAAGATATTCCTTTGGAAATTCTCTATGAAGATGCTGCCGTCATCGCCGTGAACAAGCCTTCCGGTATGGTGGTCCATGCCGGGGCGGGGAATCATACTGGAACATTGGTCAACGCTCTGGTCCACCGCTTCGGGCAACTATCTGAAGTGGGCGGCGACCTTCGTCCGGGGATTGTACATCGGCTGGACAAGGAAACCAGTGGCGTTCTGCTGGTGGCCCGTACTGATGAGGCGCATCGTAAACTGGCGTTGCAGTTTTCAAACCGGACGGTGGAAAAATATTACCTGACACTGGTGCACGGCAGCGTCCGCTTAAATTCTGGTCAAGTGGATTTACCCATTACTCGCGATCCGGTTCGCCGCACACGAATGACCACTAAGTTGGAATCGGGCAGGCAGGCGTTGACTTACTACACGGTGCTGGATCGGTTTGACAAATTTACATACCTGAAGATCCGCATCGGCACCGGCCGTACTCATCAAATTAGGGTACATATGGCATCGTTGGGGCATCCGGTTGTAGGCGATAAGTTGTATGGCGCGCCTGCCCAGCCACCCGATACCATACTGGCAGGGCGGTTCTTTCTGCACGCTTGGAAGATCAAGTTTGATAGCCCGGCAAGCGGAAAGAATTTAACTGTGGAATCTCCATTGCCGCAACCCCTGGCCGCTATAATTGAGGCTAGGAAATTATGAAAACTTGGATTGCAGCCGCTCTATTTGCCACGCTCGCAGGGGCGCAACAAAAACTTCCACCCACTGAAGTAATCGACCGGCCAATCACGGTTGACGTGGAACGTGTGAACTTGCTGTATACCGTCACCGACAAAAAGGGGCGCTTTGTCACGGATCTGAAGAAGGAAGATTTCACCGTCCTGGAGCGTAAGAAAGAGCAACAGATCATGGAGTTCACAGCGGAATCCGATTTGCCGCTGCGCTTGGCTATCTTAATCGACACATCCAATTCCGTGCGTGACCGGTTCAAGTTTCAACAAGAAGCAGCGCTTGAGTTCATCCGCAATGTACTTCGCCCCAAACAAGACAAAGCGACGGTGATTGGATTCGACACAGCGTCGGAGTTGATTTCCGATCTTACCAATGATGTGGATAAGTTGGAAAAAGGCATTCGTAGTTTGCGACCTGGCGGTGGCACAGCATTATTCGATGCTGTGTTCTTCGCTGCCCGCGATAAGTTGATGCAGGAAGCACCGCTGCACAAATTCAGACGCGCCATGATTATTGTGGGTGATGGCGACGACAACAACAGCCGCTATAGCCGCGATCAATCCTTAGAGATGGCTCAAAAAGCTGACACTGTAATTTACACAATTTCCACTAACATCACCCGCCAGGAATCCGACGGCGATAAGATCCTTAAATATCTGGCTAGCGAAACCGGGGGCTTGAGTTTCTTCCCATTCAAGGTGACCGATTTGACGCAATCCTTTGAAAATATTTCCAACGAATTGCGCCATCAGTACAGCCTGCTGTACAAGCCTGAGCCCTTCCAGCGTGATGGATTATTCCATCCGGTGGAATTGAAGTTGAAGATGCGCAAGAACCTGATTGTTAGAGCTCGCCGTGGTTACTTCGCACCAAAAATGTAGTTTGGTTACTTGATCACAACAGTTTTAGGATCAATTTCTATCTTGGGAAACTTCAAGTCCATCGATTCCAATGTTTCCGTAATAATGCTGCTAACAGCCAAATTTCGGTACCATTTTTTATTGGCTGGAATGCAATACCACGGCGCATAGGGTGTGCTGCATTGCGTAAGTGCATCTTCAAACGCAGCCATATAATCGTCCCAACGTTCCCGCTCTTTCAAATCGCCCATAGAGAATTTCCAGTTCTTGGTGGGATCGGCCAAGCGCTCTTCAAAACGTTTCTTCTGTTCCTCTTTTGAGATGTACAAAAAGAACTTCAGAACAGTAGTTCCTGAATCGGTCAGCATTCTTTCAAAGTCATTGATGTGACCGTAACGCTTTTTCCATGCCTCTTTGGGAACCAGATCATGCACCCGCACAATCAGAACATCTTCATAGTGCGAACGGTTGAAAATACCGATTTGCCCCTGCTCTGGCAGCACTTTGTGGATGCGCCATAAGTAATCATGCCGACGCTCTGCACCATCGGGAGCCTTGAACGCAGTCACCACAGTGGACAAAGGATTAAACGCTTCCATCACGTGACGAATGGTTCCATCTTTGCCTCCGGCATCAATGCCTTGAAGAACAATTAATAGGGATCGCTTGGCTTCAGCATACAGGCGATATTGCAAGTCACCCATAAGGCTCAAGTTTTTTGCGGTGCGCTTCAACGCCTCTTCTTTATCTTTGGCACCCGGAGTAGCGGAGGCGTCCACACCACCAATTCGAAATTTCTTACCTAGCTGAACAATCAGTTCCTGGGAGATCTTCTGCATAAAGTTACACTAGCAGAGATAATAGAGTGCCACCATGAAACTCCTTCTAATTGTTCTGCTATGCGCCAGTGCCTACGCTGAAGATTATGTGCTTGGGCCTGATTCCCAACCGCAGGTGGGCGTCCCCAAAGGAACTGTCACCAAATTCAAATTGGAACCAGGCAAGTTTTACCCTGGCACACCGCACAACTATGCAATCTACGTCCCCGCACAATATGATGCCGCGGCCAAGCCTGTGCCTGTAATGATTTTCTTGGAT
>JANMWO010000050.1:0-15432 GCA_031394025.1 Acidobacteriota bacterium
CTGATACCAACCATGCTGACCGGCGCGGCCTAGAAGTTTTGAGTTTGATGGGGTGTTGTATTCCGTTAGTTGAATCTTCCGTCGCTAACGGGGAAGCTCCATCGAAAAGGGCCCGATGACCACCATTCACATCGGGAGGGCCGTCTCCCCGCTTGCTCTGGCGACTACGACGGAATCTTTCTTAAGGTGACTTCAGATGAAAGTTTCATTGCCACAATTCGAAGCGATAGGGATGGAACCCCACTACACTCCACAATTCTTGGCGGAGTTGTGGGGCGTTAGTCCAGACACCGTGGTTAGGTGGTTTCAGGACGAAAAAGGTGTGCTAAAAACAGGCAACCCTTCCCGCAACGGCAAGCGAACCCGAATCGAGTTGAGGATTCCCAACTCGGTTGCTCGTCGTGTCTATCAGGAAAGGTGTAACTGAAATTGGGTAGAATCGGCGGCATGTTGAAACCAATTCGACGGCACACGCCGAAATGTCCTCATCGAAAGAAGGGGAATGACTATTTGAAATGCACTTGTCCGCTGTGGGCCTACGGCACAGTCAATAGGAAAAGGATTCGTGACTCGCTTCAAACGCGCGACCTTCAGCGAGCCTATCGCAAGATCGGCACAATGATGGAAGAGACACCCGCTAAGCCTTCCACAACGCTAGCCTCAGCGGCCGAACAGTTCATTAGCAGTTTGGAAGTGCGCGAAAGTTCACTCCTCAAATATCGACGGACGCTAAGAAGTTTCTTGGCATTGGCAATAGATCGCGGCGTTAAGAATACCGAGGATGTGACGGTTGAGCTTATCGACGCCTACCGGCTAAGCCGGGCCATTGCACCGATCACCTGGTCAAAGGAACTTGATTTCCTGCGTGGTTTCTTTTCGCATTGTCAAGCGCGCGGTTGGATCGCTGGCAATCCTGCGAAGCTTTGCAGATCGCCCAAGCTGATGGACAAGGCGGTAGAACCTTATACGCAGGAAGAATTCATCAGGATGCTGACAGCCTGCGATTCGTTAGGACAAGAGCAGTACGAGCGGCGGCGATCAAAGGCAATGCTTCTCGTATTGCGTCACACGGCACTGAGAATTTCCGACGTGGCGACGCTGAAACGATCAAGCTTGCAGGGTGATCGGATTCATGTCCGGACCATCAAGAACAGCAAAGAAATACTCTTGCGCGTTCCTGCGGAAGTTGTTGAGGCGCTGCAATGTTTGCCGAACCCGGATTGCTCCGGTCCTGATGCCGAATATTTCTTTTGGAGTGGGCATGGAACATTGGCTTCGCTTGTACGGTCAGTTGATCGTACACTAAGGAAAGTATTTTTGAAGTCTGGAGTGACTGGGGCCCATGCACATCGCTTCCGACATACACTGGCAACTGAACTATTAGGAGATCCGGAAGTGAGCTTCGAGGATGTAGCAACCATCCTCGGAAGCTCGCCCGGAATTATCCGCAAGCATTACGCCCAGTGGAGCACCAAGCGTCAGGAGCGGATTGATAGCCTGATGCAAACCGTGTGGTCCAGCGAAAGAGACACGATAGTGACACAGACTAAAAAGGTATCAGCAATATGCTGATTTCAAACACCTTAAAATGGTGGCCAGAGAGGGACTTGAACCCCCGACACGCGGATTTTCAGTCCGCTGCTCTACCAACTGAGCTACCTGGCCGTTCTAGGTGGGAGCACACAAAATCTGTGCTTATTTCAAGAGTATAACACGCTGCATTTCTACTTCGCTTTGGGATAAACCAAATCGTACCCCTTAGCCTTGTATTCTTCCATGGCGCACAACGTGATTTGTGTATACCCGTGCTTCTCTAATATGACGGCAGCCTTGGCTGCACGGACGCCTCGGGCACAGGCGCTTACTATGGCCACATCTTTGGGGATTTCATTTACCCTGGCTTCTAATTGGCTCAATGGAATGTTGACGTGACCTTGAATGGTCCCACGTTCTTCCAGTTCACGCGGTTCACGAACATCAAGGAAGAAAAACTTCTGCTTGGCATCAATCATCTGCTTCAATTCTTCTGGAGTTAGCTTTTTAGGGGCGGAACCGCCCGCTGGCTGGGCGAATGTGAATGCCGCCGCAAATGTGACGAATAACAGAAGGAGCTTCATGCGGTTAGTATACCCCGAGGGTAAAGTGGTCGGAAAGATCTTAGGTAAAGCTGGCGGCTGAAGGAGACGATGGTAAATCAAGGCGAATGAACGGCGAACTCATAACAAGCGGAAACTCTACACCGTTTCACATACACTGGCTGACTACCCATGTCCGGCGCAGACCGGATGTGGAACATCTTTGCAGCAAGCTATCCGGCTTGGAGGTGACCTTATTTCACACAACCAAAGGGCTTGGTGAAGCTGCGCAGTTGGTTTTTGTGGAACTGCCGAACGAGAAGCCGCCCTGTGCTATTTTGACCTCTATCCGGGAGTGCTCACCAGAAGCATTAGTGATTGTTTGGAATCCAAGAGGGTCCATCAAAGAAGCAGTTGAAATGATCAAACTGGGAGTGTTTCATTATATGGCTCACCCGGAGCACCTGCCGTTGGATGAATTGGCACATTGGATTAGCGCGGCAGCGCAACAAATCTCCGCAGGCTTGGTATCGAACAGGGCTCCAATCCAGAAAGTGGAAGAACCTTGGCGGCGATTCCTTATTGGAAACAGCCCTCCTATGGAGGCGTTGGCGGCCACCGTGCGATTATTGGCCGTCCGCCGGAGTACGGTTTTGATCACCGGAGAAACAGGGACAGGCAAGGAGGTGTTGGCCAAAGCATTGCACTTGGCCAGTCCCCGGGGTCATCTTCCGATGGTTGCAGTCAACTGCACCGCCCTACCGGAAACATTACTGGAATCAGAATTATTCGGGCATACCAAGGGGGCATTCACGGGGGCAGTCCAGGGGCGGGCTGGTCGTTTTGAACAGGCTCACAAGAGCACCATTTTTCTTGACGAAATCGGAGACATGCCGTTGGAAACGCAAGCCAAGCTATTGCGGGTCTTACAGGAAAAAGAGATTCAAAAGCTGGGAAGCTCGGAAGTTCACAAAGTGGATGTGCGGGTAATTGCAGCCACCAATGTAGATTTGCAGGCGAAAACCAAAGAAGGGAAATTTCGCGAAGACCTTTTCTATCGTCTCAATGTGGTGCCAGTAGAATTGCCTGCTCTTCGACACCACTTAGAAGACATTCCTCAATTGGTGGAACATTTCCTGGTAAAGATCGCCGCGCAGGAAGAAATGGAGCCCAAGAGGATCGCTGAACAGTCCCTGGAGAAATTGATGGGCTACCACTGGCCGGGCAATATCCGGCAGTTGGAAAACGCAGTGGATCGAGCAATTACGTTCAGCGGGGATCGGATGGTGTTGCTGCCTGCTGATTTTCCGATTGCGGTCAATGTAGTTCCCGGAATTCCTGTTGGCCCGGTAGCGGCAGACCTCGTTTTATCAGAAAGCGGCATTAATTTCGAATCCATTGTAAGTCGGCTGGAACGATCCTTGATTGATCAGGCATTGCGACGTTCAATGGGCAACAAGAAGAAGGCGGCAGATATTTTGGGTCTGAAACGCACCACTTTGGCGGCCAAGTTAAAAACCCTGGAGGCTGCCGCTTCATAAATTCAATTGGAAGACCGTTCCGTACTAATGCGATTGGACCGGTAGCTTTAGCGGACCCATCACAGGCAACGCCAAATCCGCCGAATCCGTAAGATTGCAGATTGGATCCAGACCTTGTCCATACCAAAGATACAGCGATTCGGGGAGCGGCTTTTGGTGGATCAGGTACAGCACCACCGAATTGATGGCTGGATCAACAGCAGCCCGATAGATAATTTTCAAATCTTGGCCAACCTCGTTACGCAATGAAAATCCTGTCAGACGACCACCCGACGTTGCCAGCTTACCGCTTACTCCCTGAAATTCGACCCGAATTTGATACGGGTTGTCCCATTTCACCGTCGAAAAGCGCGGTTTTGCACCATCTAACACCAGTTTGGCGAAGCGTATTCCAAGACGTTGCAGGCTGGCTCGATTGGCGTGGATTAAATCGTCCAGTTCCAGGTCTATCGTCGCCACCATTCCGACGTTCGGTATGACTGATTCCGCTAGTCGCTGCGCTTCCTGCACTTGATTCCAACCCTCATAAGCTGGTTCCAAGGCAGCGGCGTAACGACCGATTTGCGCATAGTAAAACGGCAGATCGGGCTGAGCAAAATCGGCCCGGACTTCAGCTACAAATTTCCGAAACTTTTCCCCGAAAATGGCAGCGGCTTCGGGTTTGGCATCGGATTCCCCCTGATACCAAAGCAGTCCGGCAGCTTTGCCCCCAGCATCGCGAAAACGAGCCAGCATATTACCATAAAGCGCTTTTCGACCTTCGGATTTCAATGAAGGATCCCATTGCGCCATGGAAGTGCCACCCTTTGCACAAGGGACAAGACCAATAGGAACACCGGTGCGTCGAACCATTTCCTTAGCGAATGGCAAACCCAATCCAGTACCGCGCAACACGTCATTCAGCCCCTTTGTCAATTCATGCAGAGGCTCTTTTGCGATATCCCACTTGCCTTCCATATTGAAAACTTTCACTTTGGGATGCGGCGTTTCGGGATTTTCCATGCGCGCCCGACCCACCATGTTCGATTGGCCGGAAAGAATGTAAATGTCCCCCACAAACAGATTCTCCATCCTTTCCACCTGCCTCCCGCCCGATTTGGGAGTGAAGCGAAGTTCTATAGCGTAGGGACCGCCAGTTTTGAGCGGAGGCCCGACGGCAGTCCAGGGTCCGGCATTGATCGCCACCAAGCGAGTGAAACCGCCCTTGTCCACGCGACCTTCCAGCAGCCCATCGACTAAGGCTGTCCCTGAAAATACCGCTTGCGCTACTCCCTCTTTCGACCGTTGCAAAACTTGATGGGGTTGGGGTCCGGAGGTAACAGTGAAATTATCCGCCGCTCTCAAAGAGGCTGCCAAAAAAATGGATAGAATTATTTTCCGTGTCATATTTTTACTCAAAAAAACTCCCACCAGTTGGAGGAACTGGTGGGAGTTGGGGATGTACTACTTTAACTACTAGACTTCTTTACTGAATGCTGGCGATCGACGAACCTTGTCCGTAGATCAGGTTTCCATTGCCGCCATCCAGCGCGATCGCCAGAGAGCGGAAAGTTCCGGTAGCGGTATCGGACGGGACCTCGAAATCAACTACATAAAGTCCAATCATACCCAGCATGTAGGATGCACCCACAACCCGCACACCACCGTCGTTAACCCCAACAATGGTCGAGACCACCACGTTTTGTCCAGCGACACCAGCGCGATTGGTATCGGTTGACGGGCTAACAGCACCCAAACCAGTAGCGAACATCCGCAACACATCGCCGCGGCGAGCCGCATTGTTTGGAGTTACGTAGCTGCCATCGGACCGGAGCAGAACAGCGTAACGACGTCCAGTGGCGGCGTCGCTAGTCTCAAAAATACCCGGTTGGACACGACTGACGGGCACGCCGCTGACGGAAGTTAATCCGCCGTTACGGATGGTGACCGAAGTGGTACCAGGGGCCAACGAACATGGTGCCTGAACGGTAATCTGTTCCTGCCCATTGACGTTGGAGACGGCGTAAATAGGAGCGTTTGTTGTATCAAACAGCACTTCCACACCTTGCAGAATGGTGGGAAGCGGTCCACCCAGAATGAAGTTCGCCAGCACTGTACCCTGCACCCGAGGCACAAGATTGGTTCCGAAAATATTCACCAAGCCACAAGGGGCAATTCCAGGAGTGTTGCTAGCGGCATTCACAATTGAGTTTGCCGTAAATACCGGACCCAGCAACCGGACGCTCAAATTGAATGAGGTAGCCAAGTTGCTATAGCTGGCACGAACGGTGAGAGCCCCTGCCTGCGCACCTGCCGTTACATTTACCGAAGCAATGCCGTTGGTATCCGTATTGGTGGTTGCAGAGGATAGCGTACCCGAACCGCTGGATATGGACCATGCGACACCGGCATTTGCTACCGGTGCGTTGCGGTCATCGAACAATTTTACGCTAAGTGACTGGGTGAACGCGGAACCGACTGTGGCAGTTTGGCCATCCCCAGTGACAGCGGTTAGCTGTGTCACATTGACGTTAACCGTAAAGGTGAACGCCGCAGTGATGGTACCTGATCGCACGCGAAGTAAGTGGGGTCCAGGTGCGTTACCGAGGGTACCCAGAGCGGAGATTCGACCGTTCGCATCGGCCACCGTGATTTGATTTCTTAAAGTAATCGATCCGGGGTCGACAATTTCAAACTGAGCAGTTTGACCGGGGAGCACGTTACCGAAAGCATCATTGATTTCAGCCAGGAAGGCCAGTGGTAGCTGAGCTCCTGGGTTTCCGCTTTGATTGTTGCCTTGACGCAGAGTGATGCGTGATGGCAGACCGGGCAGAACCCGCAGGTTAATACCTGCTCCACCCAAGCTAAGGGCCGAACCGATGGAGACCCTCAGTTGGTCAACACCAAGTTTGCCACCTAACACCAAGTCACAAGTGGCCAATCCGGTTGCATCCGTTAAAGCGGCACCACCTGCGCAACTGGCAGTGGGTCCAAGTAGCGGATCGTTGAGGGCAGTCTTTACAGTCAACCCAATATTCGGGATCGGTTGACCTTGCTGCTGACCACCGCTGGCTACCACGCGAATCTGAATAGCACCCTTAATGGTGCTGCCAGCCGGTCCAGACAGTTCCACTCCATCCTGGGGAGCAAGGCGTACTGCAGTTGGATTGACGCCAGTTACGGTGGTGACAACGAAGTTCACCGAAGCGGTTCCGTTGGTCGCAGAAACCGTAGTCTGCGAATAAGAATTGCCGGGGAGAACCAAAGAGGCTAACATGCCAGCCTGAGCAATGCCGTTGACATCAGTCACCGATGTGCAAGTGATTCCTGTGCAGACGGCGTTAATGCTAATGCCATTGACATTGGGCAGCATGGTTCCAGAGCCCTGCGTAATGGTGTAGGTCACCGTTTGACCGGAAACCGGGTTCCCTTGCAGGTCAACTACCTTTGTGGTTAGCGGAATCGCAAGAGGGAAATTTTCCAGAGCGAATTGCCCGTTTCCATCAACTATAATTAGCGAAGCGACAGTACCGCCGCCGCCACCAGTAGAACCGCCGACGCTCAATGTGAAGTCCTGTGTCAAAGCCCCACCTGCTGCGGTGGCAGTCACCTTGAAAGATGCTCCCGATGTGGATGGTGCAATCACCGTAGTTTGGGCGTAGCCGAAGCCATTCGTTTGAACCGATGCCCCTTGGATGGTTGCTCCAGAATTATCAGAGGAGAAAGTGATGGGCACGTTCTGCAATGGACGTCCAGTGTTATCTAGAGCACGGATGATCAGAGGAGTATACGTACCGCCGACACTGGTCGATTGCAAAATGTTGTAGCCAATCAGCTTGGTTGGAGTGCCAGTTGCTGTTTGCGCCGCAAATGTAAGGCCACCGATATTGGAGGTAATGTTCAATTGGCCTGCACCATTCGGAGGATTGCTTTGCAGATCTATCCGATACAGGGAAGTAGGAGTGGTTACGAACATGTATTTCGGACTGGGCAACTCATTGGTTGCGGCAATGTAGCTTACATTGTTAATGGTGCCGATGGAACCGAACTGACCCACGTCAATATTGAAGGGGTTCAAACTCATGACGTAGATTTGTTGTGTAGCGTTGGAGAGACCGTAGACTCGATTGTCGGAAGCGACCACAAGAGAAGACAGCGCCGGGTTCAAGGGAGCGATATTCGGGATCGTAGAGGAAAGCGAATTAGAGGCCAGGTCAAACAGCAACGCGGTGGAACCCGTTAGTGGAGTTTCATTCACGGCCACTGCATAACGGCCATCGGAGGTGAACACCACTTTGCCGGGACGTGCGTTGAGCGGAATCTCATTGCGAATGGTCATCGCTTTGCCATCAATCACAAACAACCGGTTTGTGGCGGAAACATAGACGAATCCGTTTGGTCCAACTGCCACACCATTGCTGTTCCCAGAGATAGCCACTGTGCTACCGACCACTGTGTTGGTGTTCATATCGATGGCGGTCAGACGATTGGAAACGGAACTGAGAACAAAGGCTCTGCTTCCATCCAGACTCATGGCCACATCAATCGGAGAAGTACCAGTATCGGTGAGGGTAGCGATGACGTTGTCAGTCGCCGTGTCAATAATGTAAGTACTGTCGCCGACAACCACCAGGCGTCGGCCATCGGGCGTAATGGCAAAAGCTTGGCCTTGCCCCAAATTCAATCGTTTCGTGACGTTGGAAAAGTTAGCACCATCGACAACAATCACAGTGTCACTGGCGGCTTTTGCAAGAATATAGTACTTATTCAAAGTTGGATGTGAGAGGACAGCCGACGCCGCACTTTGCGCGGTGAAAGTTGTGGTCACAATATTCGATTCAGGCTGAATCACGCTCACCAGCGGAGAGGTGGACGATGAGTTCGGCAATAGGAAAACGTTACGGGCAGAAACGCTTCCGGCGAATAATAATACAGGCAATAAACAAGTCAGGAGTAGGCGTGGCTTTCGAAGCATTGAATCCCTCATAAAAGGTTGGAGTGGCGGTGCTGGACGTGCACCAAAGTGATTGGACGTGGGATTGGACAACCAATAATGTACCACTAAATAGTACTACTGGGAAAGGGTGAATACGTAAAAGAAAAGGGGAGAAGCCGAAGCTTCTCCCCTTTTCGGACTAACAGCAGTTCAGTTTAGTGGCCCAAAGATTCAGACGTGAAGCCCGTACGTGAGCCTGTTGGCGAATCCATGGTCAGAGCCAAATACGCTTCCGAGATCTTCTGCGCACCGACGTCGCTGATAAAAGCGAAGCCATGAGCATATTGGAAGCCGCACTGGGCAATCATGTAGCCTTGGAAGCCGGGGGTTGCCGCGATTCCAAGATTACCACCACTGGATAATGTTAAGAGTAACTGTTGACCAGTAGCAACAACCTGGGAGGTTTGCGCAGCCGGAGCAGCGCCACCACCAGTGGTTCCACCGTAGTAGTTAAGCTTACATGAACCAGCCTGAGGAGACGTACCAAACGGATCGGTCGAAGTGTTGCTGATAGCAACGCCCGAGTCAAAGCCGAGTTGGTTTGTCAGGAAGGGGAACAGGATGTTTGTTGTGCAACTGTTGATCGGCACCAGATTGTTGCTGGTGGATGTATCAGCGAACCGAGGCAGCGGAGCCGAGGACGAAGCCGTGGACACCGTGCTGATTGGAGCAAAGTTCAGATTGACTGTTGGGGTACCAAGACCTGGCAAGCTAGCCGAGGTATTAGCAGCATAAGCCAAGTGGACTGCCACTTTCACAGTTTCCTGTGCAAGCGGATCAGCGTTCATGACTTCCCAGACAGCGACGCCGGAACCATTGGACAAGCTAACAGGAGCGATTGCACCAGTGGAGCTGGAGGTAATCGTTGCAGCTGAGAAAGAGCCTGCGCCGTTCGCGTCTGTGGAAACCAAACGTACTGTTGGGCCGTTGGGCAAACTGATCGCGTTTCCGTTATAGGAACTGATCACGTTGTCGTTGCTGTCTGTGGTAACAACACTGTCGACTGAAACATACAAGCTAACGCCAGCAGGCACGTTGTTGAAACGAGCCATCAGACGAGTTCCGTGGTCAGCCAAACCAGCAGCGTTGAGGCCGTTGGTAGATGGGAAACCCGAATTGTAGAATCCAGTTTCTGTGTTGTAGATAGAGCCAGGAGAATTCTGATTGGACGGAGTTGGTGAAACATCAGCCGAGCTACCCAAAGACGCGTTGCGGCGTTTGAATGAGCTGGCAAATCCTTCACGGAACCGTAGAACCGAAGTTGCTCCGTTCTGAAGCGCCCTGGAACTATCTGTGGACAAGTTCCTGTTTTCGTTGACGCACTGCAGAAGAACCTTACCCGAGATGTTGACACGGGAAACAACCATTCCTGGCTGAATGAAGGCGACTGTCTGCTGTGGGTTGTTGATCGGCACTGAGGTGGTACCTGTTGCCGAAACATACATTACGATCTGGGTTGGAATCAATGTGGATGAAGTTCCCAATTGGTTCGCATTTGCACGCACATTGGTGATGCGGATAATACGAGTACCTGTAGTGCCAGGAGCTTCGATCGGAACACCGAGCCATACCAGCGTGTTAGGACCGGATTGACGACCCTGGAATACGTTCTGGTTAGGACCGTTGAGGTAGTTCACGCCTGTGCCTGTCCCGATTAGAGGGCAAACAGCAATTGTGCAAGGGTTCTGCTGAGCGGCGTTTGGTTCGTCGATCATCAGCAACGCTTCTGAGAAAGGGTCACTGACCAGACGGCTGGTGACATTGGTGTTCAAAAAGATTTGAACGTTAACTTGGGGCACTGTGTTGCCGGCGGGGGTCGAAACACCACCATTGCAGTTCAGCACCAAATCACCAATTAGTTCCGCCAAACCTTCGGCGCGGACTAGTGGTGGGACACCAGCATTCGATGTACAACTGAATGCAGGGTTAGACTGGGCATTGACAGCGGAAGCCGAAATAATTAGGGCCGCTACTGCGAATACCGGAAACAACTTGCGAAAATCTGCCATTTCCTTCTCCTTGTGGAAATCAAATTGAATTGAGGGAAGTATTGTTTTAACCTTAGTGGTTAGACTTGCTGTTCCACGTACCGCTGGTCCGCTGAACACCGAACTGCTTGGCGTTCATTTTTTCGTAACCAACTGTGTATCGTGTGCAAGTTCTTCTTTTTATTCTGAATACTGCTTACTACTAAACCGGTACAACTAAAATCTTAAAGCCTGAGTGGCCGAAGCCAGTACAATTCATAGCATCACGACCACGGCTAAGTCAAGTTTAGAATCCTGACTCAAGGGAGGCCACCATCACTACTTGGTACCATAGACTGGTAGGCCTATGTTCACCAACTAGTACTGTACCTCATTTTTCCTTGCAGATGCAAGAGTCTTTTAGCCGATTAACCATAATTACTGCACCGAAACATCCACTGGCAGGCTGACCGCGCCGCCCTGACGTAACGACAGCGGCAAGTCCAACCCAGGCGGCATACTCACCGGTAACATCACATTCACCTGATACAGCCCAATAAAATTCGGCGTCAAACCAGCAAAGAAAGGATTCAATGCCGTCCCATTCAAAGTCACCGTCACCGGTCTCACCGTGACTTTCAAACTTCCCGATGCCGTCACCGCGCCCAAACCTGTGCAATAAATTACAATCGCCTGCCCCCGTCGGCCCGGCGTGGATGACGAATTAATGCGGCCATCCTGATTCACAATGGCCCCTTGCCTTGCGTCCAAACGGAACACCGCTGGCGCATTTTCCAAAACCGAAATTTGCGATTCTCCAACTCCAAACGGCGAACGCAATTGCAATGTATGCGAGCCCGGCGGCAGATCCAACGGAATTTGCGCATTCACTTGAAACGGCGTGGCGATCAATACCGGCGCATCCACTCCGCTCACCGTCACGGTAGTCTTGCCACCATCACGAGCCAAACCGATTCCGAAAATCGATACCAAGCCCCCTGGAGCAATATCGGTGGTGAAACTGGCGGCACTGACCACGGATTCCGTTTTAAAACTGGCTTCGAGCGGTGAAGGCTCCCATTGAGTGCCCGGGCGGGCAATGCGGAAAGCTCCGGCTTTGCTACCTTTTAGATCGGTACGACTGGTAGGAACACCCAGGTCGGTCACCGAACCCTGATAATTATCGGCAGCCGTCAAATTCAGTTGATATAGCGATTGCACCCCGTCGCAGTAACGGAAGTGCAGATTGCCCGCAGCACCGGGCACATCGAAATTAGCGCCACAAGTTCCAGATGGCGAAGCAATTTGCACTTCGGCAGAAGTGACCACCAGGAATCCAGGTTCAGCAGGAGTGCGCGGCAATATGCGCAGCGCTCCAGCCAGGGTCGCCTTATAACTTACACCTGCCAGTGAAAATCCGTTGACATAATCATTTAGGTTAGTCCGCGAGTAGGCGGCGCTGGGGTCCAAAATAGTCACTCCACCGTCGGAGGCCAAGCCTGTGGCCACTACAGAATGATATTTCCCTGCACCCATGGAAAGCGATATCAGCAACGGGTTGCCCTGGCCCAACTGGTCACGAATCGAACTTATGGTGGCTGGAACTGGTGCAAGTTCCAGATTGCCCGATACCAGATTGGCTAGCCGCCACAGGTTGGGGACCGTGGTACTGGCATCCGGACGAATGACGCCATCGCACAAATCGGCGCCTTGGTTATCTACGGAACAGAATCCTTTTAAGTAGTTTTCCAATAGCGATGTGGAGAACACTCCGTTTGTAGTGGTCAGTTCGCCGCGATCCTGATAATATTTCAGCAGCATGGCGGCACTAGCGTACAGTGGATCTCCAGTAGTGGTCTGCCGAGTCAATCCAGTAAGGGTAGATGGGATGGAAAGGGCGCTAAACGTCACAATTTGCCGCAATGCTTCTGCTGTGGCCCGCGCTACACCTTCACTGGAGGGCAGGCGCAATGAGGCAGATGCAGATCCGTCGATCCCCGTAATTACCGTCGCTGGCGAAATGCTGGAACCAGGGGAGGCAATGAACGTGACTGAAACGCCGGAAAGCGGATTGCCGGAATCGTCATGCAGAATCACCCGTAGCGGGGAGGCCAGCACGGAACCAGGCAGACCGGTCTGCCCATCGCCAGATGCTTTTTGCAGAATCAGCTTGGCATCGGCGGTGGCTTTAATGTTGTACAGGCCATCGGCAATAGTAGTGGCACTGGCGGTATCCACCACATGGACTCGAACAATGGATGAGGTGGCAGTGGAGGGGACATAAACGTCCCAAGTGTAAGCGCCTGTATCGGTTCTAACGGTGAAATCCTGTTGACCAGTAACAGAGATGCGCAAATTAGCCCCGGCGCTGAAACCACCCACAGAAAGACGGACTCGACTGCCCGCGACCACAGTGGATGGGGTAGCCAGCACGTTGGGTTTACGAGGATTTTCAATGGCTTTGGCAACCTGATCCACAGGGGCATACTGCATGTAGCCGCCCTCAAAATCCTGACGGCGAATTCCGGCACTGGTGAATTCATCGTTGGTGGGGGCTCCAAATTTACCGTTAGCCCCGCCTTGCGATTCATAAAGGGTATTGATCAATCCCGTAGTGACGCGGCTGGAAGCGGCGTTTTGGGTCAGGTACAGCGAGCCATTGCGAAAGGTCTGACGGGCTCCGCTGGTTGCAGCGAAGGTAAAGAAGGAAGTGGCTTCAGCCAGCGGAGCCCCTAGAATTCCGGTTTCGTAACCCAGGATCGCCCATTTGGAAAGAATCGACCCACTCACCAGGCGAACTGGGGTTCCAGCCAGGGCCCCACCCTCAAAATTCTGTCGACCGTTCGGGGTAGCATCCGCCGATGGGTATGCCAAAGTTCCCGTACCGCCGCCGCGCGCTTCCCAACCTGCAAGTAAATTCCCGCTGACCACGTAAGCCTGGGCGGAACGGTCTGGCAATGCCAGCACTAAACGAGCCCCGCTATCTAAAATGGCGAATTCCTGCAAATATCCTGTTCCGGAACGGCGCACTGGAGTTGCCGTGGGCAATTTCAAACTCAGCCGATTGCGGGAAACCGAATCAATAAAAGATTGCGAAATGGTGGAAGACGGTGCCCCTTCGCCTACCTGGCAGCAAGGTGCGCTGACAAAAACAGTCACTTGCTGACTCAATTTGCCTTCACTGGTAGCGTTGATGGTGGCCACACCGCCACTGAGCGCTTTCAAGGTCGCAGAATAACCGTTGGGCTGAATAGACACCACCCGTCCGTTGGTGGTGGTCCAATTCACTACCCGATCAGTAAGTTCATTGCCATTGACTGCTTTGACGGTGGCGGTCAGTTTGTAGGTATCGTTGAGGTTCAGACGGACGGTGGCGGTGGAAGGGGTGACGGTAATCAGACTCACTGGCAGGCGTAACGATGCGGAATTAGAAGGGTCGTACTCAATGGAACCGCCTTCAAACGATTGCCGCTTATTTCCGTTAGGAAGCAGCAGCACGTCGCCAGTAGGCAGACCCAAAATACCGGTGATGCCGCCATTGGCAACGTAAATATCGTAAATCGGTTGGCGGACGGACATCAGCTTGCCGCTAAATTGACCGGCAGTGACATTAAAAAGAGCACCTTGAGAAAAATATTGCCCGGTGGCCACACTTCCGCCGGTTGAAGTTACCACCGCTTCCGCCGATGCCGCCGCGCCGAAAACAGTCACCCCGCTTTGGCTCAGCCAATAGCTATAAAAAGGATCGCGGACCGTGTAATTCACACCAGAGGCATAGGCGAACAGGGCATATTTCTTATCGAACATCTGGAACGTGCAACTGCCGCTGGAGGCAGGACAAATGGCAGTGTCCATAATAGGATAGCCCGCCGTACCCACGCCAACGGTATTGAAATAGCTATACAAAGCCGACTGCATCTGAAAAGTATCAATAGAATCGTCGGCAAGTACCGTACTGAGGCCGGCCTTGACGATGGCCAGTTTTACGCCGGAGGTTTTGTTGGGGTCGTTAAATTCCTGAACATAGCCAGTGGTCCCCAGCTTTTTCACATCGGCGATGGGCGGCAGTGAGACTAAGGTATAGAAAGCGTTGCGAAAGTAGGCGTTGATGAACCGCTGCCGGATAGCCTCATTCGGCGCACCCGTGCCCACATCAGTAGTGGTCGATTGGCTATAGGCAACCAGCAAGGTGCAAGAACAAAGTAGGAATGGGCGAAGAATCTTCATTGAAATCGGAGGACCAGCTCAAAGAGATTTTAACCCGGTATGGGCTGGTAAGTCTCGAAAAGTAGGATTTTCGAAGTGGGACAGGCATCCTTGCCTGCCCTGTTTTAAAAATATATGAGCATTTGGCAGTGATGCATGAAAGACAGTCAAGGTTATTATTCAGTCACGTAGCGTTTTAGCCGCTTCAGCCTGGACTTCAGTTCTTCGCTGGCTTCTGAGATCTCATTGGTGTCATAGATGACCCTGGCCGTCATGAAGAGAATCAATTCCGTCCGTTCCTTACTGTATTGCCGACCACCGAAGGCTGCCCCGATGATCGGCAATCGGTGCAAAACTGGGATTCCACTTGTCAGGAACGTGTTCGATTCGTTGATAATGCCGCCGATGGCAATGGTATCGCCATCCTGAACAGTCACTTGCGTATTGACGCTGCGTTTGGCGAATGAGGGCGATTGAATCCCTGTAGAGGCGGCAGCTTGAGGCGAACTCACTTCCTGATTAATCAGCAACGTGACAATCCCGCTTGGATTCACACGAGCCGTGATAGACAGCGTGACGCCCGAATTGCGGTTGGAAATTTGATTGGCAAATAGGGAACTGCCGCCACTTTGCACGCCAGTAATAGCTTGTGCCGTAAGAGTCGGGAC
>JANMWO010000051.1:0-9967 GCA_031394025.1 Acidobacteriota bacterium
CGTCAACCGACAAGGTGTTCATACCGCTGGTGGTGCCGCCCATGTTGCTGGAACCAGTGCCAAAGCTACCACCCACCGAATCACCGTCAGCAGAATATTGCACGCCGGGCAGCAGCTTCAGCAGCGAGTTAACGTCGCGACCGCGGGCTTGCAGGTTGGTGATCTGTTCGCTGGTAATCACACCAGAACGCTCGGAACTGGCGGTTTGCACCGTAGCACCCTGGGCTTCAACCGTGATGGTGTCAGTGACGGCACCAATGCTGAGAAGCACTTCGCCCAAAGACACACGTTCATTGGCGCTGAGCACCAGACTGGTTTGCCGATAGGCCTTGAACCCAGGGGCTTCAATCTTGATGGAGTAAGTTCCGGGCAGGACAGCCGGGAAGTTGAAATTGCCTTGTTCATTGGTAGCACCAACACGCGATTCGCCTGTAAGGTTGCTAACCAAAGTTACAGGGGCGGCAACAACAACTTGCCGAGTTGGATCCATGACAGTGCCAGTGATAGTTCCGGTGATGGTCATTTGAGCCATCGCCAGGGAAAGTGTGAACAGTGCAAAGCAAATACTTCGCAGCAGTTGGTTGAGTTTTGACATGAAGAATCCCATTTCTTGGTCATCGAATTTAACGATAACTATGTGAGGATACTACTAGGCTTCACCATCAAAAGTCAATCGAGATTCTACTGACAAAAGCAGAAGGATTTTTTTAGAGAAGAGCAACCTGCTCCTCAGATGGCTCCGCTCAACAATACCAGGGTTCGTCCAGATACGGGACAGTTGCTCGAGGCATCAGACTATAGACTTCTGGCGGTGCGGCTCCGGATGCTTCCTGCCATACTGCGGCGAAGATTTCCTGGCGAGTGGCGTTTCCCTTTTGTAGTTTGTCCACCAGCTTTAGCAGGCGTGAACTCAAGGCGTCCACTTCTGGATCTCGATGCCTCCAACGATACACCAGCGCTTGGCTATCGAAGTGGTCCACCGTATCAAGAACGTCGGATAACTCTAGCATGCGCGAGCCTTCAGGAATCAATAAGCGGAGTGCCAATTGCACTGGGGCGATGCTGGCGTCTAAGCCTTCCTCCGCCAGCGTTTTTAAAAGGTCACGATAGCTGGTTAGAGTTGTCCAAGGGGTAAAGGCAATGAACGTGGGGACGAACGTCAGCCCTGCGCTGCAGCATAGTTTCACGACTTCCAGGAAGTCCGCGCGGGTGTGATGTTTCTCCAGTTTCTGAAGAACGGAATCATCCAGGCTCTCTACGGCTGATGTTACGAATAGGCATCCAGTTGCGGCCAGAACAGGCAATAGTTCGCGATTCTGAAGCAGATGCTGTACCTTGATTGTGACGTCGTAAGTCAACTGTGGGAACTCGCGATGGAGTTGCTCTATGATTCTGCGGGCGTGGGTGGGACCGTTGAAAAAATCGGGATCGCCAAATGTGATGTGACGTGCTCCAGCGGCTACTTGCTGACGGACATCGCCCAGAACTACATCGGATTGCACCACCCGGAATTGCCCTTGATAAACAGGCACAACGGGGCAGTGCCGACATAAATGCTTACAGCCACGACTGGCTTCGGTGTAACCCACTGGACGGGATTCACCAGCGATTTGGAGTTTTGCGTAGCGGCTTAAACTGGGGAGTCCAGTGCGGTCGGGAATTTTAAAGTTGAGCTTTACAAGGCCGCCATGGGGAACCGCGCCGTCGGCAAGTGCCGCCAGGTCGGCTTCAAATTCGGCACCCAGAACTGTATGCACGCCACTCTCTGTAAGCAGTTTCTTATTGATGGGTGCGTAAAGGCCGTAAGCCACCAACTTCGCATTGGGGTTGAGTGCTTGAATTTGCGGCAGAACGGCAATGGCCATGCGTGTTGCGGTGTGCATGGGGAGATGAAACGCGATCATTTCCGCTTGGGCGGCAACGGCGCGGGGGAAGGGAGATACGGCGAGGTCCAGGCAAGTTACCTGATGACCGCCATCGCGCAGCCAGGCCGCAGGGGATGCGAGTCCGAACGGTTGGCGACCCATTTCATAAGTGGATATTAGGAGGACGTTCACTCTTGTCTGTTTACTCTTAACCATCGTAGCTGGCCGCGACCCGCTATAATCAAGCGATCCCTGCATTTCCTTTTCTTCCATGCTATTGACCAGTTCGGCCTACTTCTTTTTCCTGGTTGCCGTTTTCCTTCTGTACTGGCCCCTAGCCCGGTTCCGTGTAGTGGGTCTGGCTGTCATTTTATTTGCCAACTATTTCTTCTATGCCAAGTGGGATGTTTTTTATCTTGCCTTGATCCCCATCTCTTCGACAATTGATTTCGTTTTGGGTGGCATGATCCATCGCGCAAAGGATCTCGCTAGAAGAAAATTGTTGGTGACTCTAAGCGTTCTGCTGAACCTGGGGCTGCTTGTCGCATTCAAGTACATGCCCTTTTTCCTGGAAAATTGGGCCAAACTGGCCGGGACTGACGCCCCGAAATGGAATTGGACATTTTCACTAGGCATTTCTTTCTATGCCTTTCAATCGCTGACTTACACGATTGATATTTATCGCAAAGACGCCAAACCTACAACCAGTCTGCTGGCCTATCTGAGTGCTGTGAGTTTTTTCCCAACTACGCTTGCCGGACCCATTACTCGTGTATCGACGCTGCTTCCTCAATTGGAAAAAACATCGCGCACTTTAGATGCAGCGGATGGTGGACGAGCACTGTTCCTCATTGGCCTTGGCCTGATGAAGAAGATGCTGATTGCCGATTACCTGGCTGAGAATCTGGTGAACCGAGTTTTCGATTTTCCAGCACTGTATTCAGGCGCCGAAGTGTTGACCGGCGTCTATGCTTTTGCAGTGCAGCTTTACTACGATTTTTCAGGCTACTCAGACGTAGCCATTGGGTCAGCACTTTTGCTTGGGTTGAAGTTGCCGCCGAATTTCAATGCTCCGTATTCGGCTACAAACATCGCAGACTTTTGGCGGCGCTGGCACATTTCCCTTTCCAACTGGTTGCGCGATTATCTGTACTTTTCACTGCCTGGGCAACGGGGCAAATATTGGCCCTACATCAACCTGATTGTGACCATGGCCATTGGCGGATTTTGGCATGGGCCAAGCTGGACTTTTCTGATTTGGGGACTATTGCATGGCGTCGCCCTGGCAGTGGTCCGGCTATTCGATGTGCGTCGGGGCAAAGCAGATCATAAGTTGCCAATCTTTGTAAGGACGTTCTTCACGGTGCAGTATGTGTGCTTCGCCTGGATCTTTTTCCGTTCCCCCTCACTGGACGCAGGGTGGAAGATTTTACGTCGAATTGCTTCACTGACTGTTTCCTTTGACAACGTTTCAGCCGGACTGTGGATTGTGCTGGCCATCGCAATTCTGGGTCATTATATTAAGAAAGAGTGGTTTGATTGGACCCAGACGGGCTTTGGACGGGTACCATTTTATGTACAGGCAACGGCACTGATGTTATTGGCAATTGCGATTCAATATGTCGCAGCAACCGGATCTGCCCCATTCATCTATACGAAATTCTAAATGAGCATGTATCCAATTAAAATGTTGCAAACAGCCGCCACGCTGGCCGTATTGCTAACTCTGCCCGACTTCATTCCTTACTTCAAAGATTACAAAGTGCTGGATTGGCGCTTTGCCGGTCAGGTGTTGGATTTTGCGCCACACGGTCAATCCACAACTCCGGTGGAAGCAGAAGAGTTGCGGTTGCGTCCTAGCACCGACGTTAATAAAACTGGCCTTTACAAGATTCAGGACCGTTCAGGAAACTTGAAAACTTTTTACAAATCCCTCTATGACACAGAGTTGAAAAAGTCGCCAGGCATCACACAAATTCTGCATTATGGCGATTCCCCGACCACTGCCGACCTGATCACTGCCGATGTCCGCGCGTTGTTGCAAAAGCAGTTTGGCGATGCTGGACACGGCTTCATTTTTATCGACAAGCCTTGGGAATGGTATGAACATCGTGGAGTAGAAATCAGCGGATCAGGTTGGGAAATGGAACCAGCTAATAAGTCAAACGTGAAGGATGGACAATTTGGATTGGGTGGAGTTAGTTTCTTTGGACAATGGGGATCTGTTGCCAGTGTAAGAGTGAAAGATAATACCCACACAGTTGTAGAAGTCTCCTATTTGGAGCAGCCTTCTGGAGGGTCGTTCGTTTTGTTCGGCGACAAGTTTCCAATAGCAACCATCAGCACCAATGGCACCGAAACCAAACCGGGGTTTGCTACTTATACAGTCAACCCAGGAATTTCTGAGTATTCGATTGGCAACGTCCAGGGGCATGTTCGGCTGTACGGCATGCGACTTGGAAAGATGACTCCAGGAGTTGTGTACAGCAGCCTGGGCTTGAACGGTGCTTATATTTCGTTGTTGGCGAGCATGTTCGGCGAAGAGCACTGGGCGGCGCAGTTACGGCAGGCGACGCCACAGTTGGTGGTGATCAACTACGGCACCAATGAAAGCGTGTACCCATCGTTTGTGCATAAAACTTTTGAACGGGAATTACTGAAGGTGATTCAACGCGTGCGCAAAGCAGTGCCAGAGAGTTCCATTCTGGTGATGAGCCCCATGGACCGTGGTCAGCATATGTCCACTGGAGAAATTGGCAGCGTGCCAGCGCTGGCGCAATTAGTGACCATGGAACAGCAAGTTGCCGCAGCAAATGACTGCGCATTTTTCAACACGTTTGAAGCGATGGGCGGACCCGGAACCATGGGGCGTTGGTACCAATCGGAACCGCGCATGGTTGGTGCGGATCTAATTCATCCCATGCCTGCGGGTGCAAAGTTGGTGGGCAATCTTTTATACAAGGCTTTGCTGGAAGGTTACAACAACTACAAGTTGGACATTGTGCATCAGAAATTTCCAGATGCCAGCATTCGTGGGAAAAAGGGTAGTGAAGAAAAGTAGCATCAGTGTGGTTGGCTTGTTATTGCTGGCTGCCTTTGGCGCTGGCTGGGCCACCCCTTTGCCACAGTCCACTGCACGACGCAAGAAAGCCGTCGTAAAGGCCGTCGTAAAGAAAGTGCAGCGACCGGTGGTGATCCCGCGTGAAGCAATGGATGCAGTGACGGCTTGGTTGGATGTTCCCAATTCCCTGGAAACCCCTGCGGCACTGATTCCATTCTTAGAGCAACTGTACCGAGTGGAAAAGAATCCTGCATCCGCAGCACCGGTTCATATTTTGCACTATGGGGATTCGCACACGGCTTCGGATGATTGGGCCGGTACGTTGCGCGAATTATTTCAGACTCGCTTCGGCAATGGTGGCGCAGGATTTTCGCACGCGGGTCGACCCTATAACGGGTATCGTCGATTGGATGTGAGAAGTTTTGGTTCGCTGAATTGGTACACCCACGGGTTGGTGGGCAGAACTGGGGATTGGCTGTATGGGCTGGCCGGGATCGCAACCACTGCGTCGCGCCCCAATGAATACGCCCTGTTGGACGCAGAGTGCCAAGCTGCGGAATTGTACTTCCTGCAACAACCGGGTGGCGGCACCTTTGACCTGCGTGTGGATCAAGGCGAGGCTCAGGCGATTTCAACCAGTGGGGAAGTAAAGCCCGGCTATGTGAAGATTCCCATTGAGCCTGGGCAACATCATTTTGAGGTGCGCACAGTGGATTCAAAACCAGTGCGGATGTTCGGCTGGACCACCGACAATGCGCACGGAGTTACCTGGGAGACGTTGGGGATTAACGGTGCGCAGATTGGTATGCAACTGGGATGGGATGAAGCGTTGTTGCGGGATCATATTGTGCGGCGGAATCCGGCACTGATCGTATTGGCTTACGGCACGAATGAAGCAGGCAACCCAGACCTGACGCTGGAAGGCTATCGCGATACCTACATCCGAGCGCTGAAGCAGATGCGCCGGGCGTCGCCGACAGCTTCACTACTGGTGATTGGTCCGCCAGACCGCTGGGTACGATCCCGCGCTGGTTGGGTGCCAATGAACAACATCGACATTATCGTTGCGGCGCAGCGACAGGCATCAATGGCAGCAGGGGCAGCATTCTTTGATCTACGGGAGCGCATGGGCGGAAAAGGAGCCATGGGGAAATGGGTATCAGCCGGATATGCGCAATCCGATTACGTTCATTTCACCAGTCAAGGCTACCGTTTATTGGGCGCGGCATTGTATAAAGAGTTAACCGGCCAATTTTCCGCTTACCAAAAGGTGAGGGATGAACCCACCGTAAAACCAGGAGAGAGTAGATAGCGTTCATGAGCAAGCGTCAGGAAATTATACAGATCATTGAGAGCGTTTCAGGGAAGCCTTTTAAGCTGAGCCCAGAGGAATCGCTATTTGAATCGGGGACGCTCGATTCCTTCGCCTTGACCGATGTGGTTGCCGCGCTGGAAAAGAAGTTCAAGGTGAGCATTCCAGATTCAGCACTGAATCCGCGCAAGTTCGATTCGGTGGAACGCATTGAAGAAAATTTGGCAGAGTGGGGGAAGTAGCGGAGTGGCATTCCTGCGGGCCTTTGGCAGCTACTTGCCTGATCGGGTTGTGAGCAATGAAGAGATCGGCGCGCAGGTAGGGTGCGATGCCGAATGGATCCGTGGAGTGTCCGGTATTGAATCACGTCGCTTTGCCTCCGCATCGGAAACTGTGGCCCAGATGGGTGCTGCGGCAGGCGCCAAGTGTCTGGAACGCGCTGGAATTGCGGCAACTGACCTGGGCATGATTCTGGTTTCCAGTGGATCAAGTGAACGGCAATTTCCTGGTCCGGCGGCGAGTGTGGCGAAACTATTGGGTCTTGATTCCGTCCCTGCCATTGATCTGCCGTTGGCTAGCGCTGGTTCGTTGTTTGGACTTTCGCTGGCCAGCCAATTGGCTGCTGTGGTGGGCAATGTTCTGGTGATCGGCACTGAGAAAATGTCGGCCATTGTGGAGCGTCAGCCCATGGATCGGGCAGTGGCGATTTTGTTTGGTGATGGTGCCGGGGCTTGCCTGGTGAGTCCCGATGTTGGTGGGGCCCGCGTGCTTGGGTGGGAACTGCATAGCGACGGAGCGTTTGCCGAGGATCTAAAAGTGGAGTTCCACGAGCCCTTGGCAATGAACGGTCGCACGGTGATTCTGCAAGCGACACGCAAGATTCCTCGGGTAATCAACAGCCTATTTGAGAAGCACGGACTTGTCGTGAATGAAGCTGGGGTGTTCCTTATGCACCAGGCGAATCAAAATCTGATTGTGAAGATCGCTTCGGCGTTAGACGTGGCTCCAGAGCGATTTTATTCCAACATTGCCCGGTATGGGAACACGTCATCAGCGTCCATGCTGATTGCAGCCGATGAATGGTCGCAACAGGTGGGATTTGAAGGTGGAGTTCCGGTATGCTTTGCGGCGTTCGGAGCAGGGTTCCATTGGGGTGCGCTGCTGGCTGTTGGGGAGTAATTGGGAAGTACAATCTTGTCAGAGAGCTACCTCCTTCGACGTGGATCATGGATCTGGGGAAGTGCTTCTGGCAGCTTCGATTCCACGCGGACGCAGGCATGTTAGCCCAGATGATAGAAATAGGACAGGCCAAGGGGCCTATCCCAGCTAATGCTAAGCGACTTCCAGTTCCGCTTCCACTTCCACACTGGCGCCTTTTGTACGGCGGGGATTTTCTAAATATTCGGAAAGTCGCATGGGATAAGCGGCACCTTTTTCCATTTGGCGCTGGACGGCTTTTTGATAGCGGCGGAGAGTTTCGCGCTTGGCACCTTCGCGGAGGCTGCACCCTTCAATATCCAGAAGAATTTCAATCTCCCAGGGACGGAAAGTGTTGCGGGTCAACGTGCCTTTCAATAGTTCCGCAACCAATTTATTGAACTGAGTAAGATGGGCGTCGCTCGCCACCATATCCATTTGTACGCTGCTTGGCAGTCCTTGTTCTGACACTGATCCCTCACCTTTGATCAAATCATGATCTAAACGCTAGAATAGCGGAGCCAACCTATTTGGTCCAAGCTTTTATCGGCGATTTCTTCATCTTTCTTCAGAAAAAAATTACTCGTAAGGTAAACAAAGTAAATCATTTGTCTTAATCTAAGGCGGGATCTAAGTATCCCTAAGGCGGACACCTTACGCTTCTTGATAGAATGCTCTCCTGATGAGGACGACACTGCAAGGTAGCCGCCCGACGACGATTGCAATAGACTAGACAGGTAAGGAGCCTTCAGCTAAATGAGCAAGCGCAGTTCCATAGGATCATGGGCCTACACAATAGGGCCGTATGGCAGCAATCCGATCAATTTCGATACGGTCTGCAAGACTTTGAAGAGCCTGGGGTTCGACGGCGTTGAATTGGGCGGCTTTCCGCCTCACCCGAACCCTGGCAATCCCAATGGATCGAATGAAGGCTTTGGCGGAGCGATGCCGGAAAAATCGCAACGCGCGGAATTGAAGGCTCAGATGATGGGCTATGGCTTAGGATTTTCCGGCCTTGCTGCAAATTTGTGGGGCGAGAAATTGATCAACACCGACGATCCTACAAAGTATATTGCGGAGTTTGACAAGAACTCGGAATTCGCCGCCGACGTCGGCATTGAAGGCATCCGCGTGGATTGCGTACAGCCGCCCACCATTCACCGGGAAGTTGATTACGCAACGGCAATGGGTCGAGTGGTGAAGGCCTGGAAGGCTTGTGCGGACATCGCCGCCAGCCGTGGTCAATATGTGACCTGGGAATTTGAACCGGGCTTTGCGTTCAACAAACCGAGCGACGTAGTACGGATTCACGATGCTGTGAATAAATCTAACTTTGGCCTGCAATATGACACGTGCCACGGTCAGATGGTGGGCGTGATGGGTGCGCGGCAGGAAGGTGAGAAGGAAGTATTCGCCAGCCAGGTGGACTTGATTCGCATGCTGAATGGCCGCATCAATCATATTCACGTGATCGATTCCGATAACAAGTGCCACAAAGATGCCAAGGGTGAAGACGAGACATCGGCACATCCGCCGTTCGGCTTGGGAATTCTGAACTTCGATGAAATCATGCCAGAGTTGGTCAAGGCGTCACGACTCTCGCATGATTGGTGGACTGTCGATTTGTGTTTCTGGCCGGATGCCTGGGCCGCCACGGCCACTTGTAAAACTGCCTTAGACGGGCTGATTGCGAAGTACGGAAATTAGGAGACCAAAATGGCAAAAGAACTTCGCATTGGAATGATTGGATATGGGTTCATGGGACGCACCCATTCCAACGCCTATAAAAGACTCAACGATTTCTTCCCCGTGCAGCATCGTCCAGTATTGAAAGCTGTTTGTGCACGGGATGCAAAAAAAGCCCAGGCATTCGCTGATATTTGGGGTTACGAGCGTGTGGAAACGGATTGGCGTAAGGTCGTGAATGCGCCGGATATCGACCTGATCGACATTGGTTCGCCGAATGACACGCACTACGAAATCGCACTGGCAGCCGCCAAAGCGGGCAAGATGGTGCTGTGCGAAAAACCTTTAGCAATGGACGTGAAGCAAGCTGAAGCGATGGTCAAGGCCGTGGAGAAGGCCAAGGTTCCAAACATGGTTTGGTTCAATTATCGTCGCGTGCCAGCTATCGCTCTTGCTAAGCAGATTGTAGATGAAGGCCGCATTGGCCGGGCATTCCATTATCGTGCCACTTACTTACAGGATTGGACCATTGCCGAAGACGTCCCACAAGGCGGCGCTGGATTATGGCGACTGGATGCCAAGGTGGCCGGGTCAGGCGTGACTGGCGATTTGCTGGCGCATTCCATTGACACAGCAATGTGGATCAACGGGCCGATCACACGCGTAGTAGCAAAGACCGAAACGTTTGAGAAAAGCCGTAAACATGCGTTGACAGGTAAAATGGAAGCGGTGAAGATTGACGATGCCTGCATGTTCCTCGCCGAATTCGCCAATGGATCCATGGGGACTTTTGAATCGACGCGCTATGCCCGCGGTCGGAAGAATTTCAACACCTTTGAATTAAAC
>JANMWO010000061.1:0-20907 GCA_031394025.1 Acidobacteriota bacterium
TGTCCCTTCGGCTTTATCCAAAGCGGAACGGTATCGCCTGTTGAATGAACCGGCCCAGGCAGAAAGTATTTGCCTGGATATTTTGGGGGCTGTGCCTTGTCACCAGCAAGCTACTGTCATGCTGCTGCTGACGCAAGCGGATCAATTTGAGAAAGACCCGCGCCGGTTTCAAGATGCCATGGAAACGGTAGCTGGTTTAGAGAACGTCTACGAGCGTACCTACTATACAGGCATGCTGTGGGAGCGTCGTGCACGGGCCCGGTTCGACCAGGGTGGCTATGGGTCCAATGCGATTGTGCATGAGTGGTATTTAGAAGCGATGCGCTGGTTTGAAAAGGCCGAAGCGATTCGACCAGCGGGCAATGATGATTCGTTGTTGCGGTGGAATACCGTGGCAAGGTTTTTGAATCGGCATCCGGATTCCAGACAGGCTGCTTCAGCAGATAGCTATGAGCCTCAGTTGTTGGAATAACAATATTTCAAAGCTTCCAAACAAACTGGCCAGCAACGATGGTGGCGATCGGGCCGCCCTTAAATAGATGTCCATCAAACGGTGAGTTCTTACTTTTTGATTGCGTCCGATTCACGTCGTAAGTCCACTGGTGATCCGTTGAAAAAATTGTGACGTCGGCAATTGCGCCTTTGGCAAGGGTGCCCTTGGGAAGATTCATGATGCGTGCGGGGTTGGTTGTATACAGTTCCACCATGCGCTTCACGCTGATCTTGCCGGGATGAACCAAGTGTTCCAACGTTAGGCCCAGGGCCGTTTCAAGCCCTGTGATGCCAAAGGGACAGCGTTCAAATTCCTGCATCTTTTCTGAGCCAGCATGTGGGGCATGGTCCGTTGCCAGTACTTCAACGGTGCCGTTCACCACGCCTTCAATCACGGAATGCAGATCACCATGACCGCGCAGAGGTGGCTTCATTTTGTAATTGGAATCGTAGGTGAGAATGTCGGAATCGCACAAAGCAAAGTGGTGAGGGGTGGCTTCACAACTCACATCCAAGCCTTTCATTTTGGCGTAAGCAACCATCTTTACAGAGCGTTCTGTGGAAATATGGGCGACGTGAAAGCGTGCGCCGGTCAGCTCCGCAAGCAATAAATCGCGCGCTACCATGACGTCTTCCGAACAGGACGGAATGCCGCGGAGGCCCAGATTTGTGGACACTAACCCTTCGTGCATGTCGCCGCCGGAACTCAAATTAAGATCTTCACAGTGATCAATCACCGGGAGGCCGAAAGACTTAGCGGTTTCCATGGCGCGCCGCATAATGCGGGAGTTCATCACCGGCTTACCATCGTCAGAAATGGCGACAATACCGGCCTGCGCCATAGATCCAATGTTGGCCAACTCTTCGCCCATGCTGCCTTTGGTGATGGCCCCGATTGGGTAAACATTCACCACGGCATTGCGCTTGGCACGTTCCACAATGTAACTGGTAACTGTGGCGTTGTCGTTCACTGGGGACGTGTTGGGCATGCAGCACACGGACGTGAATCCGCCAGCCGCAGCAGCGCGTGCGCCCGATTCAATTGTCTCGGCATGTTCAAAGCCGGGTTCGCGCAGATGGACGTGAATATCCAGGAAGCCTGGAGCAACAATCATACCGGTGGCATCAAACACTTCTGCACCCGACACGGTTAAATCCAGGCCAATGCCGGAAAACAAACCGTCTTCAATGAGCAGGTCTGCTACTTGGTCAAAGCCAGTAGCAGGGTCAATCACACGACCATTCTTAATCAGCAGTTTCGCCATTAGAGTTTTAAGTTAGAAGCCTTTCCAACACAGCCATGCGCACGGCAACACCATTTTCCACTTGATTCAAAATCACGGAACTTTGCGAATCGGCCACGTCACTTGAAATTTCGCGACCCCTATTAATGGGGCCAGGGTGCATCACCAGCACGTTCGGTTTGGCCAAGCTTAAGTGTTCCAGACGCAGACCGTAAAACTTGAAATAGTCACCCGCTGGAAAGGTAGATTCATGCTGACGTTCCAGTTGGACTCGCAGCATCATAATGACGTCGGCATCGCGAATGGCATGGCGGATATTGTTGGTGAGAGTAACGCCAGGAGCCATTTCCCCCAACTGCTTGGGCAACAACGGAGCCGGTCCACATAGGACAATTTCAACGCCAAACTTCGATAGCAGATGAATGTTGGATCGAGCCACGCGACTATGGGCAATGTCGCCGATGATGGCTACTTTCAGGTTTTCTAATCGATCCCGGATGTCGAGAATCGTTCGAGCGTCCAGCAGCGCTTGGGTGGGATGTTCATGGGTTCCATCGCCAGCGTTGACTATGGGTGTTGTCAAATATCGCGATAGAAAATGCGGAGCGCCGGAAGCAGAGTGGCGCATCACAATGGCATCGGGACGCATGGCAACCAGGGTGTTCAGGGTGTCCACCAATGATTCGCCTTTAGAGACGGAGGAGCCTGAGGCGGTGATGGACAGAGTATCGGCACCCAGACGCTTGGCGGCGATTTCAAAGCTAGTGCGGGTGCGGGTGGAGTTCTCAAAAAACAGATTCACGATGGTGCGCCCACGCAATCGGTCCAGACGCGGGAAAGACTCCCCTGCCGCCGGTTGAAAGCTTTTGGCGCGATCCAGAATGGACTCAATTTCAGTTCGGCTTAAATCTTCAATGCCCAGTAATCCCTTAGCCATCCTTCTCCACTAGAAGCACTTTTTCCATTCCATCAATTTCCTGAAACTTCACTTCAATGATTTCATTGGCGCTGGTTTGCACCATGCGTCCCACGTAGCGCGCTTCAATAGGAAGTTCACGCCAGCCGCGATCAATCAACGCGAGCAACTGCACGCGGGAAGGACGGCCTTTGTCGAACAGGGCATCGAGCGCAGCGCGGATGGTGCGTCCTGTGTAGAGAACGTCGTCCATCAGCACGATATCAAGACCGGTGATGGGGAAGGAAATATCCGTTGAATTTAGAATTGGGGAATGGCCGACGGTAGTTAAATCGTCGCGGTAAAGATTGATGTCCAGAGTGCCGACGGGGATTTTGCGACCCTCAAGAGCCTCAATCTTAGCGGCCAGACGTTCGGCAAGTGGCACTCCACGACGGCGAATGCCGATGAATGCAAGCTTATCTAGTTCCTGACTTTTTTCCAGGATTTCATGCGCCAGCCGCACCAGGGTGCGGTCGATTTCCGAGGCGCTCATCAATTGAGATTTCAGCCGGGTGGTCATAGTGAGAAAGCGGGTAACTTTCACTTTACTGCAAAGGGACGGCTGGCTGCTTACTTTACCGCCAGGGTCACATCCGCCGAACTGGCAGTTCCACCGATGCTCAAGATCAAGGGTATGGAAGAACCTATTGTTGCCGTATTGGGGATACGCAAGTTCACTTGCAGGATCCCGGTGACCAGGCCAGGTGCGCTGCCCGCGTATTCGATGATGGCCGGTAATCCGCCTACCGTTACGGAGACAAGCAGCAGAGGCGTGGCCAATGTGGTGGCGACGCTGCCGTCCCTGCCCGCCGGCGAAAGTAACCCCTCGCCTGTGGCGAAGATTGTAACCACACTCCCCCGCGCTGCGGCGTTGGACGCAGTGTTCAGTAATTGATCTGTATTCAGTGCCGCTGCTCCGCCCTTGCCTGTTGCGTTAGCGGCGAATATAGCGGGGGCAGACGGCACCACCGGAATCGGCATTGCGGCTGAGCTTCCATTGGCCGTTTCGACCACCACAGACGTGGAACCCCGCCCGGCAACCAGATACGGAACCATCACATTGACTTGCGTTCGTGACATAGAAATGATGGGGGCAGCAATGCCATCGAACAGAACTCGCACGCCTAAAAGGTTGGTTTTGAAGGATCTTGTTTCATCCAATTGTCCTGAAGTAAAGCCTGCAGTTCCGAAGCTTGTGCCAGTGATGGAAACCAGCATGCCGGGTGAAACGCCACCAGAACTGAAACTAGCCCCATTCAGAATCGTCAGGATAGCAGGCTTGGCCGGACCCACTTCAAAGGTGACGGGCACGCTGATGGCCGAGGTGATGATGTCTGTAGTTGTAAGTACAACGGCACCTTTGTAAGTACCTGCGGCAAGGCCGGTGGCATTTACTGTCACTGTCAAATTCACTGGGGTCTGTCCTGTATTGGGAGTGACGCTAAGCCAATTTCCAGATTCCGTGGTGACGGCGGCGGAGTAGGTCAATTGTCGACCTTTGGCAGTCAGGTAAAGAATCTGCGGTGCATTGCCGTCAATGGTTTTGAAGGCCAACGATGTTTGGAGAGGCAGCAATTGTGGAGGATCGATGATGGAGAGTCGAACTGTTGCTGTGGTGGAAACTGATCCGGCAGTGGAAACAGTAACCAGGCCCACATATTCGCCAATCGCCAAGCCTGACGGGCTAATTGTCACACTGAGCTGCGCTGGGACTTGCCCCGACAAGGGAGAGACTCGCAGCCAGGCCGCATTGGTGGAGGCCACATAGCCTTGGTTGGCATCGCCCTCCACGCGAAGTTGCTGTGGGGTGGAAGACGCGGAACCCTGCACTACTTGGAACGTCAGGCGTTCGGGAGTCAACAAGAGGAACGGCGGAGAAGGTGGAATGATGACTGGCGGTGCGACAACGGGGCCAGTCACTGTGAAACTTACATATACGTTGTAAATGGCCGCATTGGGTTGTATGAAAGTATCAGTTCGGATAACAATGTTTGTGGAATAAGTTCCCGCACTTAGTCCGGTTGGATCGACAGTTAGTGTCAAAGTTGCAGGAGTTGTTCCGCCGAAAGAACTTACTCTAAGCCAGGAAGCCCCAAATGTTTGCACCGTGAATTGTGTGGGCTGGCCGTTGTCTGTTAGAGAAAGAGGTGTAGAAACAGGTAGCCCACCAACAGTAGCGGCCAAGGCGGCGCTAGTTGGAACCGACAGGCAAGTCAGGTCCTGACAGGTGGGTGGTGTTGGAATGATCGATGTGTAGCGGGGGATCGGCGAAAACGAATCGGAGGTATTGACCGTACTCAATGGCGCTAACACACCACTGACGGTGGCGTTCCCGGTTTGGGGACTGTTATATACGGCAACCACGCCGAAACGAGCTTCTTCGTGGACCAGAGGATTGCTATCAAGGATTTCCCACACGGCGATTCCAGAGCCGTTGGTAAGATTCACAGGGGCAAGCGTAACGGTAGTTGGGCCGAAGGTGCCAGTGACAGATGAAGCCACTTCGTTATAGGAACCGGCTCCATTTCCATCTGTTTGAATTAAGCGTGAAGCTAGCGAAGTGGAGGAACCGGTGACGGGCTGCGTTGTGACGTACAGCGCTACGCCTGCGGGCACATCATTGAACCTTGCTAACAGGCGAGTTCCTTGTGTTGCCAAACCGGCGGTATTGAATCCTAAGGTGGCCGGGAATCCGGCGAAGTAAAAATTTGTTTCGGTGTTGTAGATGGCACCAGGGGAACTTTGATTGCTCAATGCCAAGGGGTTCGCGGCGGATGTTGCTACATTTCTTTTTTTGAACCCGCCGCCGGGACTCTCATTGAAGTTCAATAAATAACTAACGGCTGCTCCGCTTGGACCGGCGGACGTACCGGGAAACGTTATTGCGGTTAATGGGTTGTTGGCTGCGTCTCGAAGATTAAATGTTGGCGATGCCAGAACATAGGCCATTGAATACTGCGCAGGATTTTGCAGGGAAATTCCAGAGACTGTAATGTTGGCCTTGACCAAACTAGGTGCAATGTTTGGAGTGCCAATGGTCCCAAGACTTGAAGTGTCGGCAAGCAGGTTGGTGATTCGGAGAATCGGCTGAGAAGTGGATGCCGCAGGAACAACCACGTTTCGAAACAAGACTGAATTTCTTGAAGTCTGTTCCCCTCGATAGACCGCTTGCGGAGCAACAGTTGGAAACGGGGGTGACGGTTCATTGACCAATAGCAAAGCATCTGAGGTTGTACCATTCAAGCGGCTTGTAAGATTGGTATTCAAGGTCACTTGAACATTGGTGGTGATATTCGTGGCACCAGTGGATGGGGAGGTGCAATTGACAACGATATCGGCTATTTTTTCGGCGACTCCGGGAAATCGAATGATCGGCGGCACACCATTATTAGCGCTGCAATCCAGTGTCCCGGAATTTGTAATGTTTCTGGGGAAGACGGTGAGCAGGACGAAGACTCTCTTTGCTATGGACGAGCCGTCTTGATTTTCGAGAGTGACGAAAGCTGGATATTGGCCTGGCGAGAAGCCGATAGGATTGACGTACAAAGAAATGCCTGATAATGGCGTCGTCCCATAGGACACCGTGGCGCCGGTGTTGGACAGGGTCAACCAATTTAGGTTGGGCGGGGCGATATCGTAGGCACCGGAGCTAGTAGCGGTGGCTTTGAAGTCAACTGGAGCTAGGGTGCTGCTGTACACGCCGAAACCAACACGCGAAGGCAAAGGTGAGCCGACCGTATAGTTGATGTTAATTGCGTCTGGAGCGCTTAGACAGTTCCTCGTGCAGGTAGTGGCGGAAACTGGAGACGCAGAGCCAAAACGAGGCACGCTGGAAGTTGAATCAGAAAGGCCAGCCGGGCCGAGCGGCCCCAGTTGTCCTATAACCGTGCCAACCGCGGTGGAAGGGGTGGCGTAGGTGGCGTTAACATCGAATGTGAATTTCTCCAAAATGGCAGGGTCGGAATCTGTTACTTCCCATACGGCCATTGCAGTGCCAGATGTTACAGTAAGTGGCGCGAATTGAGAGCCAGCAACCGGGTTGAATAGTCCAGCCCCTTGCGCATCAGTGGTAACGAGTCGTGCTTTGGCGGAAGGGAAAGTATTGTACCCAAGGGAAGTTGTAGAACCTTGGGTAAGGCTAACAGAAAGTGAAACGCCAGCCGGGATATTGGAGAATCGGGCTATTAGACGGGTTCCTTGCGTCGCCAAGCCAAGCTGATTTAGTCCATTTGTGGAAGGCAATGCGGAATTGTAATATCCAGTTTCGGTTCCGTAGTTAGTGCCAAGCGCTGCCTGATCTGCAGTGGCGGTGGGAGTCGTTGAAGAAGTAGCCGTATTTCGGCGGCGAAACGCATTGGGAAACGATTCACTAAATTCAACCCGATACTGCATATTTCCAGTGAATGTTAGCCCGGGGAGTGTGGGCTGTATTAGATAAATGAAATTGTGTTGCCCGAAAAGTTGCATGGATTGCCCTGGAATCACATATCCTGCGCGTAGTTGTGGATTTCTGATCAAAATTCCGGAGAGACTGACCGTTATTTCAGTGGCTTTTGGGCTAAGGCTTGCAGTCGCTTGCGTTGCGTCAAACCTGACATTCGTGATGCGAAGGATAATTGGATTGTTGCTGGCAGCGTAAGGAATTACGACGTTATTGAATCGTACTTGCGTTGGGAAGGCCGGGGCTGCGAAAAGAGTCCCTTGAAATAGATCTGTTCCCAATATAGGGGCCGATGGTTCACCCACCAGCAGCAGAGAATCCCTTGCGTCAATCGGGCTTGCGAACCCAGCGTAGAGGTTCCCGACGTAATACGCAGCGTAAACGTTCGCCAAAACCGCAGCTCCCGGAGTGCCACCGCTGCAAATCAGTTTGATGTCCCCTACAAACTCCGCTCTGCCTTCACTTCGCAAAAACGGTGTGTCTGCTTGCGCATCACATATGACTGGTGTGGATTGCCCATTTGCGGGAGAGGCGAGTAAAGAAAGCACGAGCAGTCCCAAAGGGGCCTGCCTAAAAGTGAAAAGATACATTGTTTTCCAATTAAGAATATTATTTTCTAACGCTGTGTGAATTCTATCAGAATAGCCAGCTTAAATCCGCTTCATGCGGTTGCGAATTCGCTTCACCAATTTTTCCATTTCGTCCAGCTTCTTCAAGGTTTGCATTGATACAGCATGACGATTATTCTTTTCCAAATCGACAGCCAGTTCATCGGAGAGTTGCTTCAACCGTGCAGAATCTTTGAGCGATGCGGCATGCTCTGCCTTGAGGATTTCCTCGCTTTGTAGTGAGCCATTGGGCATGCGCGGCGGTGGTGTTCTGTCTTTGGGGTCGGCAGGTTCCTGGCAAAACAGCGTGCCAGCGCAGAGGATAAAAATTAGATATCGCGTACGCATCGGAATGAAATATTGGTGGTTGCCGAATCTGGCGTGTTGGAAGTCCGGGCACCCACGCGGTAGCGGTTGCAGTAGGACTTATGGCAAAGATAGCTGCCGCCTTTCATGACGCGACGGGCGCCAGTGGGCGGACCAACGGGATTTGTTTTGGTGGCATTGATATGCCAGGACGGATGAAACCAATCGTTACACCACTCCCAAGCGTTGCCGGTGATGTTGTGAAGGCCGTAACCATTGGGGGCAAACGAATCGACAGGGCCGGGGGCAGTGAAGCCATCATCCCCAGTGTCCACTTTGGGAAATTCGCCTTGCCAAATATTACATAGGTGCTTGCCGTCTGGAGTTAGCTCATCACCCCAAGGATAAATCTTTTGTTCAAGGCCACCACGCGATGCATATTCCCACTCCGCTTCGGAAGGCAGCCGCTTGCCCGCCCACTTTGCATAGGCACTGCAATCGGCCCACGATACATGAGTCACAGGATAGTTTTGACGTTGATGAATACTGGAATGCGGACCTTCTGGATGCATCCAATCGGCACCTGGAACCTTGCACCACCACTCAATACCCTTCGCTGTGTCCTCTACTAAATTGGGGTAAAGGTCTTGCGGAATGTGACCATGAAACACGAACGACCAGCCAAAGCGTTGGGAGTCGGTGGTGTATCCGGTGGCCTTCGCAAACTCGGAAAAGTTCGAGTTGGAAACGGCGTAACGATCCATGTAGAACCCGTCGATGGTGACCCGTCGTACAGGGCCTTCGCCATCGGCAGGAAAGCCTTCGGGATTTTCAGTGCCCATCCAAAACGGGCCACCATCCAGCTTGATCATTTCAGCAGTTGAACCACTGCGGACTTGCACGCGGCTGACAGCAGCTTGCTTGGAAATATCGAATTGCTGTTGCCTGCCTTTACTGGGAACGCAGCAGGGGTGCGGCGGAATCAGTGGAAGGTCACTGCTCATGCTGCTCCATCAGCCTTGAGGGTTTCCACTTTTGCGCCGGCCAGCAGTTTATCCAGATAATGTTCCATGGTGCGTTCCTGTTTTTCGCGCAGTAGCGTTGCTTCAATTTCATTCCGTACTTCGTTCAACGGCACAGGACCGGCTTCGCGCTTCTCTAAAACTTTGGCGATGTGAAGTCCGAACACAGACTTGAAGATTCCGCTGCGTCCGCCCACAGGGAGCGAGAAGGCGATTCGCTCAAACTCATCCACCATTTCACCGCGAGGGAAATAACCGAGATCGCCGCCGTTGCCCGCGCAATCGGAATACTTATTGGCTACTTCATGAAATTCTGCACCGGCTTCAATTTCCGCCAGCGCTGCTTCCATCACTTTTTGCGCTTCGGCAACATCGGCACCTTCGCTCAAATTTTTCACCACATGAGCGGCGCGCACCATATCTTCCAACCAGAAGCGATCTTTATTTTTCTTATAGTATTCGGTGATGTCTTTGCTTTTGGGAGCTGCCACTTTACCCGTGATTCGACGCACCAGACGCTCAATTCGCAGACGAGTTTCAATCTCTTTGCTGGCCGCGGCTTCATCGAAGATCACTGCTTCACCAGGTTCAGGACGAATGCGTTCCAACTCTTCCGCAATTACTTCGCGGGGAATTTGTTCCGACTCTTTCCACGCTTCCTGTCTCAGTAAAACGCGTTCAATCACGTTTTCGCGAGACCATTCCTTTAGCTGGATTTCCCGCGCTACCGGATCTATGGCTTGCATTGCCTCTTCGTAGCGAGGCCGCAACATGGCTTCTTCCTGCTGGATCAGTTGGTCGTCTACAAGTTCGCCGTTTACTAGAATTCCCATCGTGTTCGCACCTATTCTACCCAAACACAGAGACCGTGTTAAAACGGAAGAATGAAGAATCGTTGTTTCTCACGCGCCCTAACCCTGGCCGCTGCTGCTACCACGCTTGTATTTGCGCAGACCACTCCAAAAATTACAGTGGATATTCCGTTTCAGAAATTCGTGCTTCCCAATGGTCTAACACTCATTGTTCATGAAGATCACAAAGCACCCATTGTTGCCGTGAACGTGTGGTATCACGTTGGGTCGAAGAACGAAAAGGTTGGCAAAACGGGCTTTGCGCATCTCTATGAACATCTGATGTTCAATGGCAGCGAACACTACAATACCGACATTTTTCAGGCCTTTGAGCGGTTAGGCGCGACGGATACAAACGGTACCACCAACAACGACCGCACCAACTATTTCACCAACGTGCCCACATCGGGGCTGGATCAAATTCTTTGGCTGGAATCGGATCGTATGGGATTTATGCTGGCCGCCATTGATAAAGCTCGGCTTGACGAACAACGCGGTGTGGTTCAAAACGAAAAGCGTCAAGGGGAAAATCAGCCTTACGGAATTACTGAGGAACTGATTGTTAAAAATGTTTGGCCAGCGGCTCATCCTTATTCCTGGACCGTCATTGGATCCATGGATGATCTGAGCGCGGCGTCTCTGGACGATGTGAAGGAGTGGTTCAAAACATACTATGGCGCAGCCAACGCGACGCTGGTGATTGCCGGTGACATTGATGCGAAGACGGCGAAGGCTAAGGTTGAGAAATATTTCGGGGCAATACCTTCCGGCCCTCCAGTGGCCCATCAACAGGCTTGGATCGCCAAACGCACGGGCACGCAGCGGCAGGTTGCGCAGGATCGTGTTCCTGCACCGCGCATCTACAAGGTTTGGAATGTGCCGGAATTTGGTTCGCAGGAAAACGAACATCTTGATTTGGCTGCGTCTATTCTTGGGGCAGGGCGCACTTCGCGTCTTTATAAACGGCTGGTGTTTCAGGATCAAATTGCTACCGATGTCCAGGTGAATAATGAGACCAGTCAAATTGCCGGGACGTTCAACATTGTCGGCAGTGCGCGCAATGGAATTGCTTTGGAAAAAGTGGAGAAGGCGATTGATGAAGAACTGGCTCGATTCTTGAAAGACGGGCCGACTGCCGATGAATTGCAAATCGCCAAGACGCGCGCGTTCTCTGGATTTCTTCGTGGTGCTGAACGAATCGGCGGGTTTGGGGGCAAGAGTGATTTGCTGGCGATTGGGCAGGTTTACGGCGGTGACCCTGCCTTCTACAAAAAGCAATTGAATTGGACGCAGGCCGCTACTACCGATGAAGTTCGTGCGACTGCTCAAAAGTGGCTCTCCGACGGCGTGTTCAATCTTGAGGTTCAGCCGTTCCCGGAATTCACAACGTCATCGAAAGACGCCGACCGCAGCAAGTTACCGGAAGCAGGCGTCACTCCGGCGTTTAAGATGCCGAAGCTGGAACGATCTAAATTATCGAACGGGATTCAAGTGGTTTTAGCGGAGCGCCATGACCTGCCATTAGTGAATGTGAAGTTAATGGTGGATGCCGGATATTCTGCCGATCAATTTGCGACGCCTGGCACTTCCAACCTGTCGGTGAAGATGATGCTGGACGGAACTGCCAAGCGCACTGCGTTGCAAATCAGCGAAGAATCAGCACGTCTGGGTGCGACGTTGGGAACCAATTCCAACTTAGATTTCTCGGCAGTCAACGTGTCTGCATTGAAATCAAACTTGGATGCAACGCTGGAACTATTTTCCGATGTTGTGTTGAACCCTGCTTACCCTGCAGCAGATGTGGAACGTCAAAAACAGCAGCAAATTGCTGCAATTCAACGGGAGCGCATGTCGCCGATGGGTGCTGCCCTCCGCGTGATGCCGGTGAAGATTTATGGGGCGGGTCATGCATACGGCCAGCCGTTGAGTGGTTCGGGTACGGAAGAAAGCGTGGGCAAAATGGATCGTGGCATGTTGGCCAAATTCCATGCCACGTGGTTCAAACCGAACAACGCCACCATTCTGATTGTTGGCGATACAACGCTAGCGGAAATCACACCTAAGTTGGAAAAGCTATTTGCCGGTTGGAAGGGCGGGGAAGTACCTAAGAAGAATTTGGCAGAGGTGAAGCAAAAAGAAAAGCCAGTGGTGTATCTGATTGATCGGCCAGGTGCGCAGCAGACCAACGTGTTGGCTGGTAACATTGCACCGCCAAAATCGCACCCGGCGGATTTGAGCCTGTACACCTTTGATCAGATTCTGGGTGGAACGTTCACTTCGCGCATGAACATGAACTTGCGTGAAGACAAGCACTGGTCGTACGGATCGCAGACGTATTATCCCTCTACGCGTGGTCAGCGTCCGTTCATGGTGATTGCGCCTGTGCAAACGGACAAGACCAAGGAAGCGATTGTAGAAATCCAAAAAGAGTTGCGCGGCATTTCTAAAGATAAATCGGCCACTGCGGAAGAGCTCTTGAAAATTCAACAGAGTGAAGTCCGCAGTCAAGCAGGCAGCCGTGAAACATCGAATGCGCTGTTGGGAGCCATGGAAGAACTTGTTCGATTTCAACTGCCACAAGACTACTTCGATACGTATGCTCCGCGCATTGAGGCGCTTACTTTAAAAGACATGTCGGCGGCGTCGGAAACATTGCTGCGTCCGGAACAGATGACCTGGGTGATTGTCGGCGATCTATCGAAGATTGAAGCCGGAGTACGCTCTTTGAATCTGGGTGAAATTCAGAAAGTGGATGGTGATGGGAATCCGGTAAAATGAGGTTTGCCCACCGAAACAAAAAGCACCTTTCTTGAAGAACTCCGCTGGCGTGGATTTCTGGAAGCAGTCACCAGTGACGATCTTGACGCCTACCTGTTAGAAGCGAAACGCACCATGTATGTAGGGTTCGACCCTACGGCTGACAGCCTGCATTTAGGCAGCCTGATCCCGGTGATGGCGCTGGCTCATGCGCAACGTCACGGACATCGTCCATTGGTGCTAGTGGGCGGCGGTACGGGTTTAATTGGTGATCCTAGCGGGAAATCAGCCGAGCGTATTTTGCTGACTCGTGAAAAGACGGAAGAAAATGCCGAGGCGATTCGCCTGCAATTAGGCAAGTTTTTCGACCTGTCATCGGACGATAAAGCGCTGCTGCTGAACAATGCGGAATGGCTTGTCCCGCTGAACCTGCTGGATTTTTTGCGCGACTACGGCAAGCACTTTTCTGTGAATGAAATGATCAAGCGTGATTCTGTGCGGACGCGGCTTGAAGAACGGGATCACGGCATTTCCTTTACGGAATTCAGTTACATGCTCTTGCAGGCTTACGATTTTCTGCATTTGTGCCAGCATCATGATTGCGCCATTCAGATGGGTGGAAGTGATCAATGGGGAAACATTCTTTCCGGGAAGGAACTGATTCGTCGCGTGCTGGGCAAGCGTGGGGATGGGATTACTTTTCCGTTGCTGACAACATCCACTGGGAAGAAATTTGGGAAGACGGAAGAAGGTGCCGTTTGGTTAGATGCCAAGCGAACCAGCCCGTACCAGATGTATCAGTATTGGTTGCAGACTGCCGATGCCGATGTTGTCCGCTACTTGAAGTTGTTTACGTTTCTGGAGCAGGGCCGCATTGAGGCGCTGGCAGAAGCGGTTGCCACATCGCCAGAGAAGCGAGAGGGTCAACGCATTTTAGCGGCGGAATGCACTGGCGTAGTTCATGGCGCAGAAACGGTGCGTGCGGTTGAGGCGGCAACGCGGATTCTATTTACAGCGTCGAACGAAGTTCCTACGGCTGAGACGGTTTCCATGTTAGCTGGCGAAGTTCCGGTGACGGAGATGTCGGTGGCTGAACTGCAAGCTGGAATTTCGCTGGTGGATTTACTGGTGCGTACGAAGCTAGCTGATAGCAAGGGCGCGGCGCGAAAGCTGATTGAAGGCGGCGGCGTGAACTTGAATAATGAGCGACAGAATCAGGCTCAGAAGTCTATTACAGCGGAAGATTTGAAGTGGCCAGGGGCCATGTTGCTTCGTTCAGGCAAGAAGAATTTTCATTTGGTGGTGGTGCGTTAGTTACACCAACATCTTCCGAACCACTTCGCCACTCAAATCAGTCAATCGGTAGTCCCGACCCATATGCCGGAAAGTCAGCTTGGTATGATCGAAGCCCAGCTGATTCAAAATCGTCGCCTGTAAATCGTGGACATGCACCTTGTCTTCAATAATGTTGAAGCCCATCTCATCTGTTGCCCCAATGGTGGTTCCGCCCTTCACGCCGCCACCGGCCAGCCACATGGAATAGCCGTTGGGATGATGATCGCGACCCGCGTTATCAGGATCACTGAGGTTCCGAATTTCCGCCATTGCCGTGCGACCAAATTCGCCGCCCCACACGATGAGCGTATCGTCCAACAATCCTCGTTGCTTCAAGTCCCTGATCAGTGCGGCCGTTGGCTGATCGCTGGCATCACACTTTTCTTTCAGCTTTTTATTCAGGTTGGTGTGCGTATCCCAACTGGCATCCATCATCAAAATGTAGCGGACGCCACGTTCCACCATACGGCGTGCCAGTAAGCAGTTGGAGGCGAATTCGTGCGTCGGCTTCTTGCCCACACCGTACATCTCCAGTGTCTTGGGATCTTCCTTCGAAAAATCCAACAATTCCGGGGCAGCCATCTGCATGCGGTAGGCAAGCTCATAGGATTGAATGCGCGAAGCGATCTCCCTATCGCCGGTGTCGGTGTAGTGCTTTTCGTTCAGTTCCTTGATGGTGTCCAGCCCAGCGCGCTGTGCTTCACGAGACACGCCATCAGGATTCGATAAGTATAAAATCGGTTCGCCGGAATTGCGAAACTGGGCTCCCTGATAAGTGGACGGCATGAAGCCGCTCAAGAAATTGGTTGCACCACCGCTGGTTCCAACGCCGCTGGAAAGCACCACGAATCCAGGAAGATTTTGCGATTCGCTACCCAGCCCATACGTCACCCAAGCGCCCATGGTTGGCCGACCGAATTGTATGGAGCCAGTGAACAACAGCAGTTGCCCTGGATGATGATTGAAGGCATCGGTCTGCATGGAACGCACCATGCAAATATCGTCAACGCAGGTGGCCAGGTTGGGCAGATAATCACTCAACACCATTCCCGATTTCCCGTGCTGCGTAAACTGGCGTGGGCTTCCCAACACTGCTGCCGTTGGCTTGATGAACGCCAGTTTCAGATCTTTGGTCATTTCAGCAGGCAACGATTTACCATGCCATTTTTGAAGTGCAGGCTTGGGATCGAATAGATCCATCTGGCTGGGGCCACCCTCCATGAACATGAAAATCACGTGCTTTGCCTTGGGTGCAAAATGTGGTTTGCGAGGCGCAAGCGGGTCGGCCACGGCTCCTAATAAACCGTCCGACGCCATCATCCCGCCCAGTGCTAAGGACCCAAAACCACAGGCCGCATTTTTCAAAAACTGGCGACGCGCTTGCAGTTGCCGATATTCATCAAAGTGCATGAAGTTCATATTTTTATTCTCGTGTAATGAATTCGTCCGTGTTCAACAGCACGCGTGCAAGACCCGCCCAGGCGCCCTTTTGCGACTCGGCAGTGCTCTTGCCTTCCTTGGTTAGAATGGCAGTCTGGCGATCCAGATACCCTGCCAATGACGCCCGTTCCGATTCAACGGGCTTACGTCCCAAGCACTGAAGGAACAAGCCTTCCAACTTGTCGGTCAGTCCCGTGGTCTGCGTCGAAACCTGTTCGCCCAAGGCCGCAGCTGCTTCAAAGAAGACTGGATCATTCATCAGATTTAAGGCTTGCAGCGGAGTGTTGGAAGTACGACGCCTGCTGCAAGCGACGTTGGAATCGGGCTCGTCGAAATTCATCAATTGCGGATAAGGTGCCGTGCGTTGGAAATGAATGTATAGGCCGCGACGGTAACGCTCTGGCCCTTCAGATTCTTTCCATTTCACCGAATTTCCGTAACCCAATTCGGCCACGCCTTTAGGTAACGCAGGCTTAATACTTTTGCCACCAATAGATGGGTTGAGGATTCCACCAACCGACAGCGCCGCGTCGCGAATCAGCTCTGCCGGAAGCCGCATTCTGATTTGTCGAGCCAGCAGCATGTTGTCCGCATCGCGATCCGTGAGGTCCTGCCGCGAGTTGGACGATTGACGATAGGTGGCGCTCATCACAATGGTCTTGTGCAGTTGCTTCACGTTCCAACCGTTGTCTAAAAGCTGCGTGGCTAACCAATCGAGTAGCTCAGGATGCGAAGGCTTTTCCCCGGATACGCCCATGTCTTCCGATGTCCTCACCAAGCCACGGCCGAAGAATTCTTGCCAGTTTCTATTGGCGATTACGCGCGGCGTGAGCGGATTGTCCTTAGACACCAACCAACGCGCCAAGTCCAACCGGGTGGCCCTTGCGCCATTTGCCTTCATTGGTGGGAGGATGGACAAAGTGCCTGGCACCACTTCCACTCCAGGACTTTTCCAATCCCCACGGATGGCAATATTGGTAACTGACTTGTCCTGATTCTGGCGTACCGTTTGAGCCTGTGTCAGAAATGGAATCTTGGCATTGGCTTCGTTCAATTTCTCCCGTGCTTCTTTGATGCGGGCAAGAATTTCTTTGTCACCCTTAAATGCGGTACCGGGGTTGTTGACGAAATAGTTGGTAAGCCTTTCTGATTCGCGTTCAGTCCTGCCCTGGGGACCTTTGCGGATCATACGGTCAGCAAAATCCAACATGGCTTTCATTGATGTGACGTTGAAATCAACCTCCACGTCTTTGCCTGGGTCGTCAATGGCGGTGAGCATGGCTTTTTCCCAACGGGCTTGCAATTCAGGGATTTTGTACTTGGTCAGAATTTCGTTTTTCTGATTCCGATATTCCGGCAGGGCACGCAGATAGGGCCCCATTTCACCGGCCAAAGGAGCGTCTACATCTTCATCCTCGGCATCGTTGAAAAATGCGAACAGTTGATAATATTCTTTCTGGCTGAATGGATCGTACTTATGATCGTGGCATTGGGTGCAGCCAATGGTGACGCCCATGAAGGTGGTTCCGGTGGTGTTCACGCGATTAATCACTTGTTCAAAACGATCTTCGCGACGGTCCACTCCGGCTTCGCGATTGGTCAACGTGTTGCGCAGAAATCCGGTGGCCACTTTCTGTTCCAAGGTGGAGTTGGGCAGCAGATCACCGGCCAGTTGTTCCACCGCAAAACGGTCAAAGGGCATGCCTTCATTCAATGCGTTGATCACCCAATGCCGGTAGCGCCAGGCACCGTTGCGGACGTTATCTTTTTCGTAACCATCGGAATCGGCATAATGGGCCAGGTCTAACCAGGGGCGCGCCCAACGCTCGCCGTAGTGGGGCGATTGCAGGAATCGATCCACCCAAAGTTCATAGGCGTTGCTACGCTTGTCGGCCTGCCATTCGACAACTTCTTCGGGTGTGGGAGGCAGTCCAAGCAGATCCAGCTTCAAGCGACGCAGCAGGACGGTCTTCGAAGCTTCGGGCGAAGGTTGGATGTTCTCTTTTTCCAGCCGGGCCAGCACAAACGCGTCAATTGGATTTCGAACCCAGGAAGCCTGTTTCACTTCTGGTATCGTTGGCCGCAGAATCGGTTGATAGGACCAATGCGTGGACTTGGGGCTGGCTTGCTTCTTGGCAGTGACGGGCCACTTGGCACCGGAATCGATCCAGGATTTCAGCGTGGCGATCTGGTCAGCCGTTAGCGGATCGCCAGCGGGAGGCATGCGTTTGGCTTTCTCCGAGGCCGTCACGCGGGCGATCAGCGGACTGGTAGCGCTGGTGCCTGGCACAATGGCAACGCCGGAATAGCCGCCCTTCAGCGCTGCTTCGCCATCGTCCAGGCGCAGGCCATTCATCTGGTTGGAAGCACCGTGACAGGCCATGCACTTCTTTTGAAAAATGGGCTGCACATCACGTTGGAAATCGGGGGGCTGAGCGAAAGCTGCGACCAGGGTTAAGGCTGAAAAAAAGAACCGCATACGTCTCTATTCTATAGCCGATTTCTGTAACTGTTGTGGCCGTAGTTCCGTTACTCTCTGCCGCATAGTTGTGGGCTTCTCGTCGAAGTCGTACCACCGTGGAAGGTGAAGCCGGTAAAGAATCTTCGAAACAGCTATAGAATGTATCTGTAACAGGGTGTGATTAAATAAAGTTGCATGGTAAGATTTACCATTCTGGCATCAATGCCTGGAGCGTCTGTCCCAAGTATCAGTCCCTAGTATCAATCAATGATAAATCGTCGCAGCTTCGTCACAACCACCGCCCTCAGCTATTCGGCCATTATGGGCGCGAATGAGCGAGTGCGCGCTGGAATCATCGGGGCAGGCGGACGGGGAAAATTGCTCACCGGTGAGTTTAAGGAAATTGGAGTTGAGATGGCTGCCGTGTGCGACGTCTATGAGCCAAACCTCTCTGGTGGCTTAAAGGTGGCATCCACTGGCGCCAAGGGTTACGGCGATTATAAGCGTCTGTTGGAAGATAAAACTTTGGATGTTGTGGTTGTAGCCACGCCCGACCACTGGCATGCCCAGATGACCATTGATGCGGTGTCGGTGGGCAAAGATGTGTACGTGGAAAAGCCGATGGCCCACACCATTGAAGACGGCTTTCGGATGATTGAGGCAACACGACGCACTAAGCGAGTGGTGCAGGTGGGAATGCAACGCCGCAGCTTTGATATGTTCCAGGAAGGCAACCGTGTGTTGCGGGAATCGAACATCGGCGATGTTCGATTGGTGAATGCCTGGTGGTATAACCATCAAGCAGGCTTGCGCGAAAACAAAGTGGAAGGCAAGCTGGATTGGAATCAATGGTTAGGCAACGCTCCTAAACGGGAACTGGATGCATCGCGATTTTTCAACTGGTATTACTATTGGGATTACTCAGGCGGCCTGATGATTGGGCAAGCAGCACATGCCGTGGATGCGATCCAATGGTTTATGGATTCAAAGGTGCCCATTGCTGTGACAACCTCTGCGGGCCGGGCTAATCTGCAACCGGCGGAAGTACCAGAGACCACTTGTATGTGCATTGAGTATCCTGAAAATTACATGGCTGTTTTCACGGTTGGATATAAAGCAATGCGCTACGCCGGGTTGAACGATCAGCTTACGCAGTATCACGGCTCAAAGGCAAGGTTCGATATGGGGCGCGAATCGTATGCGCTATACCTGGAAGATCCAAAGGCTTTGGAAATGAAACCGTCCGTTGAAAAGAAGCAGCCTGGGGCTTTTAATGGAGCAGTAAGAGCGCATATCCGAAATTTCCTGGAATGCGTGAAAAGCAGGAAAGATCCGAATGGTCCGGTGGAGCTTGGCCAGCAAACAAATATCACTCTTTGCATGGCAATGGAATCACTGAAGAAGCAGCGTCGTATTCGATGGAACGCGACGGCAAAAAAGATGGAAGCATAGCGTTCGTGCCTTATCAAATAGCCTTCACGAAGAAGCTTCATATCGCTGAGACGTCCCAATACATGGGTCCGGCTTGCTTTGGTGGGGACCTGGTGGCCAAGCATCTATTGCCATTTGTCAGGGCCAATTACCCTGGCGTTTTGCTATCACAAGAAAAGTGGGGATGGCATATTTTCTTCAATGACGACGGTGCTGTAATCAGCGTGCAAATCTACTGCGACGATGCTTACAGTGGTGCGTTTCGAGTGGTAGTTTTATCACGCGTGAAGAAGATGATGTTTCTGAAAAAAGTTGTCGATGTGCCGGAACTAAAATATCTAATGGGTCTGCTAGTTCCCTTGCTGGAAGAGTGGGCGGCTGAACCATGCATCATCACGGAACTGACTTCGGTTGAGGTCTAACGGTGAGTCCGCTGCTATAATTTTCAACGGCGGCAAGAAAATTCCAAGCTTGGTCTGGTTCGGGCTTTCGAGTTCGGTTAGGCCTCTCTGGGGTTACCCCAGGGTACTGTGAAAAACTGAGATTTCATCGCGTGACCGTGTGCACCCTTACAGGTGCGGTTGGTCAACGCAAGGTAAGACTCGTTGGGTTTTCTCGCTGCCAATCAACATGCAACATCGTCCACTTTTGAGCGTCATGGCCAGCGCCTTCCTTGCAGGGGAACAGCGGATTGCGCAGGCGGTGACACGGGGTGGAAGGGTGCTTGGTAAGGTGCGGCGCTGGCTTGCTCCTCTCGCTGATCGTTATCTTAAATTCATTGACGGTCGGACACGTCCGCGTCATCGCGATGTGGTTCAGTTTCTCTCAAAGGACGCCAGTTTTAGTCGGGTTTTGCGCAATCGATTACACCAACCTGTTATTGCCGATTGGGTGACTGAACCGCACACAATGCAACCCGTAGTTGCGGCAAAAAACTGGAACCTGCCTTCCATTGAATCTACGGCTGAACTTGCTCATTGGCTGCAATTGACCTCAGGGGAACTGGAATGGTTCGCCGATCTGAAGAAGCTCACTTGCGCCACCCGGGCGGATGCGAAACTGCGGCATTATCACTATCGACTGCTCACCAAAAAATCTGGAAACATAAGATTGATTGAAGCACCTAAGCCGCGCCTCAAAGAAATCCAACAGCGGATTCTGCATTCCATACTTGAAACAATTCCGCCGCATCCAGCAGCCCACGGATTTCTCAAAGGTCGCTCCATCCAAACCTTTGCTTCCTCGCACGTTGGTCAAAGGGTTGTTATAAGAATGGACCTTCAGGATTTTTTCCCGACCATTTCCAGCGCTCGAATCCAAACGGCTTTTCGAACCATGGGTTATCCCGAAGCGGTGGCGAATCGGCTTGGAGGCATTTGTACCAACGCAACCCCGTTGGATATTTGGAAGGTCCATGAAGCCGATCCACTTTTGATTCAAGCCGCCCGTGAGTTACACAAGCATCGCCATTTACCGCAAGGCGCTCCTACTTCTCCAGCACTGGCAAATCTTTGTGCCTATCGTCTGGATTGCCGTTTAGCGGGACTGGCAAAAGCGGTCA
>JANMWO010000120.1:0-2776 GCA_031394025.1 Acidobacteriota bacterium
ATGTTGCCGGCCTGGGCGGAGAGCATGATTATTTATCGTATCCATTAGATTCACTCCGGTATATGATAAGGCTTAACCTGGAATCTGTAATGGCGCTTACTTTAACTTTGCTTCCGCTACTCGAAAAAAATACGCCTTCATATATTTTGAATGTTGCCAGTATGGCTGGCTTTGAATTCGCGCAGCCAGGAACGGTAGGCGTCTCTGGCCCAAGGGGCGATGGCCCCAGAGTTGATGGAAAGGCTGGTGTCGGGAATGATTAGATCCATGTCGTAATCAACCACATTTCCGAATCCCTGGCAGCGTGCACAGGCACCAAAAGGACTGTTGAAGCTGAACATGCGCGGCTCAGGTTCGGCCAGTGGGATGTTGCAGGCTTTGCAGGAAAACTTTTCGCTGAATTTCAGTTGGCTCGGTTCAGGTACACTGGCTTGCTCAAAAATGATTTCTCCAGATTCGCGGTAGCAGATTTCAACTGTATCCACCAGACGGGAATGCAGATCAGGACGAATAGCCAGACGATCCACAAGGATGAACAAAGGGATATCGAAATTGATTTCCAGTAGCGATTCCGGTGCTGAAAATTCGAAGGTTTTGCCGCTTTGAAACAGACGATTAAATCCGCGCGCGCGCAAGCCCATCAAGTGTTCCCGCATGATGGCTTGGTCAGGATGTGCGCCCACCGGGAACAGCGCATACCATCGCGACCCTTCCGCCTGCTGCAACATAACTGCCGCAATTTGATCAACAGTATCTTTCAGGACGCGGTTTCCACATTGCGGACAAAAGGTGCGTCCAGCGCGCGCGTACAGCAGTCGCAGAAAGTCGTAAATTTCGGTAGAAGTGGCCACCGTCGAACGTGGATTACGAGTAGTGTTTTTCTGACGAATGGCGATGGGCGGAGCAATCCCCGTAATTTCGTCAACCGCAGGCTTTTCCATCCGATCCAAAAACTGACGGGCATAGGCGGAAAGCGATTCCACATAGCGCCGCTGCCCTTCGGCATAAATAGTATCGAACACCAGAGACGATTTTCCAGATCCGGAAACGCCAGTGATCACGGTAAGTTTGTTGTGTGGCAGCGAAAGCGACAGGTTTTTAAGGTTGTGAACCTTCGCACCACGAATGACAATAGATTCTTCCAAGGGGATACTTTTATTATAAGAGACGACAGGATGATCGCATCAAATTTGGGAGTGCTGATACCGGAAGATGAAAACGGCAGGCGGAATCGGCTGCCCCACAGAGGCAAGTTTGGGCAGTCTGAGCAAACTAAACAACACTGGGCAAAAGCCGCACCAGCCATTGTGGGGCAGGCACTTTTGCCTGCCTGCCCTCCTATGGAAATCCGGAAATGAGCTATCTGTCCCGGATTTTGGCGACCTGGTACGATGCCCATGCGCGCCCTCTCCCCTGGCGATCCTCGCGGGACCCTTACAGCATTCTGGTCTCTGAAATCATGCTCCAGCAAACCCGTGTCGCCGCAGTGATCCCGTTCTATGCGGCATTCCTGACCAAATTTCCCACTGTCGAAATCCTGGCTGCCGCCTCTGAACCTGTCTTGCTGGCCGCCTGGAGTGGTTTGGGTTACTACTCCCGTGCTCGCAATTTACAAAAAGCCGCAAAAATAATTGCCGCTGCGGGGGCTTTTCCGACGTCTTACGACCAGATTAGACAGCTACCTGGAGTTGGCGATTATACGGCTGCAGCCGTAGGCAGCATCGCCTTCGGGTTGGCCCATGCGGCAGTGGATGGAAACGTGATTCGCGTCACCAGCCGCATTTCCGCTGAGAAAGGAGATATAGGTTCAGCCGTCGTTCGAAAACGTCTAACCGCAGTATCGGAGAGTCTGTTAGATCGCAAAAATCCGGGTCGACACAACCAGGCCATGATGGAATTGGGGGCAACCATCTGCTTGCCTCGCGATCCGAAGTGTTCAGAATGCCCGGTGGAAAAGTATTGTCAGGCACGGGGCGCAGGCATTGAACGGGAACTGCCTCTAAAACAAAAGAAAACTTTAATGTTCCGCGTGGATCGCCGCCTACTCTTAGTTAAGAAGGAGGGTAAAATATTGTTATGGAAGCGGCCTGCCGATTCCAGAAGGATGGCCGGTTTTTGGGAGCTTCCAGAAGCCGAAATGCTGCCCGGCGCAGTGGAAGGAAAATGTTTAGGGACTTTTAATCATTCCATCACCAATCACATATATCGGTTTGAGTTGGTCAGCGCCTCCGTCGAAAAAATCCCTGTCGGATTTAAGTTAATGAATGGTAAGGACTTGGCGCATCAGCCAATGTCAACCACTACTCGTAAGGCCTTGCAAAAATTAACAGTTGAAACATTATAGATAGGTTGTGAATTCTTCCCCTTAAACAGTTGTGGAAGACGCATTTCTGATTACACTAGAGAGGATCTTTTTTATTATGGTTAGAACAAGGAATATTCAATTCGCGAAAGTGGCCGCCGTTATGTTCAGTGCGCCGCTACTGGTTTGGGCGTTTTCATCTGGTCCAGATGCCAGAAGCACTGCCGCTCCTGGCGATAGTTCGCTGCAATCCTGCGCGCAAGCCGGGTGTCATACCGGCACCGCATTGAACGGCGGAGGCGGCAATGTCGCCCTGACGTTCCCCAACGGATTAACCTACACTCCTGGGCAGAAAATTCGCGTTCGGGTAACCATCACCGATTCCGCAGCTCGGGTATACGGATTTCAGGCCACCTCCCGTTTGGCATCCAATTTGAGCAGGGGCCAAGCTGGAACCTTTACGATTGTGTCAAC
>JANMWO010000124.1:0-9469 GCA_031394025.1 Acidobacteriota bacterium
ATAACCTGTGGTTAAAATCACCGCTCCCTTGCGAGGGAGCGGTGTTTCAGAGGCCGGATGGAAGTCTCTACCAAAAACGGGACCAGAATACCATTTTCAGGATAAACTCAATTGTGAGTCACCTATGTTAAATATAAGTAAAGTGATTCAAAAATAGTCTTCCCGTCGATATAATTAAGGTACTTTCGCTTTGGTTTGCAATCTTGCGCGCCCTTTAAGTTGAAGAACCCTATTTTTGGAGACATAGCGTCCATGCAGACAAGCAGTATCAATTGTAATTCTTACCTCAAAACAATCACCATCCCCCTGATGTTGCTCCTGGTTTCCCTGGCCGCAATCGTGCCGATAACCGCTCAACAGACTACGGGCACGTTACTTGGAACCATCACCGATTCGACAGGTGCGACCATTGCCGGGGTCACCATTCGCGTCACCAACCTGGCCACCAGCACCCAACGTGAAATGTTGACCGATGCCACTGGCAACTATAGAATCCCTTCCCTTCCTGCGGGCAACTACCGGCTACGTGTTTCTAAGGAAGGATTCCAATTGCAACAAGTGGAAAGCGCCGCGTTGCAAGTGGAACAGGCTGCCCGTTTAGACTTTACGCTTAAGGTCGGCAACATCACCGAAACGGTTGAGGTGATTGCCTCCGCTGCACTGCTTCAGACAGAAAACGCCAGCGTGGGAACGGTGATTGATTCCAGCAAAATTGCTGATCTTCCACTGAATGGCCGTAACTTTATTCAGCTAGCCCAACTGGTTCCTGGGGTGCAGGCGGGAACACCGGGATCCATCACGGTACGCCGTGGACGGGGCTCGGTGGGTCAAACAGATTCGGCTTATGGCTCCACTGCAGCTTCGGCTAATGGATCACGCGATACAGCCAATCGCTTTTACCTGGATGGGATTGAAGTGATGGATTACGATGCCATGACTTACAGTTTTTCGCCATCCGTCGATTCGCTAGCTGAGTTCAAGGTGCAAACCAGCACCTATTCCGGCGAGTTCGGCGGTGCGCCTGGCGGCCAGATCAACATGATCACCAAGAGCGGATCAAACGCATTCCACGGCACACTGTGGGAGTTCAACCGTAACGATCAGTTAACCCAAAGCTACGACGCCATTGCCCAGAAAAGTGTCACATCTCCAAGGTTGAATCGCAATCAGTTCGGCGCCAACATCAGTGGTCCGGTGTTGCTTCCAAAAATTTATACCGGCAAGAACAAAACTTTCTTCTTCTTCAATTGGGAATCCGGCTATGCGGCCCAAGGCTTGGCCCCGTCCTACCTGATTGTCCCTACCCTTGCCCAACGCGGCGGCGATTTCCGTGGGCTTGTGGATTCTAAGAAAGTTCCCCTCACTTTGAAGGATCCGCTGGGAGTGGGCATTATCGGCAATGTGATTCCAAAGACTCTGCTCAGCCCTCAAACACAAGCCTTCCTCAATTTTGAACCGTTGCCCAATACCAGCAATGGCGTGTTCAATTTCCTTACGACAGCCTCAAGTGCTGTCTCTCGTCAGAAGAACTTTGCCACACGCATTGATCACAACATCTCCAATCGCGATACGGTTGCTGGTCGTTATGTCATCAACGATACCTACGAAGCAGGAACGCCGGTCTGGGGTCACGACGAACGCAACAACAATGGACGGACGCAGAACCTTTCCCTATCCTGGACCCGTACCATCAACGCCCACACGGTGAATGAAATGCGTGGCGGCTGGCATCGCTTTAACGAAGCCGAAGTGTTTGGCACCACCAACGACCCCAATTTCGACGTTGTCGGAAAGATGGGTTTGCCCCTGGTATCCCGTTTGCCTGAAGAGTTCGGACCACCCACCATTTCCGTTAGCGGACCCGATGGCGTCTACAACATGTACAACCTGCAGCGGCAAATTGGACCGCGTATTCGTTCCAATTCCATTGCCCCTTTCACAGATACACTTTCCTTGCAGAAGGGAGCACACTTCTTGAAGATTGGTGGGGAACTGGATCGTCGCGGAGTCACCTTTGGTCAGGCCCGCGCCCCTCGCGGATCATTCACGTTTGACGGCACCTACACTGGTTCCGCTGCTGCCGATTTTATTCTCGGCTATATTCGCAGTGACAATGTCAACCCAACTCGCACCAAAACCGACCTGACCAACTATTGGACTGGCTTGTTCGTCAATGACGATTGGAAAGTCACCTCCCGTCTGAACGTCACCTTGGGAGTTCGCTACGATTATTTCCAACGCTACAAACAGAAAGATGATCGCTTCGTCAACGTCCAACAAAATGGATTTGTGATTGCCAACACGGTGAACACAACCTCCTCGCCCTACGGTCGCCAATTGATGGCTAAGGACGGCAATAATTTTGGACCGCGCATTGGCTTTGCATGGCGTCCCGCTATGATTCCTGGTGAAACTGTAATTCGCGGTGGATATGGCTTGTACTACACGCCACAAATCTCCAATGCCATTTTTGCTATGGCTGAAGGTGCCCAGGCAACGGCTGGCGCAAGCCTCGCTGGCAACATTGTCGGAGCGCCGAATTTATTCTTCAGTAATCCTTTCCCTGCTGCAACCACTGCCGCCGGATTGCCATTCGCTGTGAGTAACGATCAGAACATGCGCGATAGTTACGTCCAACAATGGAACGTCAACATTCAGCGCAAGCTGCCCGGCAATGTTGTTTTAGACGTCGGTTACGTGGGCTCCAAAGGCACCCGCCTGGTGGTCACTTTCACCGATCTGAATCGTCCATTGGTGGTGGTTGACCCACGCACTCCTGGACTTGCATCACTCAACGCCCGCCGACCGAATCAGGAATACCCTCGTGCGGTAACTGGTGACAAATCTATCGGCAATTCCATTTATCACTCGTTACAAGTGAAAGGGGAACGGAGATTCGCTCATGGCTTCACCTTCCTCACTGCTTACACCTACTCCAAGTCGATTTCCGGTCCTTCTGACATCGGCGGCCAAGTAGGCGGCGGCGGCTTCATCGGCACAATTCAGGATTACAACTACCTGCAAGGCGAACGCTCTGTTTCCGGTTTCGATCTGCGACACCGCTTCGTCAACACGGTGCTGTACGATATTCCCTTCGCCCGCCGTATGCATGGCGTTGCCAAAATAGTTCTGGATGGCTGGCAGGCTTCCAGTATCATGACCTTCCAAGGCGGCTTCCCTGCCCCCATTGCATTTGGTGTCGATACGACAGGTACTGGCATCGGCTCACGGCCGGATTTGGTTGCTGGACAAAGCGGCAATCTCCCCGGCGATCAACGCACATGGACTCGCTGGTTCAACACGGCAGCGTTTGCCCAAACTCCTTTCGGACGTTTCGGAACCGCTCCCCGCACTAACGCGATTCGTCTGCCAGGCATGACCAACGTGGATTTCTCCATGCATAAAGCAGTGAAGTTCAAGGAAACACGTTCCATAGAAGTGCGCGCTGAAGTCTTCAACTTGTTCAAGAACTTCAACCCCGATCCAGCAACTGTAGATCTGAACATCCGTTCGGCAACCTTCGGAGCAGTTGGCGGTGGAGTGCAAGGGATCACCACACGGGTGATTCAGTTAGGCGCTAAGTTGAATTTTTAATTTGGATAATTAGGTAGTAGTAGAAAGGTGCCGCTCGCAAGGGCGGCACCTTTTTGTTTTGAGGTGGGCTCGAAAAGTTTATTTATACTTTGTCAATATCTTTGAGCAAAGCTGGATATGCCGCTCTACCAAGTTTATGATGACCTTTGGTACACCCACCTGAACATTCAGTTGTTTGATCAATTGTTCAGATTCCAATATGTCAGTGATCAAATTTCTTCTTTCCCTTCTCCATACAACCAGTTCAATGCGATTCAAGTTGATGTGTTCTTTCGTGTATTCACCACACTGAGTTAATGCCCAAAGATTGCCAAGGACGTCTTCCCTGAGATGCTCTTTGAAAATATCCTCTTTGCAAGGATCAGCAAATCGGAACCCTTGCATCTTCATTTTGTGAATTGGCCATGCGTTCCCTTTGAAATCGTTGCATCGGTTGCAAGCATAGTAGAGGTTTTCGTATCTAGCGATCTGACTAGGAAACCGCACCTTCGGCCGAAAATGTTCCACTACGAAGTTACGATCTGATCCCCAGCTAATCTCGGTGATGCCGCAATAGCAACAACGATAAAGAAAGTCTATTCGTAAGTATTTTTTGTATGCTCGATAATTGACCAGTTGTGGTGGTCTGGTAGTCCGCCGGAAAATCATTTCGCTTCTTGTCTAGCTTCTTTGGAAGAAGTAAGTAACATGGAACTAAGTCGATCAAAGCGCTCACCGAATTTTACGAACTCCGCCACATTATGAATATCCAACTTACGCATCAAATTGACGCGGTATGTTAGTACCGTTTTGGAGCTGAGTTCCAACTTAGTAGCAATCTCTGCGGCCCGCGTTCCTTCCAACAACATTGTTAACACTTGATTTTCCTTTGAATCTAAAACATCGGGACCTTGAATTTTCGCATCCAACTTTGTAAGCGCTGTTTCAATACTCTTAAGTGATTGTTTAATGAGGCGTCGATCCTGACTAACGCTTTGTAGCAGTTGTTGCGTATGCGGATCAGCGCGGCTGTCTAAATCGCCCTTGAGAACATCCAGCTCTTTCGATTCTTCAGAACTAATTTCTCCCAAAAGCCGTTTATCCACAAGTTGATGAAACTTCTTCATTTTAGATTTGGTCATACGCAAGCCGCCTACTTTCTATGATAATTCTTCGATGAAATCTCTGCCAGGATACTGCTTCCTTACTCAGTACCGAGTTTTCATGGAAGAGCAGCATCACATTTTTTCTGGCACACTGGCGCCACCCAGGTTCAACCGTGATGCGTTCAATCAAATCAGTCATGCTACCTCTTTACCCTAGCTTCCCCTGCTTCGTAATCACTTCCGCGTTCAGATACGGCTGCAGCGCCTTCGGTACCAACACACTGCCATCCTTCTGCTGGTAGTTTTCCACAATCGCCACCCATGTCCGGCCCACCGCCAAACCACTGCCATTCAACGTATGTGCCGATTCCGCCTTGCCCTTCCCAGCCTTCACCCGGATACTGGCTCGGCGTGCCTGGAAGCCTTCAAACGTAGAACAGGAAGAAATTTCTTTATACGCACTTTGACCCGGCAACCATACTTCCAAATCGTAAGTCTTGGCCGAAGAAAAGCCCATATCCTTGGTACACAACAGCATTCGCCGAAACGGCAATTCCAACCGCTTCAAAATATCTTCCGCATGCGACGTCAGCTTTTCCAGTTCATCATGGCTTTGCTCTGCCCGCGTAAACTTCACCAGTTCCACCTTCTGAAATTGATGCTGCCGGATGATACCGCGCACATCGCGCCCATGGCTGCCTGCTTCACTGCGGAAACAGGGCGTGTAGGCACACAGGCTGATGGGTAGGTCATCAGCATTCAAAGTCTCATCCCGCAGAAGGTTTGTCACTGGGACCTCTGCCGTCGGTGCCAGCCAGAAATCCGTTCCTTGACACTTGAACAAATCCTCAGCAAATTTCGGCAATTGCCCAGTGCCATATAAGCTCGCGGAATTCACCAGGAACGGAGGCAGCACTTCGGTATAGCCGTGCTCACGCGTGTGGACGTCCAGCATGAAGTTGATCAACGCCCGCTCCAGCCGCGCCCCAATGCCGATATAGACGACGAAGCGCGCGCCGGTCACTTTAGCGGCACGCTCAAAATCCAGCAGGCCCAGTTCAACACCTAAATCCCAGTGCGGCTGTGGCGGAAAATCGAATTCCCTGGGTGTCCCAAATTTGTGGATCTCCACATTGTCATCCGCCGATTTGCCCACGGGAACCGATTCATGGGGCAGGTTCGGAATCCCGGCCAGCTCCAGGCGAAACTGTTCGTCCATTTCCGCAGCACGCTTCTGCAATTCGGCAATCTTCTCGCCCAACTGCCGCATTTGCGCCTGTTTTTCACTGGTATCCTGTCCTGCTTTTTTTGCAGTAGCAATTTCCATGGACGCCGCATTGCGCGATGCCTGCAGTTGCTCTGCCTCGGTCATCGCCGCCCGGCGCTCAATATCCTGCGCCCGCAATGAGTCCACATCCAGCTCAAATCCCCGAGTGGCCAACCGGTCTTTAATGACATCCAGGTTACCGCGAAAGTATGATAAATCGTGCACCTTTCCATGCTATCGCAAAACCGTATTCGTACTCTTCTGTTGGCAGTCTTTGTTATTTCATCCTGCGCCAAAAAGGAAAACCATCCCGATCAGGCAGCGATGACGCCAGAGCAGTCCCGGGCCGCTATGCAATTGACCGAAGATTTCAAAGTGGAGTTGTTCGCCAGTGAACCGCAGGTAGTGGACCCGGTGGAAATGGTGTGGGATGAAAATGGTCGCATCTACGTGGCCGAAATGATGGATTATCCTGATGATCCGCCGCCCGGTAAAGATCCTCTTTCGCGCATTCGAGTCTTGGAAGACACCGACCATGATGGCAAAATAGATAAAAGCTATATTTTCGCCGACAAGCTTTTGCAAGTAAGCAGCATGTTGCCCTACAAAGGTGGTTTGATTGTTGGCTGCGCACCCGATATTTTGTTCCTCAAAGATACCGATGGCGACGGCAAGGCCGATACCCGCGAAGTGCTGTTCACTGGCTGGCCCAAAGTGAATCCTGAAGGTCGCATCACCAATCTTCGATACGGGATCGACAACTGGATTTACGCCGCCAACAATGGCGCCGATGCCAAGGTGACTGTTCCTGGAAAATCCAGTGAACCCTTATTGCTGCGGGGTGCCGATTTCCGTTTCCGCCTGGATACAGGCCAGATGGAACGCGTTTCCGGCCCCGCCCAATTCGGCTTAACCATGGACGATTGGGGCAATCGCTTCATCACCCAAAATACGATTCATGTGCGCCAGGCCATCGTTCCTGCACAATATTTAAGCCGCGCGTTGACTCTTGAAACTGGCCCTGTATCGGCTGATATTTCTGACCACGGCAAAGGAACTTCACCCATGTTCCCTCTCACCAAACCGCAGCAATGGCGCGTTTCCCGCACGGATCTGCGGCAGAAAAGGTATAACGACACCAACCCCGGTCGCGTGGAACATTTGGAAGGATTCTTCACCGCAGCCAGTGGTGGTACCGTGTACACCGGCGACGTTTTTCCCGACGAATATTCCAACAACCTGTTCACTGGCGACGTCAGCGCCAACCTGGTTCACCGTGACATTTTAGAACCCGATGGACTCACCTTCAAAGCGAAACGTTCGAAGGATAAAACCGAATTTCTGGCTTCCACCGACGTCTGGTTCCGACCCTGCCATTTTGCGAATTCGCCGGATGGCTTGCTCTACATCACCGACATGTATCGCGAGTTCATTGAGACTCCCGAATCCATCCCCGAAGAGCTCAGAAAAGGCATGGATTTTTGGAGTGGCATGGACAGAGGCCGCATCTATCGACTGGTTCCGAATCATCCGCGCAAAAAGCGTTCGCTGGATGTGAAGTTGGGCTCGTTGTCCAGTGCCGAGTTGGTGAAACTGCTTGAGGAAACCAATGGCTGGCATCGGAATACAGCGCAAAGATTGCTGGTTGAAAAGCAGGATAAATCGGTGGTGCCAGCACTGGTCCAAATGGCGGCCAAAAGCGTTTTACCCCAAGCTCGTCTGCATGCCCTTTATGTTTTGGAGGGCCTGAAAGCATTGCAACCAGCGCATATTGAAGCTGCATTGAAAGATCCGAATCTTTATTTGCGGGAACATGCGCTACGTTTAAGCGAGCCGTTTCTTTCAACCAACCTATCGCTTCAATCAGCAGTCCTGAAGATGGCAGGCGATAAGGAACTTCGTGTGCTTCACCAGTTGGCTTACACGCTGGGTGAAATTTCTACCCCAGCAGCCCGTCAAACGTTGGCGAAGTTAGCCAATGCACATGCCGATGACAATTGGTTCCGCATCGCAATTCTGACTTCCGCCGCAGACAGCCCGGCAGATTTTTTAGAGACCATGATGCGCAACGGCACGTCATGGCAAGTACCAGCCTTTGTTCAGCAACTGGGATCGCTCATCGGTGCCCGGCAAAATCCCGCAGAGATTTCGAAACTACTATCCATTACTGGTCGCTTGAAAAATCCCGAAGCTGCTTTCACGGGCCTAGCTCGAGGGCTGGAACTGGCCGCAGGTCATCGTCTGGATGTGGGCGGTGCGGAGGCTGTGTTTACTCGTGTTTTGAACCAGCCCGAACCAAATTTGGAGGCGGCGGCGTGGCGCGCTGCGCGCTTTTTCAACCTGCCAGGAATCTTGAAAAAGGCTACCGGGGACGCGGTGAATACTGACCTGCCTCCAGTCAAAAGAGCCGCCGCCGTGCGCGCTTTGGCGAGCGGCAATTTTAACCAGGCAACCGCTATTCTGGACAAAGTTTTTACACAACCAGCGGACCCTACTGTGCAAACCGCCGCAATGGAAACGCTGTCACTATTCAGCGAAACTGCGGCCGCCAATCAAATTGTGAGGCACTGGAAAGTGAGTGGACCCGAAGCGCGTACCAAAGCGGTGGCCGGTTTGTTGAGCCGTCGCGATTGGGCACCAGTGCTGCTTGACGCCATCGACAAAGGGGATGTGGAAGCCTCCGCCATTGAGGTGGGTGCCCGCTCTCGCTTACTTGAAGCGAAGGACCCTGCCATTGCCGCGCGCGCCAAAAAACTGTTTCTGGCGGCAGCAGGGGATCGTGCCAAAGTGGTTGCCGAATATGCCGACGCCATCAACTTGAACGGAGATCCGCTGAAAGGCAAAACTCGGTTTGAAGAGAACTGTGCCAAATGCCATTCACCGCGTAAGCAGGGCGGTCGCGTAGGTCCCGATCTTTCTGGTGTGAACAACAAGTCGAAGAGAGAGTTGCTGGAGTCCATTTTGAATCCCAGCTACGCCATTGATCCAAGGTTTACCAACTATATGGTGACCACAAAAGATACGCGCGTTTTTGACGGCATCATTGCCAACGAAACTCCTGGAGCGATTACATTGCGGGGAGGCGCTGGGGAAGGCGACGTTTCCATTTTACGCAAGAACATTGCCGAAGTACGGGCATCCAGCATTTCCTTGATGCCAGACGAGTTAGAGAAGGCTCTGGGAAAGCAAGGCTTGGCGGATGTGATTGCCTATCTACGAGCCGGTTTGTAGCCGACCGCCCCACTTTAACCTGAATCCCGAAGTTGGGGTGGTTAGATGGGACATAGCTGCTGGCGCTGCATTCAGATTTCTCTCGCATAGTTTTTCTAATTTCAGAAGTTTTCCAAGCACTCGAAGGAGTGAAAAAGCCCGCTAGGCATCCATATACAAGCTCCAACCGTTGTTGGGATAACCTGTGGTTAAGAGACCGTCGCGGTAGGGATGGCCGTTACCGGCCACCCCCCGCACAGACCCGTGCTTGCGGCACTACCGCACACGGTTCTTACCTTGGATGTGCCACCCT
>JANMWO010000149.1:0-4580 GCA_031394025.1 Acidobacteriota bacterium
AAGTTGGTGAACAAGGGGAAGACGAATTCTGCGGTAATTGCGGCCGTGGCATGGTCCTCAAGAAAGGTCGCTTCGGCCAGTTTCTGGCCTGCACCGGTTACCCCGATTGCAAAACCACCAAACAGTTGGGCGACAAACAAAAAGGTGCCGATGTCCCCTTGGAAGAAGATTGCCCCAGTTGCAGCAACAAGCTAGTGAAGAAATTTGGACGATTCGGCGAATTCATCGCCTGTTCCAACTACCCCACCTGCAAGTACGTTAAACAGAACACAATCGGCGTCAACTGCCCGTTGTGCGAAGCCGGTGATATCATTGAGCGCCGCTCCAAGCGGGGTAAGAATTTCTACGGTTGCAACAAGTATCCGGAATGCGAATTTGTGGCTTGGGGTAAACCGATCAAGGAAGTTTGTCCAGATTGCAAGAGTCCATATTTGATCGAAAAGTACCTAAAAAGCGGCAATTGGGCTCAATGTCCCAACAAGGAATGCAAGTTTAAACATGAACTAGCCCCCACGCCCACCCCCACCGAGGAAGCCGAAGCCGAAACCGAAACCGTAGCCGTCTAAAACTAAGCCCCACCTTTGTAACCATTGGTGGGGCTTATTTTCACTTGAGTCTTCTGCTGGCAACCAACAATCGTGACCAGGGTTGATCATCCAATCCGCTGATTTGGATCACTGGCGATCCATTCACCGTGGCGTGAATAAATTGTCCATCGCCAATATAAAAGCCGGTATGAGTGATTTTCTTGATACTCCGACCAAAGAAAAGTAAGTCCCCACTCACCAAATCCGAACGTTCCACCGCTTTCACACCATCCCACACCGCCTGCTGATCCGCATCCCGTGGCATCAGGATCCCTTGCCTTCTGCACAACATTTGCGTGAACCCCGAACAATCGTATCCAAAGCTGGAAGTGCCGCCCCAAGTGTAGGGTAAGCCCAGAAATCGGCGACTCAGTGCAATGGCCTGGGCAATGCTCAATTTCTCGCTCGCAAAGGAAACGTCGCCCCGTTGCACCCATCCGCTACGGTCATCCACCAGCCGCACCTGCAACCATCGGCGATTGTTCGTTTCCGGTTCGCCAATCACTTCCAACGCCGTCTCAAAGGGCAACGTCAGCAGCGGCTGATGCCGTGTGACGCTCGCTTCACGATAGACATGAGCAAAGAGACTCGCAATATTGGCGATTTTTCCAGCGGACCCATAAACTTTCCCATTCTCCGCTTTCACGCGCGCCTGTTCCACCCAACCCGTATAGCCATCCTGGGTCCGAACCCTCGCCCAGTTCCCCTGTTGCTCTATGATCGCCACAGAAGACCCGTAAATGGCCTGTGAAACAACATCGGCATCCACTGTGGATGCCGAATACATGTTTACAACTGGCTGATTAATTGTCGCGGCCAAGGCAGCTAACAAGAAAGCAAAGTGCATTTCTTTGAACCTATTGGCAATGCTCATCAAACGCTGCGGTCAGCGCCGCCGCAATTTCAAACGCCTGACGATTTTCAATTTGATGACGATGCATAATGAACACCGGCTTTCCATCCTTGAAAAGGGCCATTGATGGCGAAGATGGCGGAAACGCAACCAGAATGTCCCGCACACGTTGCACCGCTTCCACATCCGCTCCGGCAAACACAGTAGCCGACACTTTCGGCACGCTCGTATGCTTCATGGCCATTAAAATTCCCGGTCTGGCTTTGCCCGCAGCACACCCACAAACCGAATTCACAACCATCAGCACCGTTCCCGATCCTGGTCCAACCAGTTGGTCAACCTGTTCGGGAGTTCGGGCTTCAACGAAACCGTTTTGTGATAGTTCGGCCCTCATGGGCGCAATAAGAGGTTCTGGATAACGCATATTCCTATTGTAGAGGTTCCATCCAAACAAAAACGTGATTCCATCCTCTAATCCGAGGGTGAAATCACGCTTTGTTTAACTATCCAGCCTGCGTTACGAGTTTAAATGCAAACCCTTGTGAATGGCATAAAGTGCCAGTTCCAAACGATCAGAAACACCCAGCTTGTCAAAGATGTTGTGCAGGTGGTTCTTCACCGTCTGCTCACTAATAAACATCTTCTCCGCCATTTCTTTATTCTTGTAGCCTTGCGCAACCAGTGCCACAATCTCCCGTTCCCTGGTGGAAAGGGGGCTGCGTTCGCGGGGTTTGCCGCTACCGCCACCATTCGACCCATTCTCCCCTGGAGCAGCGAATTGCCGCATCACCGCAGCCGTCGTGTGCGAATCCAGCCAGATCTCCCCTGAGAAAACCTTGCGGATACTTTTCACAATCAGATCCGGTGCCGTTTGCTTCAGCACAATGCCGGAACAGCCCAGCTTCATCGCCTGCACAAACTCGTTCTTATCCTCGGACGCCGTCAGGATAATTACTCGTGTCCGCCGATTGGTCTGCTGCAAAGTCTGTAAAGCCTGTAAGCCATCCAGATTCGGCATCCGCAAATCAAGCAGCAACACGTCCGGATCTTTGGCCTGCACCACCTCCAGTACCTGACGTCCATCCCCGGCTTCGCCGACAATGTCCACGTCTGGTTCCAGGCTTAGTAGCCGCCGCAGCCCATCCCTCACAATCGGATGGTCGTCCGCAATTACAATCTTGATCCTTGGCTTGACCTCTGGCTGCGCAACGATGATTTCCTGTTCAGGATTCTCAGCTACGCTGGCAGTGGCAAGAATTTCGTTTAACATGTTTTTAGTCTCGCCTCGTTTCTATCCTGATGTTATAGACGTTCTAGTACTTGGTCAATTCCGGCTGACCTTAGTTCAAAGGAAGATTTGACTTAGCTCTTGACACCTAACAACTCTACACCACGGCTCATGTCCCCCCTCCGCACTAGTCAAAAACAAAACAAGTATATATCGTTTCAATAGCTTATAGGTAAAATAAGAGATCTTTTCCTAGAATACCAGAATTTCAAGACCAGTTGGTCCCACCTCAAATCAACGCCTCCACCTTGCCTATCCTAGCCACCAATGTACCCAACGTACCGTGCGTCCTGGGCCTGTACGTCCTGGTAGTCTCATATACCCTTACCCACATTTGCGTCAAATCTTTCAACCCGCGGAATAAAAGACAAGCACCCAATGATTCATAATCAAAGATCCAAACCATGCGAACGCTTATAGCTGCTCTCCTCCTTACCGCCTTCTCCAAGCCGACTTTGGCACAAACCTTTGCCGATAAATTGGGACCAGCCGTCGGCGCCGCAATCCCCTCCTTCCAAGCCTCCGATCAGACCGGCAATTTTCGACAACTCAAATCCATTGCCGGACCCAAGGGCACAATCCTACTTTTCATCCGCTCAGCCGATTGGTGACCATACTGCAAAAGCCAGCTGGTCGAGCTGGAAGAATGGTTGCCCGAAGTTAAAAAACGTGGCTATGGGGTAGCCTCCATCAGTTACGATTCCGTGCCTGTCCTGAAAAATTTTGCCGACCGGAAAAAGCTCACCTATCCGCTGCTATCCGACCCGGGTTCGAAAATCATTAAGGCCTTTGGCATTCTCAACGAAGGACCAAAGTCTGGATTTGCCGTTGGGATTCCTCATCCCGGCATTTTCATGATCACCAGTTCAGGCCGGGTCGAAGCCAAATACTTTGAAGAAGATTTCCGCGAAAGACTCACCATCTCCGCACTGCTCTCCAATAAATTCGGGAAACCTGGCCTATCCGCCGGTGACACCGCAGAAGGCAAGAATGCTCGGATTACCCCAGTTGCCAGCAGTCTCGTTGTAAGAGCTGGCCAACACCTGATCCTGAGCCTCAATATCGAACTTCCCAAGGGCCTTCACGCTTACGCCCCAGGCTCCCCGGAAGACTTTATCCCTGTAGAATGGAAAACTTTGGACAATGACGCCTACCGCTGGGGTAATCTCGAAACCCCCACTCCCAAACGATTGGCAGTAGGCGGAGAAACAACGCCTGTTCCCGTTTTTGAAGGCAAGTTCACCTTGAAACGGGAATTTATTGCCGCCAATCAAGCCAAACTAAAAGTCGCCGCCGACCCCCAAGGTACACTGATAGTACCCGTTGCCTTCCGGTACCAAGTCTGTTCTGATCGACAATGCTTTCCGCCACAAACGGTAAGTTTGACTTGGAAGCTGCGCGTGGAACAATTGGAATCAGAGCGCGTTCCAGAAGAACTGCGCAGGAAATAAAAGGAGCAAGTCGTTCTTGGAATCAATCTATTGGGTGCTTAGCTGGTTGTGCCATCGCAAATGTGAGCATTGCTACGAAGACCGCTTCCACCCCTACTATGGCCATCAACTCGCAGAAGTGGTGCAGGAAGCAGAGCAGAATTTTGCTCCAATCATCGCCAACCTTCCTCCCAACATGCTCTACTGCGACGCCGCTGACGGGCTGCAGAAAAAACGTGGCCGTATCATTCTGGCTGGTGGGGAAATTCTTCTCGAACCAGTCAGACGCACCGTGCTCTATCCAGTACTCGACCTGTTGTACGAAAAATACAAGAACGTAGGCGGTGTGGAACTCATTGTCCAAACCACCGGTGACCTTGTTACCGGACGCATCATTGAAGAACTGCTGGCGCACCACGTTG
>JANMWO010000150.1:0-4410 GCA_031394025.1 Acidobacteriota bacterium
ACCAGTTTTGCCGCGCCATTGGTTGCTGGGGCGTTAGCTTTGGTGAAGCAAAAGAACCCTAACGCCACACCGGCGCAATTGAAATCGCTGGTGGTGAATACGGCTTCAAATACAATTACTGATTACGATTACAACAACAACCCAGTTACTCCTGCCCGTGTAAATGCCGTGGGGGCCGGTAAATTGCACGCAGGCAATGCCGTAATATCAAGCATTGCTGTTGACCCAGCTACAATTTCATTCGGTGCCATTGTGCAAGTACCGCAGACACGTAGTTTCCGGCTCACCAATTTGTCTAACTTGCCGGTTAGCTTGCGCCTTGCGGTTGCCCGGCGTGATCAGGATTTAAGAACAACTCTGACGCTTAACCCCAGCACGGTGACTCTATCAGCAGGCGCTTCTGCCACTGTGTCGCTGGTCCTCGCCGGATCGGCACCAAGTCCGGGATCTTATGAAGGGGCAATCACGGTGAGTGGTGGAGCCGTAGATCTGAGGATTCCATTCCTCTATTTGGTAGGTGACGGCCAACCCTTCCACGCCTACGCGATCTCTAACGGCAGTTGGCTTGCGAATCCCGGAGGCGGCTTCCGGGTGCAAGCCAAGTTTCTGGATCAATATGGTGTCCCGGTGAACGGCTTAAAGGTTCGCTTCCGCGCAGACCAGGGCGGCGGCAGCATCGTCACCGCAACAGCCACTACCGACCAGGGGATTGTCCTTGCCGATGTAAAAGCAGGGCCGCAAGTAGGGGAGCAGCTATTTGTTGCGGAAACATTAGAAAAAGGGAATTTGACGGTGGACTTTTCGGGTCGAACCATTGATCGACCAGTTATCCGCACTGCTGGCGTGGTGAATGCCGCTAGTGGCAGAGAAGAAAATGGACAGGCTCCTGGATCTTACATTTCAATCTTTGGCACAGGTTTGAGCGAATCCTTACGGGTGACCTCAACGCAATCCCTTCCTTACTCGTTGGCCAATATCAGCGTTGGTTTCGACGTCCCAGGTAGCGCGGCCACTTACGCCGGTCGATTGCACTTTGTCAGCGCCACACAAATCAATGTCCAGGTGCCGTGGGAATTACAAGGGTTGGCTCGGGTGAATATGAAAGTAAGTAACGGCGATTTTTCCAGTGTGATTTACAGCCTGAAATTGAATGACTATTCCCCGGCGTTGTTTGAATACAACGATGCGGGCAGTGGTCGCAACCTGGCGGCGGCGCTGGATATAAACTTCCGGCTGATCAGCGGTTCAGCGCCGATTGCGCGCGGTGCCGTTGCCCAGTTGTATGCCAATGGTTTGGGTTCAGTAACCAATGCCCAAGTTTCCGGGGAGCCAGCTTCCACAACCACGTTGTCAAATTGCCGCGTTCCACCTAGCGTGACCATTGGCGGACAACCAGCACAACTGCTGTTCTGTGGTCTTGCACCGGGAATTGTGGGGCTGTATCAATTGAATGTAGTCATTCCAAGTAACGCTCCAACTGGAGTGCAGCCTGTGGTGATCACAAGCAGTGGAGTTGTGAGTAAGTCAACACTATTGCCGATTAATTAGTCACCAACAGCGTTCTCATACGCGGAGAGGGAGATTGCGTTTTATTCCAATCTCCCTCCAACTCGGCGCAACCTGTCTATACTAAATAAAGCCTTAACCGATGGTCTTCAGCAGCCACGTCTTCCTCTTTTCTTTCCTGCCCTTAGTTCTGTTGCTTAATTACACGCTGCCGTTCCGTTTTCTCACCACCATGCTGATGCTCGCCAGTTACCTGTTTTATGGGTGGGCAAATCCCAAGTGGGTGGTCCTGCTTTTCATCAGCACATTCGTCGACTACCTCTGCGGCTTGGCGCTGGTGCGGTTTTCCGGACTTCCAGAACAGCACGGCGAACTTCCGATATTGCCCATCGGCGAGCCGCGAAATCACAAGCAGAAGCTGGCCCTGGCACTTTCCATGATCACCAACTTAAGCATTCTGGGCGTTTTGAAATATTACGATTTCGGCCTGGCGAATTTAAACGCCCTTGCTGCATTGTTGGGGCAGCAGCCGCTTGCCGTGAGCATGCTCCATGTGGCATTGCCCATCGGCATTTCTTTTTACACTTTTCAATCCATGAGTTATGCCATTGATGTCTATCGAGGGGAAGCGCGACCGTTGAAGAATCCCATTGATTTCGCCTGTTTTGTGGCGCTATTTCCGCATCAACTGGCGGGTCCCATCATCCGTTATAAAACCATTGCCGAACAAATTCGTCACCGCACTTTTACCTGGGAACAGTTTGCCCGCGGTGCGGCATTTATCTCGCTCGGCATGGGGAAGAAAATCCTGCTGGCCAACCCCATGGCACACATTGCCGATAACACGTTCGCCGCCGGATCCCTGCATTGGTTTGACGCCTGGTATGGCTTGATCGCCTATGCCTTTCAGATCTACTTCGATTTTTCAGCCTATTCCGATATGGCCGTGGGCTTGGCACTACTGCTGGGATTCCTGTTCGTCAAGAACTTCAACGATCCTTACCGGGCTCATAGCATCACCGATTTCTGGCGTCGCTGGCACATTTCACTTTCCAGTTGGCTGCGGGATTATCTGTATGTTCCCTTGGGTGGCAATCGATTGGGGAGCGTTCGCACTTACTTTAATTTGATGATAGTGATGTTACTGGGAGGCTTGTGGCATGGGGCTTCCTGGAACTTTGTCATTTGGGGTGCCATTCATGGAGCTATGCTGGCGTTGGAACGTGGGCAAGGAAAACGCAGTCTGTATCGTCGATTTCCGGAACCGCTGCGCATCGCAATTACGTTTTTGATTGTGTGTGCCAGTTGGGTGTTCTTTCGTGCAGAAACCTTGCCCGATGCGCTACGCTACCTTGCCAGCCTAACTGACTTTCAACGGGCCAGTGGTTCGGCAGCATTGCTAGGGGCGGTAATTCACACCCCCTATCACCTGACCATGTTTCTGCTGTGCGCTGTGATTGTCTGGGGCATGCCGCAAACTTGGATTTATACGCAAAGATTAAGCACAGGGCGCGCGGCAATTTGCATGATAACTCTGGTTGCCAGCGTGTTGTTGTTATGGACGCAAACTACGAATCCGTTCCTGTATTACCAGTTCTAAGTCATCATGCCGGAACAACCACTCCATAGCGAAGTAGTAAGTCAGCAGGAATTGTCTACGACTGCTGTTACTAAGCGCACGGCCAAATATCTTGTATTAGGATTTCTGACTATTCTGCTGCTCCCGATGGTGGCACAACTTCTGTTTCCGACGAATGTTGTCGGTCCTTTTCCGTTTCCGCCTACTCGCAACACCCTGCGCGAGTTTGAGAAAAGATTGACTCAGGCATCTGGCCTTCAGCAATATTTCCAACCCCGTGTGCAGGCATTGCTTACGAAGACAGGGCGCTTCGGCAATGAAAAAGTGACTGTTGGTAAAAACGGCTGGCTGTACTATACGCCTGGGCTGCAATATCTGTTTGGGCGTCCTGTGCTGGACCCGCAGGTCCTTGCAGCAAGGGCTAAGTCAATGGTGGATAAAGATGGCATAACGCATCCACATCCCAATCCGCTGCCAGCGTTGCAACAATTATCCGACGATTGCCGTAAGTGGGGCATTCATCTAATCGTTGTACCGGTGCCGGACAAGGCGCAATTTGTACCCGGACCGCTTGGCAGCACAGGCCAATTACAGAATTCTGATTTCGAAATGTTCGCAGGGAGTTTGGAAGCCAAGGGTGCGGAAGTAGTGCGCATTAGGCGTGAAACTTATACTGGGCAATTCCTTAAGCAGGACACACACTGGACGCCGACACTGATGGATGAGGTGGCAAAAGAATTGGCGGATCGGGCTGCTAAATGGCTAACAGCTTCGGAGGTTGTCCCGAAGTTTCAGACAGAAAAACGGACAGTGTCCAACTTTGGAGATTTAGTGGATCTGCTGAAACTTCCGCGTAGTCAGCAACTATATCCGCCGGAACAAGTAGTCATTGAACAGGTGCAGGACACGGCCAGCACAGCGGCGGATGTCCTGTTGTTGGGAGATAGTTTTTCACTGATCTATTCATCGAACCTATTGAATTGGGGCGAATCGGCAGGCCTGGGCGAACACCTGGCGCTGCATATGAATCGACAGGTGGATCGCATCGCAGTAAATGGCTCTGCGGCAACGGGGGTTCGTCAGGAACTGTTGCGCGCCGCTGCCGAAGGTCGGTTAACGCCGAAAAAAGTAATCATCTACGAATTCACAATTCGCGATTTAGCCAGCGGTGATTGGCGACCCATCCCCTTGATGGACCCGCCTACATTGCAACCACCCGTTCTACCCAAGGTCACTCCAAAACCGTCGCCGCCCCTTAAAACTGATCCACTAATTGTTCGTGGAACGATTGAATTTCTTTCTCCTCCCATTGATCCGGCCAACGC
>JANMWO010000180.1:0-5050 GCA_031394025.1 Acidobacteriota bacterium
TGAAGTTGCCTGATGATCTGTTGACCGACCTAGCCGATCAAGCAAGGGCCAGAAGGGTAACGAAATCATTGCTGGTGCGTGAAGGATTGGCACTGTTGCTGTATGCGCAATCTGCCACTCCATCTTGCTATGAAGTTGCCCATGACCTTGCTGGTATGGTTAAGGGATTACCCAAAGACTTGGCAGATAATCCAAAATATATGGACGGTTTTGGACAATGAAGATGGGGCGGGCCCTGATAGATACCGGCCCATTAGTGAGCTTTCTTGCGGCCGGACTAGATCATCATTTGTGGGCTTGTGATCAATTCAAGTTGTTTCGTGCCCCAATGCTGACGAGTGAGCCGGTTCTAACTGAAGCGGCTTTCCTTTTGAAGCGTGAAGGGCGCGAAGCGGACCCTTTGTTCGAGTTATTGGAGCGAGGGGTTATTCGCGTTGCACTTGAAATAGAAGCGGAGATGGCGGATTTGCGCGCTTTGATGCACCGTTACCGTAGTCGGCCAATGTCATTGGCAGATGCCTGCTTAGTGCGGCTTTCTGAACTTCATTCGGATGGGGTGGTTTTGACGCAAGACTCGGATTTCCTGATTTACCGCCGCCATGGTAATAAAGTGATTCCAGTTCTGATGCCTGACTGAGCGGTCATGTTGGAAAAACTGGATTACAGTTCGGCAGGGAAAGCTGGCTGAATAGCAGCATCTGATACATGAATCGTAGCGTTGCGGAATCCAAACGCAACGGCGGTGAACCGCGCGACTGGGGCTACCCAGTTCCTTTCATCATCGGCACTCGCTTGAGTTGAACCTCAAGTTAAATGGCGGGCGAACCCGATCAGCCATGGAAGCGAAAAATTCCCGGCCCTTCCAGACCAAATAGCGCCTGGTCGCATTATGCGAGTTGCTCCATCTCATCAGCAATCAAATGCAGCGTTTTTTGGATAACAGGGCCGTGCTCTTGCCCCGTTTCGCGAAGCTTGGATGCAAGAAGTGCCAGCTTGTCATGAAACTGCCGGGCGATCTCTACCTGGATTGCTGCATCAGTCATAAGATTGTGTTCCTCCTTCGGAACATAAATTTGCTTGGTTTGGTATATCACAATTTTCACCGAATCCCGCAATGTTCTGCGTCCAGTTCCGCCGAGCAAATTCCTAGGCCGGCACTTTGCGGAGTATTGGCCGCTTTATGCGAAGTGGGAACAGGCCTGGATCAATCTTACCTTGCCCCATTGTACGCGGGCGAGGAGTCGAACATGGGCGTAGTACCGATGAAGCCGCCGAACAGAAGTCATGAAGTTGTGGCAGCGGAGGTGGTGGAGGGAAGGCCTGTGACCAAGGCGAACATCATGACAGCAAACACTTGCCCAACTCAGTGTGGGACAACAGGTGAACCAAAGCTTCATGGTGTGCGCAAACGGCGCGGTAAGATCACCGGGGAGACCATTTCCCACACCTTCCGGTCTGCTAACTTGCGCTGCCCGCAGGGGCGCATCCAAGGTAAGAACCGTGTGCGGTAGTTCCCGCAAGCACGGGTCTGTGCGGGGGGTGGCTGGCAACAGCCATCCCTACCGCGACGGTCTTTTAACCACAGGTTATCCCAACAACGGTTGGAGCTTGTATATGGATGCAGGAGAACTATGCGGCATTAGGCATTCAGCCTGCCGGTTTTACCGGCGAGAACTTGTGCAACTAAGAACTATAGTCGAGCAACTAGCTGCTGATTGCATTGAGCATGGTGAAGCTACGCCTCTACGGCAGTCTTTCCTGTAATCTCAGGCCCTGCGCTTCTTTCCCAAATCCCATCACCACACTCCATCGCCGAACGCGCGATAATCAAAAGACTTCACGATGGCAAGCTACAAATCCGATCAACCGCTTAGCGAAAATAATCATCTGCTCCGCTGGGTGGAAAAAATGGCCAAGCTCACAAAGCCCGCCGCAATTCATTGGGTAGATGGTTCTCAGCAGGAATACGATTCGCTCTGCGAACAGCTCGTCGATAGCGGCACTTTCATCAAGCTTAATCAGGATCTGTGGCCGGGTTGTTACTACTCCCGCTCCGATGCTAACGATGTTGCTCGAGTGGAAGACCGCACCTTCATCTGCTCACTTTCGAAAGATAGCGCTGGCCCCACTAACAATTGGGTGGCCCCGTTTACCATGCGGCGCAAGCTGAAAGAACTGTTCGATGGCTGCATGCAAGGTCGCACCATGTATGTGCTGCCTTACAGCATGGGACCCATTGATTCGCCCATGGCACAAATCGGCGTGCAGTTGACTGACTCGCCTTACGTCGTGGTGAACATGCGTATCATGGCGCGTGTCAGCAAAGCTGTCTACGCGGAAATCGACAAGGCCGAAAAACGTGTTGTGCCTTGCATGCACTCGGTGGGCGTGCCGCTGCCTCCAGGCGCGAAAGACGTGATGTGGCCCTGTAATAAGGAAAAGTATATCGTCCATTTTCCTGAAACTCGTGAGATCTGGTCTTATGGTTCGGGCTACGGTGGCAATGCGCTGCTTGGTAAGAAATGTTTTGCCTTGCGCATTGCGTCGAACATCGCACGCGATGAAGGTTGGATGGCGGAGCACATGTTGATCCTGGGCGTGGAAGATCCGAAGGGTGAAAAGACCTACGTGGCTGCGGCATTCCCCAGTGCTTGCGGCAAAACCAATTTCGCCATGTTGATTCCGCCGGAAGGTTTTGAAGGTTGGAAAGTCTGGACCGTTGGCGATGACATTGCCTGGATCAAGCCCGATAAGAACGGTCACTTGCGCGCCATCAATCCCGAAGCAGGATTCTTTGGTGTGGCACCTGGCACTTCAGTGCAAACGAATCCCAACGCTATGGCAACCCTTGCCACCAATAGTATATTCACGAACGTGGCACTTACTCCCGAAGGTGGTGTGTGGTGGGAAGGCATGACCGAGCAGCGGCCTGCCGAATGTCTGGATTGGCAAGGGAATAAGTGGACACCGGCGATTGCCAAGGAGACTGGCGCTAAAGCTGCGCACCCTAACGCACGATTCACAGCACCTGCTTCGCAATGTCCGACTATCGACCCGGCTTGGGAAGCGCCCGACGGAGTGCCTCTCAGCGCTATCATTTTCGGTGGTCGACGCGCAGCCACCATGCCTCTTGTCTATCAGGCTTTCAACTGGAGTTCTGGTGTTTACATGGGGGCCACTGTTGGTTCAGAGATGACTGCCGCTGCTGCTGGAACTATCGGCAAAGTGCGTCGCGACCCTATGGCTATGTTGCCTTTTTGCGGCTACCACATGGGCGACTATTTCCGACACTGGTTGAAGATGCAGCGCTCGCTGAGCGAGACTCCGCGAGTTTTCCACGTTAACTGGTTCCGCAAGGGTGCCGATGGTAAATTCCTGTGGCCTGGCTTTCGTGAAAATATGCGTGTGCTGAAGTGGATTGTGGATCGTGCGCACGGACGTACCTCGGGCCAGGAAACGCCCATTGGATGGACGCCGCGCTACGAAGACATTGAATGGAATGGGCTGGATTTTCCACGGGCGAAATTTGAAGAGCTACAGCACTTTGATAGAGCCGCGTGGCGCGCAGAAGTGATTCAGCACGAAGAGTTGTTCATTGAACTGCACGATCATTTACCACCGGAAATGATTTACGAACGCGAACTGCTGATTTGTCGATTATGAACAGCGAATTGACGTTGCGGGTCGTATTGGCAAGCCCACCCGCAGGTGTGGATTTTGGATTGCAAAAGGGTAAAGGTACTCCCTATGAGACCATCCAAAAGCAACGGTCAACAGGTAAAGACCTCTCCTTTGAATTTACTGTTGGACTGAAAGTGGGTCCTGATTTTACTGGTCCGCTGGTGCATGGTCCACGCGATGAGCGGTTCATCTACATTGATATTGGGACCGCTGCTGGCCAACTGGATTCCTGTTGGTCGCGCCGTTTGAAGATCCCGTTGCGAGGTATAACATCAGACATGACCAATCGATTGCTGGAAGCTCGCGTGCCAGGGACTGCGAAAGATGGTGGACCAAATTGCGCAACCGTAAAGCCCTTTGATGGTTGGAAATGACGAATCGTTTTGCACTTTGGACACTGGTTTTCACAATGATTTTGCCACTTTTGCACGGCGAAGGTTTGGATGTTAAGGAAGCGGAGAAGTTTGCAGGGCTAGCTCTGAACTGCGTTCATCGCGAGTATCCTAACAAGATCGCCCACGTGATGAGTTCCGATCAGGACGCCCGTCCTCCGCGTGAACTTACGCCAGCTTTCTACGGATGTTTCGATTGGCATTCTTCGGTACATGGGCACTGGCTGCTGGCTCGCGTGGCCCGCACATTTCCACAAGAGCCATTCGCTAAGCAGGCTATGGCAGCACTTGGGAAAAGCCTTACTGCAGAGAATTTAAGAAGGGAAGCGGCTTACTTGGGTGACCCCAGTCGCACTTCGTTTGAACGACCCTACGGGCTTGCCTGGCTGTTGCAACTTGCCGCTGAACTGCACACATGGAAGGATCAAGATGCTCAGCATTGGGCCGCTAACTTAGCCCCGCTGGAATCTGCCGTGGTGAAGCGGGTGGAAGCCTGGATTCTGAAGTTGCCCTATCCCGTAAGGTCAGGCGAGCATTCCAACACTGCTTTCGCGCTGGGGCTGATGCTGGATTACGCTCGCGATTCTGGGAACAAGCAATTTCGCGACTTACTCGAAAAACGTGCTATCGCATTTTATAGGAATGACAGGGCGTGTTCCTTTGCCTACGAACCATCTGGCGAGGATTTTCTTTCCCCGTGTTTGGCTGAAGCCGACGTCATGCGTCGGGTGCTGTCGCGTGTGGAATTTGCTGCTTGGGCTAAGAACTTTTTCCCCGCCAACTTCTCACTGGCCCCAGCAGTTTCTCCCGATCCTACCGATGGCAAGTTGGCTCATCTCGATGGACTGAATCTGAGTCGTGCCTGGATGATGAAGCATATTGCTGCGGCCTTGCCAGCCACGCTGCCGTTAGACAAGGCTCTACGTGTCGCCAGCCGTGCCCATGCCACTGATGGTTTGAAATCGGTGACAGGGGAG
>JANMWO010000229.1:0-5923 GCA_031394025.1 Acidobacteriota bacterium
TCACCGAGTGTCTGACTGAAAACCGATGAACTGAAAGCGAGAAAAAGAGCAAAAAACATTGCCCCACTGCGTAGACTTTGACGCATGAAACCTCCCTAAGGTTGTATTGGACACACATTGTCCATGAAAGCTGATTGTACGAACTGTATCGATATTATATACCTTTTGCGGGACATGTATTTCGGTTAATTGAACTTAGACATCACGTTCCAATGGGTATTCTTTGCTTTGACCATTGTTTCTGGGACCGGGTGGTAGTGATCGTAACAGTCAGCCCAACGAATCTCGAAGTCCTTGGCGTTGGGATTGTTTCGGACGACTTTGATTTCGGCTTGCAGTTGGTCATCCTTCCCTTGCGACCTTAGCCAGTATGCTCGAGCCTCCAAACTCACTGGCCACCAGGAGGTCTCCTCATTCGCAGCATTATCGTCCAGGAACTCTTCCAGCACTGGAGCAAATTGGGGATCAAATTGAGCAATTGATCCCAGCGTATAGACGCACCAAAATCGCAGCGGAACATTCGTGTGATGGGCGCCTTGAAGAAGCTGAGGAACTGCTTGCTTTCGAAGCGGGTGGTAAGCCAGACGTTCGGCAGCCGTGCCGCGTATATGCAGTGGACAAGACTCATCAATCACCATGGAACGCAACTTCTCCATGATCCGCCTATGATTGCAAGTATCGCTTGCCCAGGTGGCTTCATCCCGTAGTTCTGGATCAGTGTGATCCAGCAACGAGACGATCAGTTTCCCATAATCCGGATGATCCTCAAAACCGAAACGGCATATACGATTGAGGTCAGCGCGAGTTCTTATCGCTTGAAGAAGCTTTGGCACATAAGACCGTTCCCCGACTTTGGCTAACATTTTGTTAGCTAAGCTCTCTGTAGGAGTAAGTTCCAGCAGAGCTTGTTCAATCGGCAACTTTATCCGTCGAAGCTTGGCCGCAAACGCGGGATCCATTTCTTTGGCCAGGCGGGCGAGTTTTTCCAGACGACGGCGCCTGCGAGCTCTCATTCATCGATTGTAGTGGCTTGTCAAAAGAAATGTTTTGAATTCGGCTCATTACCGTGGTAATATCAAAGCATGGCACAAGCAGCAGTCGCACTCGCACTCTCAAAAGTTACGGCTCAAGGTCAAATCTCCGTCCCAAAAGATGTGCGACGGAAACTTGGTATCGGCCCTGGCTCCATCCTCGAATGGGAAGAGGAAGGAGAGAAAATTGTTGTACGGCGTGTCGGTCAATTTAGTTCTGAAGATATCCATCGGGCTTTGTTCGCAGACAACCCGCCGAAGCCTCGAACTCTTGCTGATCTGAAAGAAGGCATCCGGCAACGAGCTCGAATGCGATATGCGCGCAGTTGATACAAACGTCCTGGTGCGATTGATAACCAGGGACGATCCTCAGCAAGTGGCCGCCGCCGATGCATTTGTTAGTAAGGGAGCTTGGGTATCCGTGCTGGCGATTGCTGAGGCTATTTGGGTGCTTGAAAGTGTCTATGACTTCAACGAGCCTCGGCAAGTGAAGGTGATAGAGATGCTGTTAAACCACAAAGACCTGACTTTTCAGGATGCGGATATGTTGGCAGCAGCATTGGCTACCTTTCGTGCGAAGCCAGCATTGGGATTTTCTGATTGTCTAATGGTTGAGTTGGCTCGAAAATCGGGGCATTTGCCGTTGGGCACGTTTGACCGCAGCCTGGGCAAGGTTGCTGGGGCGCAAAAGCTTTAATGCGATAGAATCCAATTGGATGCTCCGCTTCACGCTCTTCGCCTTACTCTCCTTCCCGCTGTCTGCACTCGAGTTCAATCGCGACATACGACCCATCCTTTCTGACCGTTGCTTTGCCTGCCATGGGCCCGATGCCGGGAATCGCAAAACGAAGATGCGGCTGGATGTGGAAGCTTCCGCCAAACAGGATCTAGGCAAAGGCCGCTTTGCTATTGTTCCTGGTGACGTCACCGCAAGCGAACTATTTCGTCGCATTACTTCCGATAGCAAAACTCTACGCATGCCGCCAGCTTATGCCGGGCACGACAAACTTACTGACAGCGAAATTCAATTAATTCGTAAGTGGATCAGCGAAGGTGCCGTGTACCAAAACCATTGGGCTTTTATAGCGCCGAAGAGGCCCGCGGCCCCCGTCGTTTCGCGTCCTGATTGGGTGCGCAATCCGATTGATGCATTTGTGTTGGCACGCCTGGATCGTGAGAAGTTGACCGCTTCCCCTGAAGCTGAAAAGAGAACGTTGGCTCGGCGGGTCACGCTGGATTTAACGGGCATTGCTCCCACTCCAGCAGAGATCGACGCCTTTGTGAATGACGAGTCGCCAAAGGCTTATGAAAGTCTGGTGGATCGGCTGTTGGGTGGCACACGTTACGCGGAGCGGATGGCCATCCGCTGGCTGGAAGCGGCCCGTTATGCCGATACCAACGGTTATCAATCGGATGGTGTGCGCAGCATGTGGCGTTGGCGCGATTGGGTGATTAACGCATTTCAAACCAACATGCCTTTTGACCGTTTCACTGTGGAACAAATTGCAGGCGACTTACTGCCCAATGCCAGTCTGGATCAAAAGATTGCCACGGCCTTTCATCGTAACCACCGCACCAGTGCAGAAGGCGGCATTGTGGAAGAAGAATTCCGCACTGAGTATGTTGCTGATCGTGTGGAAACCACATCTACCGTATGGATGGGGCTGACCTTCGGATGTGCCCGTTGTCACGATCATAAGTACGATCCGATGAAGCAGAAAGAGTTCTATCAAATGTTTGCCTTCTACAACAACTTACCGGAGCGCGGTTTGGTGTATAACTTTGGAAACGAAGAGCCGTTCCTTCCTGCTCCAACAAGAGAGATGAGCGATCAGTTGAGTCAACTGGATGCCAAGGTCGTAGCTGCGGAACAGCACTGGCAGGGGCTCGCAAACATCTTGAATAAAAGTCAGAAAGAGTGGGAAAAGCGCATCTCAAAGACCAGTGGGTACGATTGGCAACTGACCGCAGGTCAGGTGTTGCATCAACCATTGGAAGAAGCCGGGGTGAAAGTGGAAGGGCAACTACCGGTTGCTGCAGGCAAGGTGAAACAGGCGCGATTGTTTGATGGCAAGTCTTTTACAGATGAAGGCAATGAAATCGCCAAGTTCAATTACCTTGATCCGTTCACGCTGGCTGCCTGGATCAACCCGACCTCTCCCAAGGGTGCCATTATTTCGCGCGCTGAAGACTACTTGGAAGGCAACGGGTATGGTTTGTATCTTATCGATGGCAAGCTGCGACTGCACATAACACTGCGCTATACCGACATCAGCCTGCGTGTGGAATCTGCCGATCCGGTGAAGCTGAATGAGTGGCAGCATGTGGCGGTCACTTACAATGGATATCGCAAAGGGTCCGGTGTACACATGTACGTCAACGGACTGGAACGAAAACTGACCATCCTTTTTGATGAACTTACTTTTCCCTTCGGCGGGAATCAACCGGTGCGAATTGGTGCTGGCGGGGGCATGAGATTTAAGGGGTCCATTGACGAGGCTCGAATTTATAAGGAGGCGCTTTCATCAGAACAAGTGAGCACGCTGCCGCTGTTGAGCACCATCCCACAATTGGCCAGCATTCCTACTAAAAAACGCAGCGCTGAAGAATCGGCCAAGCTACGTTTTTGCTTCCTGGAAAGCGAAGCCCCTGCGGCCATCAAACAAGCACAGCTTGATCTAACTGCTGCGCGATTGGAACGCAAGAAGTATGCCGAAGCCATCCCCACGGTGATGGTGATGAAGGAAGGTCCCCCACGCGATGCCTTTCTGTTGAAGCGCGGTGCTTATGACGCGCCGGGTGAAAAAGTGACTGCTGCCACGCCAGGGTTTCTGCCAGCGTTGAAGCCGGAATGGCCTGTGAATCGGCTAGGGTTGGCGAAGTGGCTGGTGGATCGTGAAAACCCATTGACTGCGCGAGTGCAGGTGAATCGCTACTGGCAAATGTTCTTTGGTTTAGGGCTGGTGAAGACGGTGGAAGATTTCGGTTCGCAAGGGGAATGGCCCATTCAACCGGAATTGCTGGACTGGCTGGCGGTGGAGTTCATGGATAGCGGTTGGGACGTGAAGCATATGCTGAAGACCATGGTGATGAGTAACACTTACCGGCAATCGTCACGAGTTACTCCGGAGTTACTCACTAAGGATCCTGAAAATCGTTTGATGGCCCGTGGTCCACGTCTGCGCCTTTCTGCTGAAGTGCTGCGCGATAATTCATTGGCCATTTCCGGGTTGCTGGTAGACAAGGTGGGTGGTCCTTCGGTGAAGCCTTATCAGCCGCCAGGGTTGTGGCAGGAACTGACTGGTGGCGGTGGATATAAAGAAGACAAGGGCGAAGGGTTGTATCGTCGTAGTCTTTACACCTATTGGAAGCGCACCATTGCGCCGCCCTCTATGGTGACCTTTGATTCGCCGACCCGTGAAACCTGCAACGTTCGTGAGAACCGTACTAACACGCCCTTGCAAGCCTTGAACCTGATGAATGATGTGGTGTATCTGGAAGCATCGCGTAAGCTGGCTGAACGGATGTTGCGGGCAACGCCAGATCAGATTGGTCGCTTGCGCTTCGCCTTTGAGCAGGTGCTGGGGCGGTCTCCAAAAGCTGCCGAACTAACTGTGTTGGCCCGGGTGCTGGACGACTTCAAACGTCAGTTTGCAGGCAGGAAAGATGCTGCGGTGAAGTTTTTGGAACAGGGGGATTCGCCACGGGACGAACACTTTGCGCCAGAAGAGTTAGCCGCTTATGCCAGTGTGGCCAGCCTGGTTCTAAATCTGGATGAAGCGATTACTAAGGAATAGCCGATGCACAGACTGCACATGACACGACGCGCATTATTCGGCAAGGCGGCCACCGGGGTTGGAGTTGCCGCACTGGCAAACTTGCTTGATGCCGAAGGCCTGCCGGGTATGCCGCATTTTGCACCCAAAGCCAAGCGCGCAATTTATCTGTTTCAATCGGGCGGACCATCGCAAATGGACCTGTTCGATTACAAACCCAGGCTGAACGATTTCGCCGGTAAGGAACTGCCGGAATCCATTCGCAATGGGCAACGGCTGACGGGCATGTCGGCATCGCAATCCACGTTTCCGGTGGTGCCTTCGAAATTTGAATTTAAGCAGTATGGACCAGGGGGCGCGTGGATCAGCGAACTGCTGCCGCACACCGCGAAAATCGCTGGGGACTTAACGTTTGTGCGGTCTCTATTCACGGAAGCCATCAATCACGACCCAGCGGTTACGTTCCTGCAAACAGGAGCGCAGATCGCTGGACGGCCCAGCATTGGATCCTGGCTATCTTATGGATTGGGAGCTGAAACGCAGGATCTGCCAGCTTTTGTGGTGATGATTTCACCAGGCCAGGGAGTTGGCGGGCAACCACTTTACGATCGGCTTTGGGGAAGCGGATTTTTGCCCACACGCTATCAGGGTGTGAAGTTTCGTTCCGTGGGCGACCCAGTGCTTTACCTATCTAACCCTCCGGGATTTTCTGGTGAAACACGGCGTAAATATTTAGACGCGTTGAACCAGATTAATCAAATGAAATTGGATGACTTTGGTGATCCGGAAACGTCAACGCGAATGGCGCAATATGAAATGGCGTTCCGCATGCAGACGTCGGTTCCCGAATTGACGGATATTTCCAAGGAGCCGCAAAGCACATTTGATCTGTACGGTGAAGATGCCAGAAAGCCAGGAACATTTGCCGCCAATTGTCTGCTGGCGCGTCGGCTTGCAGAACGCGGTGTGCGATTCATCCAACTGTTTCACCGTGATTGGGATCATCATGGAGGGCTGCCTAAGGGGTTGCCGAATCGATGCAAGGAAACCGATCAGGCATCAGCGGCGCTGGTGCAGGACTTAAAACAGCGGGGCATGCTGGACGATACGTTGGTG
>JANMWO010000282.1:0-8939 GCA_031394025.1 Acidobacteriota bacterium
TGGAGCCATGCGGATTATTACGGATCTGTTTGCCTGGGCCCAGATAGAGATGCCCGAATGGAACACCATTTCCATCAGCGGCTATCACATTCGCGAGGCCGGCTCGACTGCGGCGCAAGAAGTAGCGTTCACTTTAGCCAATGCCATTGCCTACGTCGAAGCAGCAAGAAAGGCAGGCTTAAAAGTGGATTCATTCGCTCCACGGCTTTCCTTCTTCTTTAATGCACATAACAATTTCCTGGAAGAAATCGCCAAATTTCGTGCAGCCCGCAGGCTTTACGCAAAGATCATGCGAGACCGCTTTGGAGCCAAGAATCCCAAGAGCACAATGATGCGGTTCCACGCACAAACCGCCGGGTCCACATTGACCGCGCAGCAACCCGACGTGAATCTGGTGCGCGTAACCATGCAGGCATTGGCCGCAGTATTGGGCGGGGCACAGAGCCTGCACACCAATTCACGCGATGAAGCGTTGGGGTTGCCTACAGAGGAATCGGCACGGCTGGCATTGCGCACGCAGCAGGTAATTGCTTATGAATCGGGAGTCACTTCCGAACCCGATCCGTTCGGCGGCAGTGACTGCATGGAGCGTCTGACCGACGAAGTGGAAGAAGCCGCGCTGGTGTATTTGGATCGCATCGATTCTATGGGCGGGGCCCTGGCCGCAATTGAATCCGGATATATGCAGGCTGAGATTCAGGACGCAGCCTATGCCGCGCAACGAGCAATTGAATCGGGCCAGCAGATTGTGGTGGGCGTCAATAAATTTCAGACGCCTGAGAAGACTCCGTTACCTACTTTCCGAATTGATCCGCAATTGGAGCAAGGGCAATGCGAGCGATTGCGAGAAGTGCGGGCATCGAGATCGGCCGCGGTTGTGGATTCGCGGTTGGACGCATTGGAAGCAGCGGCCCGTGGCGGTGAAAATCTGATGCCACACATCGTAGCGTCAGCAGATGCAATGGGAACGGTAGGTGAGATCTCAGATCGGTTACGCCGCGTGTTTGGGGAGTATCGCGAGGGCAGCTAGTTACATGACCGAGCCGTGACCGCGAGGGAGCGGTCTTTTAACCACGGGTTATCCCAACAAAGGTTGAAGATTTTCGTGGCAATGGGTAGAGATGCCTATCCCACTAGCTACAGTCGAGGAGCACTAGCAATAGCTTCCCTGAGAAATGTCCTCACATAGGGACGATCCAGGTCCACCTGCGTAGCGATCCGAATATGGCGAACACGCTTTCCATCACCCTGAAGGATCTTCTTAGGATCTGCAAGCTCCGCGCCAAACCAGAAACCAAGGTTCACGTGTTTCGTATAAGTCACCACATGAACAAACGCGCCTTTAATCCGACCAGTGAAAGTGTAGTTAAGCACAATGGCGTATTTGACGTCATGAACAAACTCGGTGGCATCGGGAGCTTCCTCAAGCACAAGCTCCCGCAAAGCTAGCGTCAAGTCCGCCAGGCCGCGATCACGAGTTGCGAGAAGTTCAAGGAGTCTTGGAAGTGCGGGAATCATTTATCTGATTGTTTTTCTGGTTCCATTAAACCAGCCAAGTTACCCTCCGTATCTTCAAAGTAAGCGACCGTCCCTACTGTCGGGATATGAAATTTCGAAGTTACTAACTTCCCGCCATTATTTTCGATGGCCCGAATTGTCGCGTCCAGATCCGACACCTCGATTGTGCATTCGAACCCAATCATCTTACGACCAGGCACCAGTTCGCGGCGCTCCTGAAGCAATCCACCAACCGCTCGGACCTGCTCTTCGCCAGTTTCAATCAGATAGAAATTTGGCGGCCCCCATGGTTCAAACTTCCAGCCAAAGACCTGCGTATAAAAACGGTGGGCTCTTGGGACATCGTCGGCGTTAATGGCGAAACGGGATAGGTTGTTGGGCATAGCGGTAGTTTACTGGAACACTTCCGATTCACGCTTGCGGTACATTGACAATGAATGTCGAGCGTCCGCCAACCTTCCATTTCAAGTAGACCCAGCTTGGTTAGAAAACTCACCGCTGAACAGGAGCCCTTTCTGGCGGTCCGCTCTCTGGCCACCAATTATGCCAGCGGCTATCGGATCGAATCCCACCATCACAAGTGGCACCAGTTTCTGTATGCCACCTCCGGAGCAATGACCCTCTCAACTACAAAGTTCTCGTGGATGATCCCTGCAGGTGGGGCGGTTTTCATTCCGGCCCAGGACACCCACACCATCCGAATGTGGGGAATTGTGCAGATGAGGACGCTATATTTTTCGCCCACATTAACAGACTTCCAGGCGCAAGAATGCCAAGTTGTGGACGTGTGCCCGCTGCTGCGAGAACTCATTTTACGGACGACGGAACTGATCGCACTGGATACCAGAGTTACCCGCGATTCGTACATGGTTGCCATGCTGCAGGATGAAATAAAAATGGCGATTCCTACGGCCACCGGTTCACTTGGGCTGCCCCTGCCCACCGATGAACACGCGCTGATCGTCGCACAGGAGGTTCTCCGGTACCCATTGAACGTTACTCCTATCGACGAACTCGCCCTGCGTCACGGGATCGCAAAACGCACTCTTGAGCGACGCTTTCACGACGAAACCGGCATGAGCTTCGGCGTCTGGCGTCAGAAGGCCCGGCTACTGAATTCGATACGGCTTTTGGCGGAAGGCAAGTCAGTCACAGACGCCGCACTGGATTCCGGTTACACAAGCATCAGCGCATTCATTGCCGCTTTCAAGAGCACTTTCGGATACACACCAGGCCGCGTGTAGTTTGCGAAGTTGTTGTTATCAGCGTCCATCTGCGTCCATCAGCGGCTCAGATTATTGGCGGCTGATGGGCGCCGATGAACGCTGATAACACAATTTGGAGAGTCGGTTAGCACTAGTAAGTCTTCGGGGTCCCGTAGTGGAATTCTTGATCCATCACATTCCCCTGTTTATCGTACTGGACGCGAAAGGAAAATGCCTTCGCTCCCGGCACCCCGAATCGTAAATCATTGGCTTCCACGGCCACTGCACCTTCGGGATCGGTTAGCGGGACCACCCGCCAGGCAGCGTAGCGGGCAAAGTCCCTATAGATGCGGCCTTCTTTGGATTGCCAGGCTTTATCTAATGCCGCATTCGGCTGGGGTCGATACCCAACATTCCCCGCCGATGGGTCAAACGGGACGTTCAAATTGAATTCATACAAGCCCCAGGATTGGTCTGTTTCCACAAATCCCAACCAGGCAAATGGGGAAAACGGTGTTGGCCACGCTTCCACTCGTCGAGCCATTCCCTGCGGGTAAACGTGACTTTCCAACGTTTCCACCGCTCGTCGATGCAACGTGAACCGCCACGCTCCAAAGCTTAGAATAAACAGCAATGCAAAGACCGCCCATCCGCGCCCAGTGGATTTACGACCGCCAATTTCCGATGACACTAATCCAGAAATCGCCGGTGCAGCAACAGCCAGCAGCAACACACCCAAAATATATGGGTCAAACACAAAGAAAATGTTTGAGCTGAACCATTCCGCATTGAAAGGCAATGCAGCCCGAACCGCGTAGGAGTTGGTGGAATCGAATAATATGTGAACAACAATCCCCACAATCGAAATCAGGTAGGTTCGAACCCACGAACCAGATTTCCAGCTCTGAAATCTTCTGGCAAGCAGCCACAATATTCCGACATTCACCAGTGCAAGCAAGGGTGCTAATGCAAGGCCGTGCGTCCAGTGGCGATGGTACTGCAGATAGGTTAGCGACCCGCCCAAGTAGTACACCAGATCGAAATCAGGAAGGTTAGATGAAAGCAGCAGCGCGGCAGTAGCTTGCGGCGCCAGTCGATCCAATCCGCAGCGCGCCAACATCAACCCTGTCAGCGTGTGAGTGACATTATCCATTGTTTGATTCCCGCACGCCTAGCTGTGTCTTTGGACGTACTGTTGGGGTAATAGCAATGTAATCGCTGCCGGAACAATTTCAATCCGGGCAGGAACTGAGCCCATTAATTCGCCGTCGGCTTGGACTAACATCTGCTGCCCTTGGACAGGCTTCAAATCCAGTTGTGCCGTTCGCAAAATCTTAACTCCAGGCACACGCCGATGTTGCTTGGTGATCACTCCGGCAAAGTAGGGAAGATAGCGCAAGGAGTTGGTGCCTTCAAACAACACCACTTCAAAATCGTCATCCAAAAGGGTGACGTCGCGGGCAATTTCCAAATCCCCACCATAGTTGCGGATGCGGCTGACTAAAATGAAACTGGCCTTGTGTTCACCCGTTGAAGTAGTTACGATACTCTCTTCCAACGTCTTGCCGGTTTGCATTAATCCTGCAATCCAATAAGCCACCTTTCCCAGCTTCCGTTTCACCGCAGGACGAACCGCTGCAACCACTTTGGCATCCAGGCCAGCCCCCAGCATCATTAAAAAATGCCGATCCGGTTGACCATCCATTTGCAATCGCCCCACGCTGATTCGTTTCGGAACCAACAGCGATATGGCTGTCGCAGTCTTGGCCATGTTACTGCCTTGTCCAGTTTCCATGGAAAGTACGTTAGCCGTGCCGCCGGGCAAAATCGCTAAAGGAACCAGCGTGCCAATCACTCCACCAGCCACTTCATTAATGGTTCCATCCCCGCCGCAGGCCAAAATTAAATCAGCCCCATCAGCAATGGCCTCACGCGCCTGCTGCCCCGCCGAACCAGGGGCCTTCGTTGGAAATAGATTTACGCCATGCCCCGCACGTTGCAGTGCAGTCACAGCTTCTTGCAACCGTTCCGGCCTTCTTTGCAGACGCCCGGCAAACGGATTGTAGATCAGAGCGATATTCTTGTAAGTAGTAATAACGAACTTTATTTTAATGCACCCGTCCACCAAATCAGAAATCCTGCTGCAAATAAACAGCCTGCGCGACCAGTTGCGACGTCACGAAAACCTTTATTACGTTTTAGACAAGCCCGATATTAGCGACGCCGAATACGACGTCCTAATGCGCAACCTGAAAGAACTGGAACAAGCGCACCCTGAATTTCAATCTGCCGATTCGCCAACTTCCCGCGTGGGCGGCGCACCGCGCGATGGATTTATCAAGGTGCGGCACAGTTCCAGCATGCTCAGTTTAGACAATGCCCTGGATGAAGGGGAGCTGCGGGAATTTGATCGTCGAGTCAGAGAAGGTCTGGCTGGATCCACGTATCGGTACGTCGCTGAACTGAAAATGGACGGTCTTTCCATGGCCACCCGATATCATGACGGCAAGTTGCAATTGGCCCTGACTCGTGGAGATGGATCGGAAGGCGAAGAGGTTACAGCCAATGCCCTCACCATCCGTTCTGCCCCCTTGCGAGTAGAAGGTCGCAGTACAGATTTTGAAGTTCGTGGTGAAGTGGTCATGCCCAATCTGGCGTTTCAAAAGTTGAATGCAGAACGTGAGGCCGCCGCATTGCCCCGCTATGCCAACCCGCGCAATTCAGCCGCTGGTAGTTTACGAGTGCTTGACCCCACCGTTACAGCGGCTCGGAAACTGGATTACTATACCTACTATTTGTTGGAAAACGGTGAGCCGTTTTTCGAAAGCCATTGGGAGTCCTTGGATGAGTTGCACCGCCTGGGATTCAAAGTGAACGATGCCCGCCGCTTGTGCCATAACGTGGACCAGCTTCTGGAGTTTTGCAAACATTGGGAGGATCGCCGGGAATCGCTGCCATTCGAAATCGACGGCGTGGTTGTGAAGGTGGATTCGCTAGCCCAACAGCGACAATTGGGCTACACCGCCAGAGCCCCACGCTGGGCCATCGCATTTAAGTATCCGGCACGGCAGGCGGAAACTGTTGTTGAAAAAATCGAGGTGCAGGTGGGCCGCACAGGCACGTTGACGCCAGTGGCGCACCTGCGACCAGTAGAAGTGAGCGGCGTGATTGTAAGCCGGGCCACGCTGCATAACGAGGACGAAATTGAAAGGTTGGGCGTAGCCGTTGGCGATACCGTACTGCTGGAACGCAGCGGCGATGTCATTCCCAAAGTGTTGCGCGTAACCGCTCAGGCATCACCACGAGAGCTTTTTCGGATGCCGACGGAATGTCCTGTATGTGGTGGTGTTGTGGCCCGCGCTGAAGGGGAAGTGGCCCGCCGTTGCATCAATACGAATTGCCCGGCACGGCTGAAGGAATCTATACTGCACTTCGCTGCCCGCAGCGTGATGGATATTGATGGCGTGGGCGAATCCCTAGTAAATCAGTTGGTGACCGCTGGCCTTGTCAAGAACATTGCCGACTTGTATGAACTGACCGGCGCGCAATTGGCCGGGCTGGAACGCATGGCAGAAAAATCGGCGACGAAGATCATCGCCAACATTGACCGCTCTCGCCATCATCCTTTGCCGCGCCTGTTGAATGGCCTGGGGATTCCATTCGTCGGGGAACGCACGGCACAGATATTAGCCGATACCTTTGGTCCACTCCAAGTCATTGCGGCCCTCACTGCGGACGAGTTACAAAAGGCCGATGAAGTGGGTCCGAAAGTGGCGGCTGCGGTGGCTGGGTTTTTCGCTGAACAGCACAATCGTGATTTGATAGAGCGTCTGCGCAAGGCTGGTTTGAACTTCGATCATCAAAAAAAGGAGACCGCACCAGAAGGAACACTGGTGGGTTTGAACTTTGTTCTAACCGGAACATTGCCTAATCTTTCACGCGATGAGGCGAAGAAGCAAATTGAAAATGCAGGCGGCAAAGTGGTCGGATCGGTCAATAAGAAAACCAGCTTTGTCGTGGCTGGTGAAGAAGCCGGGTCGAAGTTGGACAAGGCTCGGGAATTAAGCGTGCCTGTGGTGGACGAAGCAGGAATGCTTGATTTAATTAAGCACGGTAAAATAAAAGATTGAAACATTTTCTTGAAATCCTGGTGAGCTGGGGACCACTGGGAATATTTATTTTGTCAGGCCTCGATTCCGCTGGTGTGCCAGTGCCCGCCGCAGTGGATATTCTCTTATTAGCGTTAGCGGCAAAGAATCCGTCGCAAGCATATTTCATTGCGTTATTGACCATTGCCGGATCAGTGGCAGGATGCATGTCCCTTTTTTACGCCGCCCGCAAAGGGGGCAGAGCATATTTTGAGAGCCATCCTTCCATTAGCACCGGCAAGTTTCAGGAATGGTTTGAGCGCTACGGTTTGGCCACCGTGTTTGTCACAACATTGGTGCCAATGATCCCCACCCCCACCAAAGCTTTCGTACTTTCAGCCGGCATTTTAGGCGTTAGCCCACGCCTGTTTTTTCTGGTAGTGCTTTTAGGGCGCGTGCTGCATTACTTGGGCTTGGCCTATCTGGGGATTCAGTTAGGAGACGGAGCCGGTGCCTATTTAAAGAGCCATGGCTGGTACCTTGCCGGATTTGCGCTGGCGCTTTGTGCCGCACTTTTCGTGGTGCTCAAGGTGAGCGAAAAAATGGGCAGTTCACAAAGTGTGGAGTAATGAAATGAAATCTCAACTGAAACAGCTGATGATAATAGCTAGCATTTTCTTAATTGTCTTCACAGGCATCGTGATAGTGAATCAGACGGCACAAGCGGTTTCACTGGCAACTACAATTAATCCGCTTCTAGGAAGAGCCGTACTATGTTTTTTGCTGGTATTTTACGCCGTTGCTCTGATTGTGCCTTTCCTCATTTTCCTGCGGTTGCCGAAGCCGTTGACTCCGCCGGAAGATGAATCCTCGAAAGACTTTCAAACTTACATCGCAAGGTTTGGAGCTCGTCTTCAAAAGAATTCTAATCTCGCTGGCCGTATCGGGCGGCTGACAACCCTTGATGAAATTCATGTGGCTCTGAAACTCCTGGACGACCAGAGTTCAGCAATCATCAAGAGCAGGGCCACCACAGTTTTCCTCAGCACCGCAATTTCTCAGAATGGCCGTCTAGATGCAATCACAGTGTTGATGACGCAAACCCGCATGGTTTGGCAGATCGCGCACCTTTACAACCAGCGACCTACTTTAAGGGACATGATTCATCTCTATTCGAACGTTGGCACAGCTGTCCTGTTGGCAAGCGAGATTCAGAACATTGACATCAGCGAGCAACTTGAGCCCACAATCCGGACGATTTTCGGTACCGCGCTTTTAACAGTCGTTCCGGGAGCTTCTGCGCTTTCCTCAATGGTGATCCATTCCATTTTGGAAGGAACATCAAATGCTTACCTGACTCTGCGGGTCGGAGTCATTTGCCAACGCTATTGCAACTCAGTTTCAAGCTCAAATCAAATAAAACTTGTAAAGAGCGCAAGTGTTGCTGCTGCAGGAATGCTCGGGGCAATTGTGACAAGTTCAGGTGCAGCCATTGTGCAATCCATAACTTCAGTGGCAAAGAAAGCCGGAACTTCAGCCGTTGAATCTGCCGCGATACGAGTGCGTGAAGTAGGTTCCAAACTAAACCCATTTACTAGCGCGTAAGCAGCCTTAACCGCGCTGCCCCATGGCCACATAATCCCGTTCTCCATGGCCCAGAAAAATCTGTCTTGGCCGTCCGATTTTCTGGTCTTTATCGTCCATCATTTCGTTCCACTGTGCCAACCAGCCTGACGTGCGGCCAATAGCAAACAACACAGTGAAGAATTCATCGGGGAAGCCCATCGCCTGGTAAATCAAACCCGAATAGAAATCCACATTCGGATACAGCTTGCGCTTCACAAAATACTCATCATGCAGTGCGATTTTTTCCAGTTCCAGCGCCACATCCAATAATGGATTCTTGCCCGTAACTTCAAATACTTCGTAGGCCGTATCTTTGACTATGCGCGCCCGTGGATCGTAGTTCTTGTACACCCGATGCCCAAAGCCCATCAGCCGCCCTTCGCCCTTCTTCACGCTTTCAATGAACGCCGGAATATTTTCCACCGTACCAATGTGCGCCAGCATTTTCAGCACTGCTTCATTGGCGCCCCCGTGCAGCGGACCATACAATGCTGCTGCTGCC
>JANMWO010000321.1:0-8431 GCA_031394025.1 Acidobacteriota bacterium
AACTACACGTGGTATTGCGAGTGGACAGAACCACACAAATCCCTCCCGATGCCAGGCAATTGGGGATCGCGATTGAAGAAGTGCGGGTCCCGTAAAATCAATCGTCGTCAGATGCGCTGGTGACTCGCAGCACAGCCAGAAAGGCTTCTTGCGGAATATCCACGCGACCTACGCGCTTCATTCGCTTCTTGCCTTCTTTTTGCTTTTCCAGCAATTTGCGCTTACGCGAAATATCGCCACCATAGCACTTTGCTAAAACGTTTTTGCGGATGGCTGGAATGGTTTCACGCGAAACGATTTTCGCTCCAATGGCCGCCTGCAATGCAACTTCAAACATTTGCCGCGGAATCAATTTGCGCAGTCGTTCAATGAGAGTCTTGCCCCGTTCATAGGCGGAATCTTTGTGGACAATCATGGACAACGCATCCACTGGTTCCCCAGCTACTAGAACGTCCAACTTCACCATGGGTGAAATTCGATAGCCTGCCAAATGATAATCCAGCGACGCGTAGCCCTTGGAACAGGACTTCAAACGGTCATAGAAATCCAGAACGATTTCATTCAGCGGCACTTCATAAACCAGCATCACGCGACCACCGCTGATGTACTCAAACTTTTTCTGATTGCCGCGCTTTTCTTCCAGCAACTTCAGCACTTCACCCACAAAATCTTCACGGGTGATTACAGTTGCTTCAATGATGGGCTCTTCAATCTTTTCGATTTGCGACGGATTGGGGAACTTCGTCGGGTTATCCACTTCAATCAGCGAACCATCTGTACCGGTGATTTTGTAACGCACACCGGGAGCAGTGGTGATCAGGTTAATATCGAATTCCCGCTCCAATCGTTCCTGCACAATTTCCATATGCAGCAAGCCGAGGAATCCGCAACGAAATCCAAAGCCTAACGCAGCGGAATTTTCCGGTTCAAAGTTTAGAGCGCTATCGTTCAATCGCAGCTTTTCCAAAGCATCGCGCAACAAGCCGTGTTCATGACTCTCCACTGGATAAAGGCCAGCGAACACCATGGCCTTAATTTCTTCAAAGCCCGGCAGCGGTTCCAGGCAAGGTCGGTTGTGATCGGTAATCGTATCGCCGATCTTCGCGTCACTCACGGTTTTGATATTGGCGATCACAAAGCCAGCTTCGCCAGCAGAAAGTTCCTGACAAGTGGTTGGCTTCGGCGCCTGATAGCCCAGCCCGTCCACGTTGTACACGGCACCGTTGGACCAAAGACGAATCTTTTGGCCAACTCGAATCGTCCCGTCCATGATGCGCATTAGAATGATCACGCCGCGGTATGGATCAAACCAGCTATCGAAAATGAGCGCGCGCAGTGGATCGTCTGGATTGCCTTTCGGGGCAGGCACTTTCTTCACTACTTCTTCCAGAATTTCTTGAATGCCAATGCCTTGTTTCGCACTGGCTAAAACGGCTTCACTGGCATCCAGACCGATCAATTGTTCAATCTGTTCCTTAATCCGTTCGGGCTCGGCACTGGGCAGGTCGATCTTGTTGATCACCGGGATCAGATCCAGATTGTAGTGCAACGCCAAATACGTATTGGCCAGCGTTTGGGCTTCCACGCCTTGGGATGCATCCACTACTAGCAGGGCACCTTCGCAGGCTTGCAGGCTACGAGCCACTTCGTAAGAAAAATCCACGTGCCCCGGTGTATCAATCAAATTGAGTTGATACGTGTTGCCATCTTTCGCTTTGTAACTAAGACGGACGGCATGGGCTTTGATGGTGATGCCGCGTTCGCGCTCCAAATCCATGGAGTCCAGCACCTGCTCCTTCATTTCACGTTGGCTCAAGTTACCGCAGAATTCAAGTAAGCGGTCTGCGAGCGTCGATTTGCCATGATCGATGTGCGCGATGATAGAGAAATTGCGGATGAAAGCGGGAACCATGCGGTAGAATAAGGGCTGAATTTTCAATTATCCCATATGTCCCCCGGCCACATACACATCGGCGAGGCTGTTGACGGCATTGTCACCCTCACCATCACGCGTCCAGAGAAGCTCAACGCATTGAGTGCACAGACATTGGAAGAGATTGACCAGGCCTTTGCAGGCTTTGAAAAGAATTCTGAAGTACGTGCTGTGATCGTCACTGGATCGGGTCCGAAATCATTTGTAGCAGGTGCGGACATTGAACAGTTGTCCAAAGCTACGCCGCTTGAAGCGCGCAACATTGCCCGGCAAGGTCAACGAATTTTCCGTCGCATTGAAACGTGCGGCAAGCCGGTGATTGCGGCGATGAACGGTTTTGCATTGGGCGGTGGATTGGAACTGGCCATGGCTTGTACCATTCGCATTGCATCGACAAACGCGAAGTTGGGTCAGCCGGAAGTGAAGTTGGGAATCGTACCTGGGTTCGGCGGGACGCAACGGTTGCCGCTGTTGGTGGGTCGGGGCAGGGCAATGGAAATGCTGTTGACCGGCGATCCGATTACGGCTGATGAGGCGCGGCTGATGGGGTTAGTGAATCATGTGGTGGAACCCGATCAGTTGTTGGCAAAGGCCCATGAGATAGCAAGTAAAATGCTGGCTAACGGGCCAGTGGCATTGTCGTTGACAATGGAAGCAGTGGATGTAGGATTAGCCAGCGGCCTGGAACAAGGGCTGAATTTTGAAGCTACCGCGTTCGGGTTGAGTGCGGCCACAGAAGACAAACGCGAAGGGACGCAAGCGTTCCTTGAAAAACGCAAACCAAATTTTTCCGGAAAGTGATATGTCATACAACACCATTGAGGGCAAGCTGGATGCTAGCGGACTGAAGTTCGCAATCGTCGTTGCCCGTTTCAACAGTTTCATTACAGAGCGATTGCTGGACGGCGCGATTGACGGCTTAGTTCGTCACGGCGCCAAAGAAGAAGAGATCGACGTGGTGCGCGTTCCCGGGTCGTGGGAATTGCCACTGGCTGTGTCTGAAGTCGCGAAGAACGGCAAGTATAACGCCATTCTTTGCCTGGGCGCAGTGATCCGCGGCGATACTCCGCACTTCGATTACGTAGCGGGCGAAGCGACCAAGGGCGTATCGCAAGTTTCAATGCAAACAGGCGTCCCCATTGCGTTTGGCGTACTGACGACGAACACGGTGGAACAAGCGGTGGATCGTGCTGGTGCCAAGCAAGGCAACAAGGGTTTCGATGCGGCGATGACGGCGATTGAAATGGCCAATGTGTTGAAGCGCCTGCGGGAGAAACGGTAACGGATGCCAACTCGCTTTGAGTCTCGGCGTCGTGCTTTGCAGGTGCTCTACTTGTGGGACATGCGTCGGCAGCCGGTAGAAGAAGCGATTCAAGCCTATTACGAAACGCTCTATTCAGAGGAAGAGACGGAGAAGCCGGAGCCCGATCCGTTCATGGAAGAGTTAGTCGCCGGGACGGTTGGGAAGCTAACTGAGTTGGATGAAGTGATTACCAAGTTTGCATCGAACTGGCGTCTGGATCGAATGCCGGTGGTGGATCGGAATTTGTTACGGATGGCTATTTTTGAAATGCGGTATTACAAGACCCCGGCTCCGGTGGCGATTGATCAGGCGCTGGATTTGGCGCGCAGATTTAGCGGGGATGAATCGGTGAAGTTTGTGAACGGGGTGCTGGATTCCATCCGTAAGGCTTACGTGGATTAGATGATTAGAACATCGTAGTTCTTAACAAGATCAAAGGCGCTAAATAAGGTTAATACGAAGAGATGCTGTCTATTGTAAGTGAGCGACTATGAATATCGAAATCCAAGATGCGTCCGTGGAGGCTAGAATTCATAGGCAAATGCTGGCCACAGGTGCGGCCAGCGCTGAAGAGGCGTTGCTCCGGCTTCTCAACACGCAGGAAGAGCAGGACCGCTGGCTGCTGGAAAACAATGGCGCAATCAACGCGAAGATCAGGCGCGGCATCGATCAACTTGATCGTGGCGAAGGCATTCCCGAAGACCAACTGGACGGTTACCTCGCCAAGCTAAAAGCTCAGCCTGAATGAGAAGGCGCTTCATCCTTTCGTTGGAGCAGCCCTTGTTCGTTTCAGGAACACGCACAAGTCGAGCCTATGCGGATTAGTCTTCAGGCGAAGACTGACCGGCGGCCCTTGGGCTCTGGGATTGGATCTCCAAAATGAACAGCCGACTCAATCCATAACTTAATGGCTTGTTGAGAGTTTGCAAGAGCCAACTCTTGAGTAGGTCCGTGAGCGACGCAGCCTGGAAGTTCCGGCACTTCAGCGATGAAGGCATCGTCTTCATTGCTCCAGTAGATGACCACTTCGTATTTGCTCATGATTGTTTCGCCAATTTGTTTCTTAATATGACTTTGCGAACCTGCTTTACCTGATAGGGATTCGCGTTAGTGCCATCACGCGTACTTTTGTCGTCAAAACGGGCAGCGTTACGAATCGTGACGGAGGTAATTTGGGGAAGGTGTCGCTGAAGGTCGCGACCATCGTGAAGAATTCGCCCCACCTCGATCCCAGCATCTTTGCGTAGTCGATAGAGAATGAAATGTCGGGGTTCTTTCACTGCTTGGCCGTTGGTCCGACTGCGACTGAATGAAAGATGATAGGTGCGGGTGCCAATGGCTAAGATGTTTGGCCACTCCTTCGAACCTGGTCGTTCTGGATCGGCTTCGATATCACGGAGTGCTTGCAGCAGAAGATCCCTATACCGTTCCTGCGCCCGTTTGCCGAATTTCTCTTCGGTCCACTTGAGAATTTTACGCACATCCTGACTAGCGGCAAGCGCAAGACTGACTCGCGCCAAAACCCGTCTCCTAGCCACGCTTGCGCTCAGACGCTAGTTCTGCAGAGACGTCTTTCCCTATTTGATGGATATAGACAGTAAGGTCAGCCATCGACCCAAACTCGATTCCCTCGTCGCGGTCAAGTTGGTCGAACCCCTCTTTAGCGGCACTGCGGAGCCATTCGAGCTTGGCTATGTTCTCTTGCTCGCGTTGTTCAAGAAGTCGCAAACCTTCGCGCACCACTTCGCTGGCATTGCTGAACCGCCCTGACGTGATGCCTGTGTCGATGAAGCGGTCAAAGTGTTCTGTCAGGTTTACGTTGCGGGTGGGCATGATGAAGGGGTTCTCCATTTCACTTTAACAGCACTGGCAATTATTGCCAACTTGGAAAATAGCCGTCCATGACAGCACCTCAAAAATACCAAAGAATTTGACCAAGGACATCTTCCTGCGTCTGTACAAATGCATCCACCAATTGGCTGAGTGGAATCTCTGCGTCGCTACCTATGCGGCAAGCGGTGTTCCATTTATCGGGCGGGACATGGGACAGAACGTGCACAAGCAGTTCGTTCAATTTAACCCATAAATCCGCCAGTTGGTGAACCGGTAAAAGTTCATAATGCTGGGCCGTGACGCTTTCGGATGTGGGCAGAGCTTCGGCACTGATGCCTGATTCAACCAAGGAGCGGGCGAATAACTGATGATGGGCGGTGGCAAGTTGAATCAGAAAACCCAACGCCTGGGCACGAGTCCAAGGGTAGAATTCCAATTCGTTCCCAGCTTCTTTCTGAGTGATGCCCATTACGCGGGCTCGGTTGTCGGAAAGTTGCGTAGCTAATCGCCTGGCAGGAAGCGCGGACAGGCTCTGTGCGTTGGTTTCTAGAAGATGCTTCAGGATGGTCTCGCGACCGAATCCTTGATCGCGGAGCAACTTTGCGGCAAGCGAAGTTTCTTCGCGAATCACACCTAAAGCGAGGTGCAGACAGTTGGCTTCATGCTGCCCCAGACGTTCCGATTCTTCGGAGCTGTAAGCAATAATTCGCACTACGGCCTGACTTAAGAGCATGTCGACAGATGTTGTGGAACGTGGCCTGGGCGGCGTCTTCTTTTCGATTGCTTTGCGGACAATGGCACTGGAGACATTCCGTTGCAGGAAATCGTCTTCTCGTAAGAGTCCTAACAATAAATGTTCCGCATCGAGCTCTGGTGCACCATACACGCTGGCCTCGTAACGAGCGAACAAGATGGCGCGGCGGGCAGAGGTGGTGTAGTTCTCAAACATTCGTCCCTAAAGCGAGATGGTAGCAGAATGACCAATGCGGAGATGGGTTTTTGGTTGGGTGTTAGACTTTGGAAGTGACTGCACAGGACAACCCGATTCCACCGATTTTGGACCATACGTTCGATCAGCCGTCGGCATTCACGGCGAAGAACTTGATGGACGACGTGCGTCGCAACCGCCAGATTCCTGACGGTGACATTCCAGCAATATGCATTCTTGAATTCGATGGAGACCTAACGGACTGGCTGGTGCAAGAGGGTCTGGCCAAACCGTTCCGTTCGTGGGCTTGCTTTCATACCCAAATGTTTGCAATTGAGATAGAAGGTGTGACGTGCGGAATCATTGCGCGAACCATTGGGGGACCGTATTCGGTGCTGATTGCCGAACAACTCCACGCCGCTGGGGCGAAACTCATTGTTGGATTGACGTCGGCTGGTCGTGTGTCTGCTGATCTGCCACTTCCTTGCCTGGTGGTGGCCACCAGTGCGATTCGTGACGAGGGAACCTCATACCATTACTTGCCCTCAAGCAGAGCGGTGGTGTGTCAATCGCCGATCACGGATCTGCTGAATCGGGAGTTGATCGCCACTGGATGGCCTGTCCGATGCGGCGAGGTGTGGACGACGGATGCCCCTTACTGTGAGACGAAAGGGCAACTGGAACATTGGGCAAGTGAGGGTACGCTGGCGGTGGAGATGCAGGCGGCTTCGTTGTTTGCATTTGGCATTGCCAGACAAGCTTGCGTCGCTTTAGTGGCGATGGTGAGCAATGCTGTGGATCATACGGGGCCGCAGTTCAACACCGGAACTCAGCATGATGGGCTGCAAGTTTTGAAGGGGATCGCCAGGGCTGCCCGATCATTTCTGACAACCATCTGACTGTTCGTGCTGCTCCAGAAAATCCCCCACTCGACAATCAGGTACACTAGCTATTGGCCATGCGAAGCATTCGGGCGCTGCTCTGCGCTCTCCTCACCTCTACTGTTATTCTGGGCTCCGGCGAACTATCCGGTCGGCGTGCTCCGGGATTTACACTTCCTGATTCTCAACTGAAGTATTACGACCTGGCCGATTATCGTGGCAAAGTGGTCCTGCTTGAAATTATGCAGAGCACTTGTCCTGATTGTCAGGTACTGGCTAAAACTCTGGATAAGTTGAAAGCCAAGTATGCGGGCAAAGTAGTTGTTTTGGCGGTTGTGAATCCGCCCGATACTCAAACCACTGTGGCCAAATTCCTACAGGAGTCCAAAGTCAGCACGCCGGTCCTGTTTGACTGCGGGCAAATGTCGGCATCCTACTTCAAAGCTACTGCCTCGAATTCTTCCATGCACGTTCCGCATCTGTTTGTGATTGATACGCAGGGAATGATTCGTAACGATTTTGCAAAGACCCCGGAAACCAAGGACCTGTTTGAAGGCCTGGGGCTTACCGCTGTGATTGACCCACTACTGACTGTTGCTCCGAATAAGAGCACCAAAAAATGATTCGAAGCATTTATTTCTAGAGGAAGCGCGAATGTCGAAAGACACCTTAACGATTACCGACAACCGAACTGGCAAGACTTTTGAGCTGCCTATTGAACACGAAACAGTCAAGGCCATTGAGCTTCGCCAGATTAAGGCTCATGACGAAGACTTCGGCATTATGACCTATGACCCTTCGTACATGAACACGGCGGCTTGCAAAAGTACCATCACTTTCATTGACGGCGACAAAGGTATTTTGAACTATCGCGGCATTCCCATTGCGCAAGTAGCGGAAAAAGGTTCCTATCTGGAAACAGCGTATTTGCTGCTGTATGGCGAACTTCCCACTGCCGTGCAGCTTAAAGATTGGACCGACTCGATTCATCAGAATCTGGATGTGCCCGCCACCTTTCCGCGCATTATTCAAGCGTTTGAGCCTAGCGCTCACTTGATGGGAGTGTTCCAGGCAGCCATTGCGGCGCTGTCCACTTATTATCCGGACTCGAAAAAAGTGAATGATCCGGCCAATCGTGTGAAACAGATTCATCGGCTGATTGGGCAAGTGGCCACGGTGGGTGCTTGCTGCTATCGGCATCAGGCTGGGCTTCCCATGGTGGCGCCTGACCCGACTCTGAGCTATGCGGGCAATTTTTTGCACATGATGTTTGGCAAAACTCCCGACCCTGCGCTGGAAAAGGCGATGGATATTTTGTTCATCCTGCATGCTGACCATGAACAGAATTGTTCCACGTCGACGATGCGACTTGTATCGAGCGCGGACACTGATCCGTACTCATCGCTTTCGGCGGCAGCAGCAGCATTGTATGGTCCGCTGCACGGGGGCGCCAATGAAGCAGTGCTGAAAATGCTGGCGCACATTGGTACGGTGGAAAATATTCCGGCGTTCATTGAAAGCGTGAAGAAGGGCGAAGGGCGGCTGATGGGCTT
>JANMWO010000341.1:0-7334 GCA_031394025.1 Acidobacteriota bacterium
GCAGCGATTTTTACGGTCCCCAGTTGGGTAAGGACTATATGGCTCTTCTCCAGGGATCCTATGAATGGGAAGAACTCTTGCAGAAGCATCGTTTTACGGCAGCACTGATACCCCCTTCCTGGCCCTTGGCTAGTATCTTAAAAAGAAATTCTGGGTGGAAAACCGTAGAAGATGACGGAAATGCAATTTTGTTCATAAAGCGAACAAACGATGGGGTAGACAAAGATTTAGCGAACCACATGGGTAGTGAGAAAAAAGTTCCATTAGACCTAATGAAAAACCCCAACAAGGCCGAAATAACTAAGGGAGACGATAAATCATGAAGTTCACCAAAAACAACGATTCACTTTCGCCAGAACGGGTTCAGCCCAGTTCGCAAGTAAATCGGCCAGGTTGGGTGTTGCCATCAGGAAAGCGGTTGGAACATTTCGCGATGGAAGGTGGCTTTTTGGGGTCTCTGCTGTTAAAAATCGGCACAAAGCAGCCTTTAAGAAATTCGATTGGTAAACGCAGTTAGTGGTTGCGAATTAGAGGAAAGCGCGCATGGAAGGTCAAATCATTCTCGCCGTTGGAATTGGAATTGCCGCAGTAGCGGAAGACCTATGGCATCGACAAATTTCCAATTGGACTTCGCTCGCAGCTTTAACTGGTGGACTCGGCTGGCATTTTTTTGAGCGTGGCGGGCACGGCGTGGTTTCGGCTTTTGGAAGTGCACTCGCCGGATTTGGAGTTTTCCTCGCATTCTACCTACTCGGGGGAATGGGCGGAGGAGACGTGAAATTGATGGCCGGATTTGGTGCCGTCCTTGGTAAGCCATCCATCCTGCTGGAAGCGGCATTGTGGGCAGCAGCAATCGGCGGATTGATGGCGGCATTGGTACTGATTGGCAGGGCAATTTTTAAGTTCCTCAAGCCTGTTGTGAAAGTGGCGGCTTCTGGTCCTGAAGAAGTAGTTTCTGAAGAAGTCGAGAAGCGTGCTTCCATCCCTTACGCTCCCGCAATAACGCTGGGAGTATGGTTAGCTCTTCTCGGGAATGTCTAAAGTTTTGATGTCAGATTTTGAAAAGGTTTTAAGCCGGGGCAACTTGGTATTTTGGGCGGAAACGGAGGCCTGGAAATATGGATCGCAGATTTTTAACGGTTCTGGGAGTTAGCTTGGTGTTTGCACTAGTCGTGTCGAGCATCTTTTATCAGATGGTCGGCAAGGCTGGCCCAACACAGCAATCCCAGGTCAAGACGGACCTCAAGGATCTAGTTGTGGCCGTGAAACCCATTTCTGTCGGAGTAATCATAAAACCCGACGATGTAAAACTGACTAAGGTCTCAACCGATGCTTTCCCCAAGGGCGGATTCGGAAAAGTTGAGGAAGTTGTCAGTCGTCCAGTCATCAGCAATATATTGCAGGATGAACCTATCATTGAGGGCCGCCTGGCTCTACGAGGCAATCAAGGCTTACCTTCGCTAATCCCAGTGGGCATGCGCGCGGTTCCCATTCGAGTGAATGAAGTCGTCGGTGTTGCCGGCTTCGTAATGCCTGGCATGAAAGTCGACGTGCTCACCACCGGTCGTCCCCCGAGTGGGGAAGGCACGGTGACCACTACAGTTCTACAAAATATGCAGGTGCTATCGGCTGGTCAGGCAATTCAAGCAGATTCACGAGGTCAGCCGATTAATGCCACTACGGTCACGCTACTGTGCACTCCCGAGCAAGCCGAAACGCTCACGCTCGCAGGTAGCGAGGGCAGAATTCAGTTAATTCTTCGCAATGGCAACGACAACGAACTGTCCAAGACTGCTGGTCGAGAAGTTGGTCAACTGTTCGGTGGCTACACCAAAGCACCGTCGTCAAAATTAAAGATGACCAATAACAGCAGCAACAATAGCGTGGATGACAACACAGTGGCTCCTGTGCGCAGGCCAAAACCTGTAGTCCGAAGACAAGTACAGGCGGATCCTGTTCCGATGGCTTTGGCACCCCCACCGCCACCACCGCCACCCAGCGAAATAGTTGAATTCCGTGGAAATATCAAAACCATTGGTACGGTAGCTCCCAGAGCAAACTGACAATGCATCGGCAATCGAAAAAGTACGCTCAGCTTAAGTCCGGTCAATAGACAAATTGGGATTGGAGATTTGCATGTCGAAGGTTAAAGCATTTATGAACATATTGCGGTCTGCGGTTGCCGCCACGCTCATTCGGGTGGCATTGCCTATGGTGATGCTCACTGCGGGCGGTTGGGCACAGTCCATGCAGGAATTGAAATTGACTGTCGGAAAGAGTGTGGTGATTGACTATCCAGAGGACATCGGCCGGATCTCCACCAGCAATCCGGAAGTTGCCGACTATATAGCCGTCTCCACGCGTGAGATCCTGCTCAATGCCAAGGCCCCCGGTGGTTCAACTTTGATTGTCTGGTCACGAAGCGGGCAAAGGGAGTTTTACGCGATAACCGTAGAAAACAACCTTGAGCCATTTCGGAAGCTCTTAAAAAGCACTTTCCCAGACGAAAACATTCAAATTCAAGCTCTGCGGGATACCGTGACCCTCGGTGGAAGTGTTAGTTCCCAGGCGATCGCTGACCGTGTGGCGGCGATGGTCGCTCCGTTAGGCAAAACAGTTGTGAACAACATGAAACTGCCCACACCGAAAATGGAGCGGCAAATTCTGTTGCGAGTCAAATTCGCAGAAATTGATCGCAATGCCGGAACAGCCTTCGGGGTCAGTATAGCCGCTGGTGGCAACACCTTGACTCGATCCAATCCCGGCGGAATTGCGGCGCCAACTTTTGGAAATCTGAAAGCAGGAGGAGGCTTCGATATGAGCGATTTACTCAATATCTTTGCCTTCCGCCCAGACATCAATCTTGGAGTGTTTCTACGGAATATGCAGTCCAAGGGATTGCTGCAAATTCTGGCCGAACCGAACTTAGTCACAAATAATGGCCAGATGGCAACCTTCCTCGTTGGTGGTGAATTTCCAGTTCCTGTGCTGCAAGGCGGCTCGAATGCAGGTTCCGTCTCGGTTGCCTTCAAAGAGTTCGGCGTAAGGCTTCAGTTCAAGCCTGAGATAACGGAAAACAATACGATCAAGATGTACATCAAGCCCGAGGTTTCGACGATCGATTTAGCGAATGGTGTCCAGTTCAACGGGTTCACGATTCCCGCTATCGGCACCCGACGCGTTGAAACGACACTGGAACTTGGCGAAGGACAAAGCTTCGTCATCGGTGGGTTGATCGACGAAAGGGTGACCGAAACAATTTCCAAGATCCCAGGATTAGCCAATATTCCATTACTCGGCCATATTTTCAAGACCAGAACCGAGAATCGCAATAAAACTGAGCTGATCGTGCTGGTGACGCCTGAAATCGTCCAACCGATCAAGAAAGAAGATCCTAAACCAGAGCTCAACTTCCCCAAGGAGTTCTACCAGGAGTCGCCGAAAGAAAGCCATCCTAAGGTTTCAGGAAACAAGTCGACGGCGGCACCGAAAGCCAGTTTCGCCAGCAAACTGTTTGGTAGAGGCCGTTAGTTCCGGCAAAAAATAGTCAAGAGTGAACAGAATGTCGAGAGAAACGCAATTAACGGCGCTAATGATCGCTCCCAATCGGGATCTGGCGCAGGCGTTCGCCCAGACCCACAGTGCAACGCAAGCGTTCCACATTCTCTCGGAAATGAAGAGCTTCTTGACTGGCCAGGCTCTGGAACTCAGGCTGCGACAACTAAAGCCCGATGTAGTCCTGCTTGATCTAAGCTCAGGCCTCGACCAAGCTTTGGAATTAATCCAAATTATCCAGGGAAATCCGCAAAAGATTCATGTCGTAGGACTCCACACATCGAACGATTCTGAAGTTTTAGTAAGATCCTTCCGAGCCGGAGCAAGCGAGTTCTTGTACGCACCTTTTGATGCTTCGACGATGCTCGATAGCGCGGCTCGAATCCAAAAACTGCTTCGACCTGACGCTTCGACAGAACCAGAATTTGCCTTTGTATTGGGATTTACCAGCACCAAACCGGGCTCGGGTGCTTCCACGTTGGCCGCTCAAACAGCCTTTGCCCTGCGCCGGATGAATAAGCGGAAAGTTTTGCTGATGGACCTCGACCTAATGGGCGGTACTGTCGGTTTCTACGTGAAGATACAAAATCATAACTCAGTCCTTTCGTTGCTCGAATCGGAAGGAGACTTGGAACCGAGTTTATGGAATGGATTAACCGTGAACGCCAATGGAGTGGACATCTTACCTGCACCAGAGGAACCGTCCATGGTGCAACTGGATCAGGGAAGACTCCATGAAATTCTCGAATTTGCCCGTCGCAAATACGATTGGATTATTCTCGACATGCCTTCCATTTTCAATAAGACCACGTTGCTCGGAGTACCGGAATCAGATCTCACTTTTCTTGTCACAACATCGGAGCTGCCCAGCCTGCACTTGACCAGAAAGTCTATCGCGATGATCAAGCAACTGGGGTTTGAAAGCAGCCGGTTTCAAGTAGTCGTCAACAGATTAGATAAGCGCGACGGGATCAGTGGTAGCGACATGGAAAAGATGTTTAGTACCCCGGTGTTCACGACGATTCCCAACGATTACTTTTCCCTCCATCGGGTAGTGACGTTAGGTGAGCCTCTCGGACAGGATAGCGAGTTGGGTAAAGCCATAGATTCTATGGCAGTAAAGGTGTCGGCCCTGATCGAAGCCGCGCAAAAAGCCAGCATGGGCACCGGACAGTCCAAACTTGCACTAATGCAGGCCTAGACACATGAGATCACACAAAATTCAGAAGAGGAACAACACGGCATGATCTCTGGAATTGAACCAAAAACACCGCAACAATTGAACTGGGAACAGCGGCTACTCAAAAATACAGCGAAACCGAAAGGAGCGCTTAAACCTGAGTATCAGGAATTAAAGTTTACGCTTCACCGCAAGCTGCTCGATAAGATCAATTTGGAAGCGTTAGCGACGATCGACAACCAACGGGTCCGCGGAGAAGTCCGCCAGGCGCTGGTGTCCCTGATTGATACAGAACCGACGCTTCTAAGTTCTATAGAAAAGCAACAGATTTGCGACGAGGTTATCGACGAAGTTTTCGGCCTTGGACCCTTGGAACCGCTTTTGAAGGATCCGACGATCTCCGATATTTTGGTGAATGGTAGCAAGCAGGTTTACGTCGAACGGCGCGGTCAATTGGAATTGACGAGCGTAACTTTTCGCGATGACGCGCATCTGTTGAGAATCATCGACAAAATTGTTTCCCAGGTTGGACGCAGAGTTGACGAATCCACGCCAATGGTCGATGCCAGACTGCTCGACGGCTCGCGCGTCAATGCAATTATTCCGCCTCTAGCTCTCGACGGGCCACTAGTTTCAATTCGTCGCTTTTCTAACGACAAGCTGATGCCTGCCGATTTGGTGTCGAAAAAAGCACTTACTCCTGGCATGATGGAACTCCTCGAAGCAGCCGTTAAGGCTCACATGAACATCATCATCCTTGGTGGTACCGGCGCCGGAAAAACAACACTGCTCAATGCACTTTCCTTTTTCATATCGCCGAAAGAGCGGATCGTGACCATTGAAGATGCCGCCGAATTGCAGCTCAAGCAGCCACATGTTGCGCGACTTGAAACTCGGCCGGCGAATCTCGAAGGAAACGGCGCTATCCGACAACGCGAATTGCTAATCAACAGCTTGCGTATGCGGCCTGACCGTATTGTGGTCGGTGAAGTCCGCGGCGGGGAAGCGCTCGACATGCTTCAGGCGATGAATACGGGTCATGACGGTTCGCTAACGACGATCCACGCCAATACGCCTCGCGATGGTGTTTCTCGACTGGAAGTGATGGTGTCGCTGGCCAACGCCAGCATGAAGCTTGAATCGATCCGTCAGCAGATCGCCAGTGCAGTGCATTTATTCGTCCAGGCTGCCCGCTTAAGCGACGGCACAAGACGTGTAACGAGCATCACTGAGGTCACAGGAATGGAAGGCGAAATCGTCACATTGCAAGATATCTTCGTCTTTGAAAAGCGAGGACTGGGACCCCAAGGGCAAGTGCTCGGACGATTTGCAGCAACGGGCATTCGGCCAAAGTTTTACGAAAAACTTCTCGCTGCCGGAATACGGTTGCGCCCGGATTTGTTCGACGAAGTTTTGGAAATCGAGTAAAAGGAGCAAAGAAGTATGGGTACGTTCCTAGCTATGGCCATTGGTGTTTGGATTGCCGCATTGGCGATCTGGTACATGTTGAGCAATCTTCTACGCAATTCCGATCTCGGAAAAATTAAAAGCCGTCTTGTAGGATCTCAAAAGAAGACGGAAAAGCTGAAGAAAGCCGGTCCCGCACTAATTGAAGTCGAGGAAGACAAGACAAAAGTTGTATTTAGGATTCTGCACCGGTTTGAACTGGGCGTTAAACTGCGAACTTTGCTGGAGCAGGCGGGGCTTAAATGGACACCCGCAAAACTGGTCAATTTCTGTCTCATCGGTTTCGGTGCAGGTTTCGGTGCTGGCTATTTATTCTTGCCTAGCCAATTCCAGAAGCTCTCCGTTCTATGCGGAATCGTTCTTGGAGTATTTCCGCTTCTCTACGCAATGAGAATGCGCAGTTCGCGCATCCATAAATTCGAGGAGCTGTTTCCCGACAGTCTGGAATTCGTCGCCAGATCGATGCGTGCCGGTCATGCATTTTCGGTGGCGATGGAAATGATTCACAAAGAGTTCCAAGAGCCTCTTGGCGGGGAATTCCGTCGAGTCTTTGAGGAACATAATCTTGGTTTGCCACTGGAGATTGCGCTTGAAAAACTGGCCCAGCGGATGCCACTGTTGGACGTTCATTTCTTCGTTTCCGCCGTCATGCTTCAAAAGCGGACGGGTGGTAATCTCGCCGAAATTCTCGACAAACTCGCCTATGTCATCCGTGAGCGCTTCAAGCTGCGCGGAAGGATAAAAGCCATCAGTGCTCACGGCAGAATGACGGGAACCGCGCTGACGTTGATTCCGGTTGGTGTTGCAGTAATGATGTTCTGGACAAGTCCTGATTACATTCGCTTTTTCTTTTTGGATGAAACAGGCAATTACATGATGGCTGGCGCAATCTTTTTGCAGGTTATTGGGTACGCCATCATTCAAAAGATCGTCACGATTGAGGTATAAATTATGCCCATTATTTTAGGGATAGCACTCTTTCTCGCAGTCATGATAGGTAGCGCATTTGTTGGCATGCGGCTGTATGTCAAACCTTCGGAAGCCATTGATCGGGTCAAGGGTACCGACATTCAACAACAGGAAACACCCAAGCATCCCAGTTTACTGCTGCGCGATTTTTTGCTTCGCATGG
>JANMWO010000345.1:0-10192 GCA_031394025.1 Acidobacteriota bacterium
AGGACACGTATCCCGCTGGGAGTTTCGTAGCGGAGTTGACGCATTGGGTGCCCTTGGGAATCTTCAGGATAGCAGATGGGTGATGTGAGGTTATTAGCTAAGGAGTTCAACGAATTTTAGCGATCGTATCGGCGTCAATGACGATATAGGATATAGCCTCCACCGGAGTTGGCAAAGGCAGAGACATCCTTTGCGAGTTCGCGATATTCATCTTTACCTGCATCAAAGCGATATGGAGCACCCTTTGCATCGAAAAATTGATTCTCAATTTCTCCAATGAACTTGTCAAGGTCGGCGCTGTCTACAATCCGTTTAATGTCGTCCAGAGATAAAGTCACAAGCATCTAACTCCTCGCATATCCATGCGTAATCATCGACCACGTGGTTGCCCCAGCATTTCGCGACGCAAGACTTCGTTCATGTAAGTCTGGTATTTGCCGCCACGAGAACGAAACCAATTAAGGACGTCCGCGTCCACCCGTATGCTTACCAACTGTTTAACGGGCCGATAGAAGCGGCCAACCTCAATGCTTGACGCTGTCGGAAAGACTTCCGGAGCGTCGGAGTAATCAATCTCAGAATCAGGCTTGGCCGCCAGACGTTTCAATTCTTGGCGCTGCTTTTCAGTGATGGGGGTTGTAAAGAGAGCGTTCGCGGGAATTCGCTTTTCTCGCGGAGATAATTCTGATTTCTTCTTCGTCATGTTGCTCCTTATTTGTATGAACCACCAATAAAACGACAATACCGCCAGCTAATCCAATCGCATGCCAGCGTTGTTCGCCTTCAATGATCCGGTCCGGGTAGCTGATCCCATCTGGGTCTTGTTGCTGCGATCTTTGTTTTCATCCCAGGTGAAAACCATCTGTATATACATAACTGTATCACGCGACGACTTACCTTCAATGTTTTATGCAGATTTCAAAAGACTCACTAACACCAGCTTCAGGAAAAGTGGCCATTTGTGAATACAGCGCCACTGCCGCATCGAACACAGGCATCACCATGGCTGCTCCGGAACCTTCCCCTAAACGCATTTCCAAATCAAGAATGGCTTGTGCGTTCAGTGCACCTAACATGCGCTTATGTGCTGTCTCTGCGGAAACGTGAGAGAAGAATAAGTAGTCCATCACATTCGTCGACATGGCCCGTGCGGCCAATGCTGCCGATGATGAAATGAATCCGTCCACCACTACAGGAAGCCGCTTGGCTGCGGCACCTAACAGAAATCCGGTCATGGTGGCTATCTCAAAGCCGCCGAATGTGGCCAGGATTTTGGCTGGGTCAGCTTCTTCTACAACACGTTTATGAAATGTAAGTGCCCGTTGAATTACGGCTGCCTTCAAGGAAACCCCTGCCGCATCGACGCCCGTGCCTGGACCCACTGCATCCGCTGGCAGCATGCCCGTATATGCACAAAGCAGCGCGCTTGCCGACGTGGTGTTGCCGATCCCCATTTCGCCGACTGCTGCAATATCGGCCTGTTCCCGCACTTCTTCAGCCAGCGCGATGCCGTTTTGAAGTGCCTGTTCCAGTTGCGATTCGGTCATGGCCGGTTGGTTACAGAAATTCGCTGTGCCACGGCCTAATCGGCGATGGATTGCGCCCCTCAAAGGCTCCGCGTCCACGCCAGTATCCACAATCATCGGCGTGATGCCAAATTGACGACAAAGCACCGTGATAGCGGCACCTCCGGCCAGGAAGTTATGCAGCATCTGCCCAGTTACTTCGCGCGGATACTTACTGACGCCTTCAGCAGTCACGCCGTGATCTGCACAAAATACCACCATCGTTTTGCGGCTAACTGTGGGTTGCGCTGTGCCTGATGCCAAAGCAAGTTGAGTTACTAGCGATTCTAACCTGCCCAAGCTCCCAGGCGGCTTTGTAAGTGAATTCCAACGAGCCAAAACAGCAGCAGTGAGTAAGTCATTCTTGGCCGGTGGAATGTTAATGAGTGAGATCAATGGAAATTACCTCTTCGTATTCCTGATGAAACTGAGTCAGGTCGCCACCAGTTGCCAAGTGCCACAACACTGCATTCACACCGACATGGGCAACAATTGCTGTGACGCTGGTTTTGGCTAAGCTCCGCCCGGCATTCGTGACGCGAGTTTTGAAGGTGTGCCAGGGTTCTCCGCCCGGTGGAGTGGTGCCGAACCAATCGGCGATGGCTTTGGCAGCGAGTTCCGGCCATTCCTCCTCCACTTCGGCCCAACGCTTGGTTTCCCAATGTCCCAAGCAACGTTCAGCAAGTTCAGGAATGATAGTGATTGGCTGGTTGGGAAACATTAGTTCGGCAGTTTTCAGAGCTCTGGATAACGGGCTGGAAATGACTATGTCCACTTTGAGGACGGATGCTGGTATATGGATTCCTGAAGCCAGTGGCGAATCGGTACTTCCTAACAAGACACCGGCCAACGTTGGACGAGCATGTCGGATGAGGTAAATCATAGGCATGCCATCACCCCTAATGAAACCGCTTCGGAAATCTGCTCCACCGCACCCATACAATCTCCAGTAACTCCGCCCAATCGCATTACGAACCACTGACGCAGTAACAACAGTGCCACCGCGTTGGCTCCAAGTAACCACAAGACGGTGGGAAATCCAGTAAGTGCGGCTAGTAACAAGATTTGGAGAATCGCCAATGGTCCTGCCCACTTCGGCAACGATTCTGAAAATGATTTCCCTAATCCGTCGCCAACCGCAGGCGTGATGGCGGCAATGACAACCATAGTTGCCCGAGATATTCCATAAGCGGCAGGTAGTTGTAGCCAGGGGTTCCCATGCAGTGCACTAAGAGCTTGCCAACGAAACACAAACGACGCAATCAATGCAAGGGCTCCGTGCGCGCCAATGCGACTATCTTTCAAAATCAGCAGCATTTTTTCGCGAGTGCGGTTAGCACGAATAGCGTCGAACACATCGGCCAGCCCATCTTCATGCAATCCACCGGTGATCAGTGCCAGGGCGATTACGATCAGCAGCGGGCCGAATTTCAGCGGGAGTAATGCTGCGGCAGCGAGCCCCAACAATACCCCGACAATGGGATAAGCCCAGGCTGACTTACCAGGCGGACCGGCAGGTGCGGGAATCGGGATAACCGTTAGAAACTGGATTGCCTGTCGCATGGTTACTTGATCTTCAACGCGACTCCAAACATCATGTAGTAGGCTTCTATCGCTTTTGCCGCAGCCTGTTGATTGAGTATGCCAGCCTGATCTCGAAACCGTCGAGCCAACGCATTTTCCGGCACAATTCCGCAGCCCACTTCGTTGGTTACCAGCACACAGGGTAGCGATGATGCGGCCATTTTGTTGAGCGCTTCTTCCATGTCGATGTGCTTTTCGGCTAACATCACGTTGCTCAGCCAAAGAGTTAGGCAATCCACCACCAGCACATCTAAACTCCCTTCCACTCGCAGGATCGCAGAAGCTAAATCAAAGGGTTCTTCAAACGTCAGGAACTCATCGCCACGTTCCAGTTGATGCTTGTGAATACGATCACGCATTTCATCATCAAAGGCTTGCGCGGTGGCCAGAAATCCGCGACGTGGACCGTACCTTCGGGCCAATTCCAGGGCGTGGCGGCTCTTACCGCTGCGGCTACCTCCGCCTACCAGCAAGATCGGCATGCTGCACTCCTTCCATAGCGTACGCAATGGCACCTTCTATGTACACTGCCTTTGGCGATAACACTGCCGCTACGGTTCCGCTGTGGGCCAAAGCTACGCCAAAGGCACCAGCTTCGCACGCTTTTCTGTAAAGCTGTTGAAACTCAGAATGCGGCCGGTAATTCTGGTGAATGATGGCGCTACGAGTGGCCACGCGGCCCAGGGCGGCGGCATCCCCAGCTTCCATGGCGCGACCTAATTCATCCAAAAGCCAATAAAACTCGTCTAATTCGGATTCTGTGTAGTTTGGCGTGGGGCAACTTAGCGTTTCGACGGCAGGGCCCCCAAGGTCAACTATGGTCACGTGCATAGCGGGCCACGGTGCATTGAAGTGATGCAGCACTCTACCCGATCGCGGTAAGAAAGCCACCGGCTGTAAATCAAACATAGTGGAATCACTGGCGATTTCGGCTTGCTGCACCAAACAGGCAATTTCCTCAGCAGCGCATTGCCGCCCTGTCATGTCGGCGACGGCGCGCACGGCAGCTACGCAGTCAGCAGTCGATGATCCGCAACCTCGAGCAATCGGAATATCTGAGCGGACCTCGACTTTCAATGTTTCCACAATACCCCACCTCTGACAAGCCAACTGCGCAGCGCGAAGTGCCTTGGTTTTCCATGGTGGGTGTACGCTCCAAGCTTCAGATGTACATATAGTGGCTTCGCTACGAAAGTCGGGGGCTGGCAGAGTTACCAGAAAGGGCTCAATGCGATTCAGAATGCGCACTGCGCCCTGCAGAATCTCACCAGCATGGCCAATCGCTTCAGCGCGACCAGAGTAACCAGACAAAGAATGGCCCTCCTAATAACGCAGTGGTCACACCCACTGGAAATTCAATAGGCGCCAGCACGGTGCGTGAAATGGTATCGCAAATTACAAGAAAAGCGGCACCGCCAAAAATGGAAGCGGGCATCAGCAGACGGTAATCGGGCCCCACAATGCGCCGCATCAAATGGGGAACAATCAGACCAACAAAAGCGATGGGTCCGGTTACTGCCGTCGTGGTTCCAACCAGAAGGGCACCAGCGGCAAAGCCTTGCCAGGTGATCCGTTGGCAATCCACGCCGCGTCCAATGGCCCATGTTTCACCGTATGAAATGACGTTCAGCACGCGCGCCAATCGCAGCATCCAGATGCAAATCGGGACAATGGAAATGGCCAGCATCAGCAGTACAGGATATTCCACGGCGTCGATTCCACCCATCAGCCAATGCGTGATCTGAAAGCTTTTTGTGATGCCTGCCAAACTGTGCAGCAATAGGATGAAAGCTGTGCAAATCGAATTGAGCGCAATGCCGGTTAGCAGTATGGTGAAGGTGGGAAAGCGTCCGATGTGACCAATCGTGGCCACCAGTGCCACTACGATCACCGCCCCAGTAAGTGCGGCGAACCACACTAGTGGAAAGCCTGTTTCATCGCCCGAAAATAATGAGATGGCAGTAACTGCCCCCAGTGCCGCAGCGGCTTCAATCCCTAAGCTTGATGGAGTGGCCAGGGCATTGCGCATCAGCGCCTGAAACAACGCGCCAGCGCCAGATAACGCTGCCCCGGTTAGCAGTGCAAGGAAAGTGCGAGGCAAACGCAGATTGATGAAAATGTTCCAATCAGGGGATTCGTGGCGCCATAGCTTTGCGTAATCAAGACCCAATCCGCCTAAGAATGGGCACACTACTGCTGCTGCGAACGCAACCGATATGGACAGCGTCAACACCCATCTTGCGCGACTTTGTAAATCAGCGGCCATAAGTTAGAAACACCCGTCCTTCGGCGCTCTCGTTCCAATGGAACGGAACATGGAAAACCTCTTGCAACCGATCAGGCCGCAGAGCATCACAAGGCGGGGCATCGGCTACTAACTTACCGCGATCCAGTAGCCAGATACGATCGCTATTTTGCGCGGCTAGGGCTAAGTGATGAGTAACTACGAAAATGAGATGTCCACTATCTCGTAAGTCCTGGAAGAGCTCCCACAATTGGGCTTCGTTTTCAGGGTCTAAATGTGCACTGGGTTCGTCCAGCAGAAGCACTTGCGATTGTTGACAGAGAGCGGCAGCAGTCAGCACCCGTTGCTTTTCACCACCACTCAAACTACTGAATCGTCGATCCCTGAATGACTCCAGCCTGGTGCGGCGTAGCGCTAATTCCATGGCTGCACGATCTTCGTCATTCTCATAAAGTCCACGACCATATGGGATCCGCCCAGTGAGCACAACTTCTTCCACAGTGAATGGAACATCAGGTGGGACGTGTTGTGGAACGTGCGCAACCAAGCGGCATAATTCGTCCCGTTGCAGTGCAGTGGTTGCGTGGCCTGCTATTTGGACCGTTCCGCTCATCGGAGTTTTCTGCCCGGCAATTAAGTCCAGCAGCGTTGATTTCCCGGCACCATTCGGTCCAACAATGGCGATCACTTCGGGCTTCAATACTTCAGCGGAGATCCCTTCAAGCACAAGTTTTCCGCCGGGGTAACAGTAACTTACATCTTGAAGAGTGAGGTTAGTCATCGTTAGTGCAACATGCGGGCAAATTCTTCGGCAGCTTCCGCCACGCGCGGGCCGGGCACTACAAAGATATCAGCAGCCACAGCATAGACCTTTGCAGTTACTCCAGGTTGGACCTCCCATAACTTAAGTACAGACTTCTTGTGCGACTCAGTAACTCCAGTGGTTACCGCCATGTCCCCCATGTCTACAATTACGTCGGGGTTCAACCGCATCAGCCCTTCCAGTGAGATTTTCGGATAAGTGACAGGCGAATCATTGAGCACGTTGCGTCCGCCGGCAATACGAATCAGTTCGTTGAGAAACGATCCCTTTCCGACGGCGATCATGCCATCCAGGCGTCCTGGCGTACGTCCAACAACAAATAACAACGTCTTGCGAGGTTGGCCTTCCAAACGCTTTTCAACAGCCGCGAGTTTGGCCCGGATGCTGGCTTCCAGAGTAATACCAGCCGAGGACAGACCCACCGCCACGCCGATTTCACGAACAGTTTTCAAAGTATCTTCCAAGCTGGTATTGCGAAGTGCCACTGTGCGAATTCCCAGGCCGTTCAATTGAGCCAGCGCCTGTTTTTGTTCAGCATGCACCAACACCAAATCCGGTTTTAACTTGGCAATGGCTTCAATGTTGGGCTGCAGATAGCTGCCAATGCGAGGCAACTTTTCCACCACGATGGGGAAATGGCAGTAAGTGGATACGGCGATGACGCGGTCCCCTGCCCCAATTGCAAATAGCGTTTCAGTGAAGCCTGGGGCCGTGGAAATGATCCGCTGCGGGTTGGCAGCGTAGGAAATGGCAATAGCAAAGAGTAGGCAAATTAGGCGCATAAAAATTCCTTGATGAGGGCGATCAGCAGCTCATTTTCCCAACGTCTTCGCACTGCGATACGTATGGATGGACGTGCGAATCCTGGCCAATGGGAACAATCGCGCAATAATATTTTGCGGTTGGCTGCGAACTGCGTCAATTCCGTGGCACGCACAGTTTCTATATAAAGATAATTTGCTACTGAAGGCCAAACCAGCATGCCCGGTAGCTTACAAAGTTCTGCTGTGAACCACAATGCTTCTTTGCAAACGTATGCGCGGGTCTTGGCTGCGTGTTCCCGATCTTCAATGGACGCAAGCGCTGCTGCTTCGGCCAGAGCATTGATAGGCCATGGAGGTCGCAATGCAGCAAGTTGATCCACATCGCCTACCAACGCGCCGATACGAAGTCCGGGCAAGGCCCAAAACTTGGTTAACGAACGGAGGACGAACAGGTTGCCTTTCGCCAGCGAAGTCAGGCTAGGCGCGTCGCAAAAGTCCAAGAACGATTCGTCTACCAACACGGCATCTTTTCTGTTGGCCGCATAATCGGCTATTGATTCCGCAGAAAGTAGAGTGCCGCAAGGGTTCGCTGGTCGCGTGAAAATCACAGGACCCATTGTGGGCCAAGTCGCAACATTGGATAGCTGGCACAACGCCGCCTGCGGCCAGGCTCGATGAAATTCTCCGAATGCAGGTGCGGCAATAGTGCCTGTTGCAAAGTAGCGGCACCAATCGAAGAGCAATTCAGTGGCACCGTTACCCACTAACACTTGATTGCCGTTGACTGACCATTCAGCAGCTAATTTTACGCGGAGGTGTGATCCTGTGCGTTCCGGGTAATGCGCAATGCGATCCATTGCGGCAAGAATCGCTTCCCGTGCAGCGGGTGATGGACCCAGTGGGTTGATGCTGGCGCTGAAATCCAGAACCTGTTGCCAAGCGACGCCTTGCTGTTCAGCGACGCTGAAAATGTTCCCACCGTGAGTCATGTTGCGAGTCATTGCAGGCCCACCAACAACAGCGCTAGCACCGTGAATAAGAGCGTGACAGTGTACAGCAGCACGCGCATGCCCCGGTAAATCTGCCAGTTCACTGGTTGTAGATCTTCGCCAAGGAATGCTTTCTCTGATCGCACTCCGCGATAACAACTCACTCCACCTAATTGAACGCTCAACGCTCCAGCAGCCGCTGCTTCTGGATATCCTGAATTGGGGCTGGGTTGACGGTGTGCATCTTGCCAGGTGGAGCGTACACTCTGACGCAAATTCAGGCCAGGCCACACGGCGGCAACGGTCCAAATGAGCACTGCCGTCAAACGTGCGGGAATCCAATTCACAAAATCATCCATTCGCGCGGAGCACCAACCGAACTCTCGGTAACGGTCGTTCTTATATCCAAACATGCTGTCCATGGTGTTCACCGCTTTATACCCAGCCATGGCCACTGGGCCACCAATTAGCAGCCAGAACAAAGGGGCAATCACACCATCACTCAAATTCTCAGCCACCGTTTCAATTGTGGCTCGGGTGATTTCGTGCTCGTTCAGGTTTTCAGTATCGCGTCCCACAATGCGGCCCACGGCTTGGCGAGCCGCTGCAACATTTCCTTCCCGAAGCGGCTTAATCACTGCCATCGCATGATCGTCCAAGCTTCTTACAGCGAGAAAACTCCAAATCCAATAGATCTGAATGTAAGGTTCTGGCAACAATCGCATTGATGCGTACACCAAGCAACAGATAGCGTACGCTACACTGATCCATGCCCCGATCCCGGCCACTCTAAGCGGCAAGTTCGTACCCCGCCAGACGCGTTCCATTGCCGAAGCCAGACGACCCACGCCAACAATTGGATGCGGCAACCATCGTGGATCGCCAAATGCCAGATCCGCCGCCACACCGCACCCCAGTTGTAGTGGCGTCACCATCATGCCAACAAAGCCTCCAGCACTTCTGGTCGCGAATACTGCACCAGCCAGTCAGCCAGCCGATCATACATCACGTCTTTACTGGTGGCGTTGATCTTCAGATGCAAAGTTTCCATGGCCACCGCTGCGTCATCGAACGCTCCATGCAGATACGTGCCGATCACGCCTGACGCGCAGCAGCCTTCACTGGTGCCATCACTCAGATAAGCAAAAGGTGCGGCATCAGCGGCGCGGGACGTTTCTCCCATATGTATTTCGTAAGCTGTGAATGGATTTCCGGCGGCAGTGCGGGCATTGGTCACGCGGGTTACTTTGGGCGATCGCAACACCGTTTGCACTGGCAGCAAACACAAGCCATGCACCGCACCATGGGAAGATTCCACACCATCAGGATCTTCAACCCGCTCTCCCAACATTTGGTATCCGCCGCAGATTCCGACGATCAACGCGCCGCCAGCATGCTGCTTACGAACCCAGGTATCCAGTCCCTGTGCGCGCAACCAAAGCAAGTCTTCCAGGGTGTTTTTGGTTCCCGGCAGAAACACTACCGCGAATTGATTGTCTTGCGGTTTTTGTATCCAAGCTACCGAACCCATGGTTCGAAAATCAGTGAAATTGGAAATATGCGGCAGTCGAATCACTGCAACATCAGAATCGGAAGCATCGGATTCGTCAATGCCCAGGCTGTCTTCCTCATCAATGACAATTCGCGGATCAAGTGGGAACACGCCCAGACAGGGAATGCCCAGCCGTGCCTCCAGAAATTTCACACCTTCATCGAACAAGCTGCGGTCGCCTCGAAAACGATTCACTGCGAAAGCTTTCACCAAGGCCCTATGATTGGGCGGCAGCAGATCCATAGTTCCAACAAGTGACCCGAATACGCCGCCACGTTCAATATCGGCGACCAACAAAGCGCGAGCCCCAATGCGTTCCGCCATGCGCAGATTGGTGATGTCCCGATTGCGCAAATTCACTTCAGCAATGCTACCCGCGCCTTCCGCAACCACATAATCGAACTGCGCGGCCAGCCGTTGATAGCTTTCCAAAGCCAGTGCTAAAAGTTTTTCAGTGTGGTTGTAATATTCCTTGGCTTCCACGTTGCCCCACACCCGACCTTGCACCACCACTTGCGACCCAGTAGCTGAATTCGGTTTCAATAACACCGGGTTCATGTCGGCCATTGCTGGAAGTCCGCACGCTTCGGCCTGCATGGCTTGGGCACGACCAATTTCGCCACCTTCTACGCAAGGGTAGGAATTGTTGGACATGTTCTGGGCTTTAAAT
>JANMWO010000362.1:0-4910 GCA_031394025.1 Acidobacteriota bacterium
GTCGTGCTGGGCTATGTTTTGAGCCAGCGCCCGGTAGATTTTTTGAATTTTGGGTGTGTTCCAGTTTGCGAATAGATGAGCGGCCGCCTGCGCTGTTTTGGCGAAGAGGACGATGCCGGTGGTGGCTCGGCCCAATCGGTGTACAGGGTTTGCGTTGGGCGTTTGCTGTTGCACTAGGCGCAGGAGGGTGTTTTCCATGAAGCCGCCGCCGGGGAGCGTGGGCAGGCCGCTTGGTTTGTTGACGGCCAACAGATGGGGATCTTCAAACAAGATTTCGAAGTGCTGAGGGGCGTCTGGTTCCATCCAGGGTGGACGGTTCCAGACAAGGGTTTGACCTACAGTGACCGATTCGCTTCCGTTGGCAGTGACGCCATTGAGGGTGACCTCGCCGTTGTTCAGTTTTTGTTGCCAGGCTTGTGAGGTTGAGTGGGGGTAAAGGCTTGCCAAGTGGGAGAGCAGGGTTTGTCCATGGTATTTGCTGCTGATGATTGTGGTGTAGGCATAGCCCCGGTTGAGCATGTAGTTTGAGTGTAAGCTATGGCATCAGCGGCGCGTGTCGAGGTGATAATATGGTCAGGTTTGACTCGGACACTTGCACTCTTCCTGGTAATCGCGCTTTCCTCCTGCGCGCATAAGACGCTCCTTGAACCGGCCCCCATTTGGGCGTACCCGACGAATCCTCCGCAACAGGGCGCACCACCAACTTTGCCTTCCGGGAAGTTGCATTTGGAAGGAACCAAGGCTGCCTTCACTTGGCCGGAACTGAAGAACCTTTTCGATGCGCCGGATTGGCATCCTGAAGATCATCCCTCGCTTCCGGATGTGGTCGCTCACGGCCGCCGTCCTGAAGTCCGCGCCTGTGCTTATTGCCATTTGCCGACCGGCAATGGGCGGCCTGAGAATGCGCGGCTTGCCGGATTGCCCTATAACTATTTCGTTGCTCAGATGAAAGGTTTCCGCGACGGCAAACGGACTTCAAACGTTGGCGGCAGGGCACCCACGCAGAACATGACCCTCACGGCAAAAGCGATTCAGGACGACGAAATTGCCGCAGCGGCGAAGTATTTTTCCGCACTTCCACCGCAGACCTTCGTCAAGGTGGTTGAGTCCTCTACCACGCCGAAAGCCTCAATCACCGCTTGGCTCTTCAAGTTCGATGAGAAGGCCGGCGCTGAAGAACTGGGCCAGCGGATTATTGAAGGCCCGGAGGATTTTGAACGATTCGAGATGCGGGATCCCACTGCAAAGTTTCTCGCCTATGTCCCGATGGGGAGCATTGCCAGAGGAAAGGAACTGGCCGAAAACTGGGGCTTCCGCAGGTCTTTAGAATGCGCAAGCTGTCACGGACCTGGATATAAGGGCAAAGATGACGTTCCGGGGATTGCCGGCCGGTCTCCGACCTCCATTGTTCGTCAGCTTTACGACTTCAAGTCTGGCGCGCGCCGCAACGGTCAAAGCTCGGAAATGGACAAAGTAGTGGCCATTATGACAAACGCGGATATGCTGGCTCTTGCGGCTTATCTGGCCAGCCTCACGCCTTGAGAGCCTTTGCCACGCGAGTTGGTGATGCGCTTGGAAAAGGGGACGGTGCGCCTGCCTCTGTTTCGGTAGGCCGACAAGGGGGGAGATCAGTCCTTCCCGGTTTTCGCCCTCAAACACGGTAACATACTGTATATGGAAGCGCCCCTTTCCTTTCCCCATTCGACACTGGCTTGGCCGCGTTCTGCAAAGGCTGGACGCATTGAGGCGCTGCCATCCCACTTACAGACCACGGTTTTGAGGAGTCTCAATTTGATGTTGAAAAATGTTTCCCCAGCAAAGGGCCTGCCACAGGAAAACGTCCGATGAACGCGGATAAGCAACACGCTCACGCCTTGATCGAACGCGTCCCCGCCGATCAGATAGCCACCGCCGTACGCTTCCTTGAGTTTCTATTACTCGATCCCTCCGACGGGGCTTCGGTCACCCTGCCGACTGAAGATGAGGAGATCAGTGAGGAGGAAGAGCAGGCCGTGGCACGCTCCAAGGAATGGTTCAAACAAAACCAAGGCACGCCCTTTGAGCAGGTGGTGGCCGAATGCGGCTTCACCATGGACCAGATCCGCAACAACAAGGAACTCGCAGATTGAAGCGCATCGTTTTTTCCGACGAAGCCAAAACCGACATCCGCGCCATCCCCCAACACATTGCCATGAACATTCTTACGGCAATTCACCGGCTGGCGGAGACGGGAGCAGGCCGGGTCAAGGCGCTTAAAGGGAAGGGGGACGACAAGCGGTTACGGGTTGGCGATTTCCGGGTCCGGTACACAATCGAGCATCCCGACACTTTGCACATCCACACCGTGAAGCCTCGCAAGGATGCTTATCGGAATTAGTAAAACGAAGCCAATCGGGGGCGAGGTTTTTCTTTAGGTCGACACCGTTTTCCTCTACCAAGCCTGAAGACGTGTGCAAACGTCGGTATTTTCCTGATAGGCATCTATGAGCGCAACTCCGGATCGGAATAACAAGTGTGCATCCCAGCCGTATAAGATTGGAACTGTCAACAGGGCGATTTCCTCGTGCGATTCAGCGAGCAGTCGCAAATGCTTAAGACCGATCTCCTGGGAACGCTCATTCCAGATTGTCCAATCCCTTATCCAAACTCGCTCGGTCTCGGCCTCAATATTAAGGGGTAGGTAGGGTGCTTTACGCTCAATGTGAGTAAGTGAAAGTTCGGTGCCAGAGGTCTTTGTCCCTACTTACCTCTACTTACCTGTCCCTACTTACTTACCCCTACTTACTTACCCCTACTTACCCTACTTACCGGCATATCTGGCCAGCCTAACGCCTTGAGTTGGAGGTGCATGACACGACCGGGAATTCTTCCAACAACTACTAAACGCATTATGAAGATGAACGGCTTTAATGCGGCGATTGAATGGCGAATCCGGAGCTCTCTCTGCATCCCCAAGCCTATCTCTATGAGACGAGTATAGAGGCCAAGCTCTCAGCGATAATGGTAGTACCCTCAAACCTTCGTTGATGCTGTCCGAAAAGGCTTGGGGGATGACACCGCATGTCGAGATTCTGGATATCTAGGAGGGTGCGATGAATTCGAAATTCATTGGGCTTATTGCTGGTCTTTGGATATTAGTGATCGCAAGCGTCGGTTTATACTGCCCGGATATCGTCAAAACGTTCTTTCATGATTGGCGAGATGCACTTGGTCCGCTCGCAGCGATCACTGGCGTTCTGGTCGCCCTAGGTTCGATTTGGCACACCAGATGGCTTGCGAAGAAGAATCATAGTGATGCGATTGAGCGCGATAAGCTGAAGGAAAAGCGCGAGCATGGACTGAAACTGGTCGAAGACATCCACCAAATAATCAGCGAATTGCCTGAGTGTCCAACCAACGCTGACGGCGGGAAGATTGACTCTACCATTAAAAAACTAAATAACTTGAAAAGCAAAGTCAATGTCTTGTCTACCAGGCAGGGCTTGTATTTTGACAACTTGGAGCTCAATTTGAAGGAGACGAGCCGCGCCTTCTTTGCACTCTGCGATTTGATAGAACCTGGCAAGCTTCCCAACTCCGATCAATACGAGCAGTCAAAATTAAGATTCACTCGTTCGGGTTTTGAGTTCGTCAGGCGCATACAGTTCGAACTATCCGCTCAATCCGCGCCATCTGGTACCTTCCCTCAGATTTCAGATTCCCTGTAAAGAAGGCTTCAATTGTGGGAAGCAAGATCCTGTTAGTTGTTTGTCATCCATGCTTTGCGGTAAGCGCTCGGATTTGTGGTCTTTGTCCATAAAATTTCAAAATCCTCTCGTCTTTGTCCATAAAATCCAAAATTAAAGTCCCTGAAATCTTTCCAGCACTCTAACTGCGTTGTAAAAAACGGAAGGTGTTAATTTTGAGCTTTCGTTGAGGCGCTAAGTTATCGTCTGAGTTCCATATTGCGCTCAAGAGGTATCCTAGTTAGAGTGAAATGAACATGAAGCATAATGTTGTTGTGTGGGACAAACCCCATGAAATAAGCGTCCATCGAAAATCCAAAAGCGTTTGGATCGCCGTAGGCGAGTGTATGAGTGGGCGTTTTAGAGACGAAGGGAGCCACCGAGTCCCCCGCTGTCAAACATTGGCAAGATGCAGCGCGATATAAAGGGAATGGATGAAAGTCTCTTTTATTTCAAGATTTAGAAATGTCTTTCTCGGGATGATCCTCGGAGGGGTGGCTTTCTCTCAGGAAGGTCCCGTCTATGTGGAGCAATTTCAAAATCTTCAGAAGAGCGTCGATCAGATTTTTGATGAAATCTCCAACGGTGTTCCAGGCAAAGGTGATCAACTCCTCCTCGGAGAACGGCTTTTTGCCCTAAAAAAAGTGACCCACCGATTACAGGAAGGAGCAGGTGAAGCGGATAACGCTGCACGACAGAGGGGGGCGGGAGTGAATAAACGGTTGCGACTGGTTGTACAGGGCTGCATGGCAATTGACTCTGTTCTCCAAGCTTTGGGAAATTATCTTGATACTGATGATCGGTTCTTTCTCATCCTTGCTATTGAAGGCAAGCAGACCACGAGTTCAATCAGAAAGGTGCTAGTTAAATAGGCAGTGCTTGGTTTGTCCCAATCAACACAGGCTGAAAGACACATTTGGAATCCTTCCAACAACTATAAACCCATTATGGAGATTCTGGGGGACAAAATTCTGGGGGACAATTCTGGGGGACAAAGACCTCAAATCCCGAACATATGCCGTAAAGTATTGAGTTCAAACAGCTAACCAGAACCTGCTTCGTTCTGAGTAAATCCTATCTTACAGGTTTTCCGAAGTTCATGGGAACTCGAGGTCAGCCCGTTATCATAGAGTTCCGTTGGTCAAACACGGGGGTCAAAGACCTTAAATCCCGAGGTTGACGACA
>JANMWO010000378.1:0-10983 GCA_031394025.1 Acidobacteriota bacterium
CCTAACGAAACCAATAAAAACGACAAACGCAAACTCACCTCCCGCCTCAACGCGCTGAAATCCACCGGCCCCAAAACCCCCGAAGGCAAATCGCGCTCAGCCGCTAACTCCCGCACCCACGGAGCCTACGCTCAAAGTCTCATCCTCCCCGGCGAAGAGCCTGCCGATTTCCAAATCATCCTTGACACCCACCTCGATACCTGGAAGCCCACCAACGCCATCGAAGATATCTTCGTCATGGAAATGGCCACCACCCTTTGGTCGCTCCGTCGACAAGCACCCGCCGAATCTAGCCTCATTCGCATCCAAATCCAACGCATGCGTCCCGCGCTCGAAGTGGAATTCGAGACCGTTTCTGCGGGAGGCCTCTACGCCCTCGCCGTCACCGCACTGCATAGCCATGGCAACGGCCTGTCCCAAATCATCCGCCAAGGTCGTCGATTGGTGCGTTAATACGAAAAGCTTACTCAGCAGTTACTCTCCATGCGCCAGTTGTTTCCGCCCGTCACACCCGATCCCACCAGTTACCACCCACCGCCAGTCCCTGAACCGGAAAATGAACCCGTTGAAACGAAGCTAACGGATGCCCCAAACACGCATCCCCCACTGGCACAGGAAAACCGCGTAAACAACCCCCACAGCAGCCTTTACGACGCACTGCCCCTGATCGCGCAGCCAGTCAAACTGAAGACGATGACTGCGACATCCGCAACATCCATAAACACGCAACAAGCAGCAGTCGGAGCAGGAACCACGTCACGTAAGTCAGAAGTCGGCAACGCAACATGGCCGTTCACTGAACCAGGCGAATTTCTAAGAGGGTTTAGCTGCAATCATCTACGGCCGCATTGTTGCTGCTAGGGAAGTTGGCAATGGCCCCGTCATGATAAAGTGCGGACATGAAAATTGCATCTGAAGCCGACCAACAGAAACACTTTGAGGTTCCGGTGATGCGCGGTTCGCCCCAATGCCAACCGTGTGATTCATGTCAAACCACGCTGCCGCCATAGCATCATCCAACGTTGCCATTCCACCAGACCAGAAGTGGTGCGCGGAGGAAGATCCCGCAGAGCGACGCGAAACGATTCTTGGAACATAAGAATGGATTGCTGGGTATTGGCATTGCGAATGTCCTCTTGGCGCACCCGTTCCAGCAACGGACCATTCTGCTCCCACAAGCGCACCAATTGCTTCATCTGCTCCCGCGTCAATTCCATGACTCCAGTGTAGCGACGTGGCGATCTCGAGGGAGCGCAAGCGCCGGGGATAAACCGGCGTGCAGTGGGAAAACCCGGTCAGCCTGAACTTACCCTTTAACCGTGATGCGAAACGGAGGGACAGTCCCAAGTAGTAGGTCAGGCTGAGGGCTTGCCTCTTCGTTCACCGATACTTCTACCGACTGGGTAGCCTATGGCTATTGAATTCCGAGCAATTGAGCGGCGAGTTTAGCAATCACTCGGTTGTTATCCACTCTTGACGGGTCGGCAAGTTTGGCCACGATCGCATGTCGGAGGGATGGAAGCGTTCCGAATACCTACGTCTCCAGCCGCACAAAGGGCAGCATAACGAACTGAGACCGATGGGTCAAAAAGCCGCTCCGAAAGCGCTCGTTGGGATGTTGCGCGAAATCGCGTATTCCCTAGTGCCTCAGTCGCCATATCGCGCGTATACTCTTCTTCTCTATCAAGCGCCGAACTGAGTCGAATGAATAGACGTTCGGCACGAATTTCCTGCGACCGCCAAAGAGCGTAAATGGCCTCCTGCCTCGCTGGCAAGGGATAGTTACCCGCAGAGATCAGCATCAATCGACGCGCGCCTTTCCGACTCCCGATAGCAGTGAGTGCAGACATACACATCCACGACAACGCCTGCTGTCCTTCTGCCAAGGCCTCAATCAATGGCCCGGCCGAATAGCTGCGATAGAATCCGGCGCGACTGACTTTCGTAAGGCTGCAAAGAGGGGACGCTGCTGAGCTTCTGCGTTGAGGCGGTTAACAATCTCTGCTGGCCAATTGAGTTGCACGGTCATGGAAGTCTTCCTAATCCAATCGCAGCAGTCCCATTCTACGCTCGGATTCGAGGACTGTCACGGCGAAAGTAAGGCCACATGACAAGATGTCGATTCTAGTCGCGAAACAATGGAATCAGCGTGAAGAGAAGAAAGGCTCCCGCCATTTTGGGGCTTTTGGTTCAAGAACGGCGATGGCATTCGGCGATCCGGCTTTCGAGGAAAGCTCGTTCGACAAGATTCTGCGTCGCGCGGGCGGCTTTTTCGAAGGCCTCTGCTGCGTCGTGGAATCGCCCCAGGCGGCAGAGTAAGTCGGCACGTACGGCCGCCACTAACGGATAACTATGCTCTTCCCGACTCAGCGGTTCGACCAACGCAAGACCCATAGCCGCACCCTTCGCCATACCGACAGCAATGGCGCGATTCAGGCGTGTAACCACGTCTGACTGGAGTCTGAGAAGGCAGTCGTATAGACCCACAATCGCCAGCCAATCTGTTTCATTGAAAGAAGCCGCCTGCGCATGATGTAAGGCGATGGCAGCTTGCAATTCGTACAGGCCGGGAATCTGCCCGGTGGCTCGCGCCCGTCTCAATAGATGAAATGCATCATCGATATATTGCGAATTCCAGCGGGATCGATCTTGATCCTGGAGCCGCACGAGCGCCCCATCCGCGCCGACCCTTGCATCGGCCCGGGCGGCTTGCAGCTTCATCAACGCCAGCAGTCCCAGAGTCTCCGCCGAATCGGGAGCCAGCCGCAGCAGTTGTTCGGTGAGATAGATCGCCTCTTCACAGGCTTCGTTGCTAAGCAAAGCGGAACCCTGGGTGGCCGAATAGCCTTCATTGAAGATCAGAAAAATGGTGAGATGAATCGCCGGAAGCCGTTCGGCCAACAGACCCGGGCCGGGCGATTCAAACCGGATTCGAAGCGTGCGAGCGGCGCGCTTCGCACGGACCAGGCGTTGCTCCAATGCCGTCTCGCTACAGAGGAACGCACGGGCGATTTCCGGGATACCAAGACCAGCGACATAGCGCAAGGCAAGGACGGTCTGGGCCTCCGTTGGCAGACGACAATCGGCGCAACCGATCAACATGCCCAAGACATCGTCGGTAAATGTTTGCGGCTGGGCCGCATGCTGCAAGCGGGCGTTCTCCATCCACTCAAGTTCGGACGCTGCCAGCGCGCGGACTTGATCGTGACGGCGGCGATCCAGAACGAGACGCCGCGCAACTGTTACCAGCCACGCAGCAGCGTTGTCCGGACGGCGACCGCCGCGCCACCCATCCAGAGCGCGTAGAAGTGCTTCCTGCACCGCATCTTCGGCATCTTCCAGATCGCCACACCAACGCGCGATTGTGGCCACGATCGACGAAAGCTCGCGGCGGCTGAGCAATAGGTCTGTCGTGGCCTGTTGCATGCAACTACCCTTGCTGCATGGCCTGATTGTAGTCCAGCGACAATACCTCGCGGATTTCTATCGTGCCAAAATTGGCGCCCGGACAACGTTCGGCCCAGGAAATCGCCTCCTCGCGTGACGGGACTTCGATCAAATAGTAGCCGCCCACCACCTCGCGAGCCTCGGTGAACGGACCATCTACGACGCTTTTCTTCCCGCCGCGAATTTGGATCTTGGCACCACGAGCGGAGGGCAGCAGCGCCTCCCCGCCACGGCGTACACCTGCCGTATTCATCGATTCCGTGTATTCGCGATAAGCCGCAAAAACGCGCTCCCGGTCCGCCGGGGTTGCCTTCGCCTGGGCACCTTCGTCACCTTGAATTACGAGTAAGAACTTCATTGGAACATTGTCTCCTTACGGCCATGTCTGTTGGGCCTCACTAGATTGACGTGCGAATCAGGCCGGGGACGACAATAGAGTCAATCACGAAAGTTTCTTAGTTTGAATCAGTTATGACTTAGTTTAACATCCGACTGCGAGCGAACACCCAAGTAACAGTTGGCGCGGCAAGTGGGAGCGAAAGAAACTGTCGTTGGAATTGGCGTCACAATAAGGCTCAATGTTTCCCGAAGACTTCTTTTAAAAGGGAAGTCACTTGGGCCGCGGGGTCTTTGCGGATTTTCTTTTCTTCTTCGGCGATCATGAAAAACATTCCGCTTAGACTTTTGTCAAGCACGTATTCCTTCACGTCGGGGATCTCCGCTTTCATGAAGGGTATCTTTTTCATGTTGCCTGTCACCATATCGAAGTGCTTCGTGACGTCGTTATCAGCCATAGCTTTTTCAATCACAGGACGAAAGGCAGCCAGCAGTTTATCCTGCGTTTTCGACTTAAAAAAATCGGTTGCCGAGGTGTCTCCGCCGGTGACAATTTTGCGGGCATCGTCGAACGTCATTTCCTGAATCGCCGATTTGAAAAACCCCGATGCCAGCGGCACAGCAGCCTCAGCAGCACGGTTCATGGATAATTCGAAATCGTCAATCGGCTTGCCCATGCCCAGGGTTCGCATGGTTTTCTCCACCATACGCAATTTTTCTGGCATAAGAATTTTGATCAAATCATTTTTCAAAAAACCATCGGGACGGCCAATCAGTTGGATGGCGTTTTCCGTGCCAATGGCCAGCGCTTCTTTCAAGCCAGCAGCGGACGTGTCAGAGCCTTGGGGTTTCTTGCCAAGCTTTGAAAAAATCTTGTCCAATTGCGCACTGGCAGGCAGCGCAGCCATCAATCCAAGGGCGATCCGGCGTTTCATGTAACTCATACTATCAGTTTATGGCTGACTAGTGAGGGCCGAAGTGCTTCTGTGGGCGTCGTCGTCTCGGTCGATCTGCCCGTCCTTTTCTTGGGCCAAGGAGAGTAACGTCGCTGCGTCAAGATGGCGATCAGCGGTCTGGATGATCTCTATAAGAATTCTACGTTGTTCGGTGATGCGAACCCCTCGCAGAGTCAGTTCTTGCAAAAGCGAACGGCGTTCTAAGGGAAGTGTTTTCATGCGACCAGTTGCGACTCATTCGCAACATCTCCGCAAATGCAATTAGAGCCCGAGATGCAACTGAATGTCAACTGGAAATTCCGGGAACGGTCGAAAACTAACGTTCAATCAGAAACGGAATGGCTTCAACGGAGTGTGATGCGCTTGGCTCGGAGTTCAAACCTTTCAACGTAGAGAATGCTGGCAACAGTCACCTTCCTGTGATTTTCGATGAATAGCCGCCGCTCGTGCCTGGGTCGCCGAGTTTCGGAAGGCGCAGCCCGAGAATCACTGAATCGTCGGCTTCAACCCGGCCACGGTTCCATCACCCGTCCTCGGTTCGCGCCGTGACTTCCAGCACGCCGGGTAGATTTTCCTCGATCGCATAGAGCGAATGGTAGCGGCCCACCCGAACTTCGGCGGGTATGATTCTGCCCCAGAACCGCCACCTTTATCTATCGAGCCTCCCATGGGGTTGGTTGGCGCCATTCTACAAGGTGAACCCATTCGCCTTCAGCATTACAACGCTGCAAAACGGCCGGCCCCGTTGCCGGGGCCGACCGTTCTTCAAACTAGCAACCTACCATAGCAACTTCAACGCGAATTGCGTCTGCCGCGGTGCATTTGCAGTACCCGTTACTCGCCCGAACTGCGCATTCCCCACAGTCGTGTTCGGCGTACCGAACACTGGGTGGTTGAATGCGTTAAAGCTCTCGCCGCGTAACTCCAACGCCACCCGCTCTCTAACAATGTTGAAGCGCTTGAACACCGACATGTCGAGCGTTTCAACGAAGTCGCTCCGCAAGTTCGGATGCATTCGGCCGACGTTGCCAAACGTGTACTGTGCCGGCAACTTGAACGCGGTAGTATCGAACCACTGGTTGAGTGTCGGGCTGTCCAGCCTTGCGTCCTTCCCCGTCGAATCCGGCCGTTGTCCGCCGCCAAACGAGAAGCTCGTGTTTCCCGTCGTCAGCATTTGCAGCGGCTGCCCGCTGCTTAACGTCAACAGCCCATTCACTTGCCACTGGCCAAGAACCGCGTTCATGAATCCATTCCAACGCGTCCCAAATTTCTTACCCTTGCCAAACGGCAATTCGTACGTAGAGGTCATCACCAAGCGGTGCGGGTAGTGGTACGGCGAGATGGAGCGGTCGCACGCACGGCAATTGAAATTCCGGAACCCCGAGGAATCCCAGGCATTGTCGCCGCCATCGGAAATCAACTTGGACCAAGTGTAGGCCACCACTACAGTTCCGCTCTGCGAGAACCGCTTCTTGAAGGTCGCCTGCAGGCTGTGGAAGTTGGAGTTGCCCCACGAAGTGCCGGCAAATGAGACGCCCGGATACTGCGGATAGGGCGTCAACAATTCTCCTCGCTGCACGGTTCGGTTCGACAACGGTCCCACGGGAATGATCCCGAAAAACGGATTCGGAACCGTATCCAGCAGCCCAGCGTCGGGCCGGATCTGTGCATCCGCCAATTGATCCATCTGCCAGCCGAGCGGCAAATGCGTGCCCTTGTTGCCGGCATACGCCAAGTCGAATACCATCCCTTTCCCCAGGTCCTGGCCAATGGAGAAATTCCACTGGGAGTTATACGGCGTGGTCATAGTGGAGGGGATGGGCGATCCAACGCCTTGACCAATCGCAGCCCCAAGCCCATTAATTGATCCCTCGGGCTGCAAAACCCCGTTCGGAAATGGGTTCCGCAACAGGTCTGTTGGAGTAACGCCGTCGATGGTGGGAACCCACGGTGTCGAGGCCCGGAAGGGCGCCGTCCCGTAGTTGTTTGCACCATAGGTAGCCATTGTATAGAAGATGCCCCCGCCGGCCCGGATCACTGTACTGGGCCGCAGTTGGTAAGCAAGCCCGATACGCGGTGCGATCTTGCCAAACTCAGTATCCTTCAGCGTCCGGCCTCGGCCGCCTTTATTCGCAAACGTCCAGCCACCCCGAAGATTCAGTGCGGTCTGTTGGCTTAGCGGGTTCACCGCGCTCGGGTCAAACACGGCATACCGATCATGCCGCTCCGTCAACCCAGTCTCGAAATCCCACCGCAGTCCCAGGTTCAGTGTCAGCTTTCGGTTCACCTTCCAGTCGTCCTGCAAGTAGAAACCGAAGCTCTTGCTTTCCAGCGCCGGACGGATGCCGTGGACTTCGCTGCCTCCCGATCCCGTCCCCAGAAGGAACGAAGCGAACCCAAATCCGCCATTGGCCGACACAACCCGCGGATCCGGTCCCTGCGTCATTCCGCGGTTGAACGAAAAGTTCAGGCTCCATGGAGCCTGCATGTGGTTGATCAGGTTTTCCCGCATCTCCGTACCCACTTTCAGGCTGTGGCTGCCGTATACCTTCGAGAGTGTTCCCACGAACGTGTGCGATTGATTCGCTGATCGGAAGTTCCAGTGGTGTAGCAACCCAGGCATAGTCATTTCTTCTACGCCGAATTCTGGAAACACTAGCAAATCTGCCCCTACTTCGGTGCTGGCAGGCAGGCCCAGGGAGGTGGGCTTGAATCCCTTATGCCAGCTCCCTCGATCCAATATGGACCGCGCAAACCCATAACGCAGGCTTACCAACGTCGTCGGATTTAACGTCCAGCTGTAGTCCAACGCTACGTTCTGCATCCGCTCGTAGTTCGAGTAACAGCCGCCGTCCGGGCAGCCCGGCCCAGCCCACAACTCCGGCTGCGAATTCTCATTCTGGAATATCGAGTAGCGGAAGAAGATGCGCTGATTCTCGTTGAAGTTGTGGTCAAACTTAGATGTCGCCCGATTCACATCCGTTGGTGCTTTCCCTTGGAAGAAGAAGTTGTTCTGCCCCGTGTTTGCCTGACCCGGCAGATTTGGCCGCGGCCCGAAAAACTTCAATACGTTCGCCGATACGGGGTCAACACGATTCGCGGGAATCCGGTTTCCCGGAAACACCGTGCGGAGGAACTGTCCGGGCCGTGCCGGGTCTGGCGAGGTCGACATCGGATCGTAGATGTTCCGCAGTGCCCCCGCCGCAGTCAGCGTCTTTGAAAAGTCGCCGACCATTTGCTCGTCCGACGGCAGGGTGAAGAACCGTGTCGATGCTGAGCGCTGCCGCCGTCCCTCATATACCGCGAACCAAAACGTCTTGTTCCGGCCGTCATAGACTTTCGGAATCAGAAGGGGCCCGCCCGAACTCGCGCCAAACTCATTGCGCTGGAAGGTCGCCAACTTCTGTCCGCTCGCATTTGCGAACCAATTGTTGGCGTCCATCTTGCTGTTGCGTACGAATTCAAACAGGCTTCCATGCAAGGTGTTCGTCCCGGATTTCGTGGCGATCGTCAGAACACCGCCGCCGCTCCGCCCGTACTCCGCGCTGTAAGAGTTCGTCTGAATCCGGAACTCCTCCACGCCTTCCACAGATGGCACCGCACTATTGGCGTTCATGTTCGCCGTGTTCGAATTCATCGTCACCGGAACGCCATCCATCAGAATCGCGTTCGACGAGTCGCGCCCGCCGTTCACTGTGAAGATGCCGATCGAATGGAACCCTTCGTTCGCGCTACCAGCCGCTGGCCGCTGCGGGAACACGCCAGCCGTCGCCCATGCCAGCGAGTAGATATTCCGCCCGTTCAACGGCAAATCAATAATTCGTTTGTTCTCCACCACACCGCTGAGCGTGGCCGTCGTGGTTTCCACCAGCTGAGCCCCGCTGGTCACCGTTACCGACTCCGAGATCGCTCCCACCTGCAGCAAGATATTCACGTCCGCCTTCTGCTGCGTCGCAATCGGAACCGCCTCCACCACATAGGCGCGGAACCCGGTCTTCTCCACACGCACCTTGTAGCGCCCAGGCGGCAGTGGCGTGACCATATAAAATCCGCTGTCGTTCGAACTCGAACGAAAATTCACGTTGCGATCGATATCGGTGACGACGATGTTCGCCCCCGTGATCGCCGCTCCCGAAGGGTCTGTTACAAGCCCCGAGATAGAACCTGCAAAAGTCTGTGCCGCCAGATAGGGCGAGCAGAAAATCAGAGCGACCGGCAGTGCCAGCCGAATTTTGCACAAATCTAAGCCCATGAAAACTCCTTGAACCAAACGTAATAGGGGCGAACTACGAAAAAGCATATCCGATCACAAATCCGAATGCAACTGAAATTCAGCGCTCAAGCGCTTGCCATATTAAATTAGGGCAGTTGCATTAACTTAGGTTGTTTCAGAAACACTTCGTCAATTTGAACGGCTAGCCGACAAAGGCCGAGGCGGCCTCGTGGCATGCAAAAATTCGCCGCCGACCTGGGTCCGTTTTATCGGCGAATACTTAGGGGCTCGCACAGGGCCGGGGGCGCCCCTCCAATATTTAAGAAACTCGCACCCTCGAAGCCGCCCCGAGCTCCCTTGTACGAAGCGAGTTCCTCAGATCGCTCTGGCATTAGAAGGGAAAATTGGGTCAGCCTGATCTTGCACTGTTTCATCCTATCAATATGGAGGCGGAGCCAATTGGTACTTTTACCAGTTTTTTGCAGATTCGGAGTCAATCACAAAAGTTTTTTAGTTTGAATCAGTTATGACTTAGTTTAACATTCGACTGCGAGCGGACACCCCAGTAACAGTGGGCGCGGCAAGTGGGAATCTGCGAAGCGCGAACAAAGCGATATCTGCAGTATGCACGCCTAAACTAGCCTAGAGAGCCGTAAAACTGCCGTTTTTTTGTATCCCCGGACAAATACGGAATTGTGCCAGTCGGCTCTGGCTCTTTATTGGTCAGTCGAAATGGTGTAAGTTCAGGCTGGCCCAGTAATCCAGCATCGACCAATTACCGGCCGTCGTCGTCGCTCTGTTGGATGCATACCCAGGTGGAGAGGGTGCCTGCCGCTGGGATGGTCACGCCGGGCTTCGATGGATCAGACGTTGTCGTGGGATCGAATGGTCCCATTCCGGTGGTTACAACGAGTTGACTGCCGCAGGTCATTGGTGCCCCCATCGCCTTGCCGTTGGCGTCCGTATTGTAATGAATCACGGGTGTGCCCAAGCCGGTGAACGAAAATGCAGCGGGAGTACCCAGAATCTGCGAATTGCTCACGCAGCCGATCGGCGGGGTGCCGCAAAACGATGGATAGCTTGGAGCCGAACCCATGTCAATCGTGAAGTAGGTCGGGTCAGCAAACCGCAAACAGAACTGCTGGGAGCTCAACCGTGGATTGCGCGCGGACGGCTGAAGGGGATCATAGAAGCCGCCACTCATCATGACCTTGGCGATGAACTCACCTCGTTGCAGCCTTAGTCCAACGGGCGCAGCTTGGTATTTCTCGAATGAGTTCACCTTGAAATCGTTGGGCTTGAGGGTTCCAACCTTGACCAGCCTTCCCTGTCCGCACGATTCCTGGGGATCCGTCACCCATTGGCCCTGATTACTTGTGGGCAAAAGCGACATCCAGATTCCGCCGGGAGTCACTTGTTTTGTCTGCCCGGTAAAATCGTTAGCGCAGATGTCAGTGCCTGGGATGTAGTGATACCCAGCACCGAAAGCAGTGCAGATTTTCACGTATTCTACCGATTGCGCGGAGCCGATTGCGGCAAAGGCAAACAATCCAGCCACAAGTGGCGCCAAACGAAATAATTTCTTCAAGGGGTCCTCCGTTACGATCCATATAGATTCTGTCACCAAACACCTGTTTACTTGGCGCTCGTGTTGATCTTATTGGTGTTGTGAGTGTATCACCTCGGGGCGATTTCGGGGCTCACTTTCACTCGGTTAGGAGCCCAGTACTGTATATAGCTTGATCTAGGACTGTTTGATCCTTTCAATGCGGAGGCAGAGCCAGTTGGCACGGCGAGTCGGAATCTGTGAGCGCGAATTGGTATTCAGGCTCAGGTTCGCCCAAACATTCCCTGATAAACACGGAATCGTGCCACCCAGCCTGCCTCTTTAACTTATTGAGGTAGAAAAGCTAGTCGGCGAGTGGCTTACGAAATCTGTTAACTAAGAAAAAGCCGACCATTGCACTGAGCATCACAGGTAAGAAGATCGGTTCTGGAACCGGGTAAACAGATGATACGAAAGGCCGCATT
>JANMWO010000382.1:0-2994 GCA_031394025.1 Acidobacteriota bacterium
TGTTAATTTGGCCGATAGTCTATTTGTGTCCGCTATGTCATTTAGGTTGCTCCAATTCGGGTTCCTGTTGTTAACAATAGGGAATGTTTGTGCCCAAAGCACTTCTTTCAACCCGTATGCCGACCGTGCCGCCCAACTGAAAGAAGCTAGCGGGAACATATCTTTCTTGAAAGACAACAATCCCTGGGCGCTGAATGTCGGCGATTTTGTACAGGTTCGCCAAACGATTATCACGGGACCTGACGGGTACGGAAAGTTCCAGGTTAGCGATGGGTCAACCTTTGAAGTTTTTCCCAACTCGCGTATTCTGTTCCGGGTTAACCCCAGCTCTCCAAAGGACTTGCTGGACCTTTACCTGGGTAAAGTGAAAGTTCACATTGAGAAATTGATGGGTGGCAGGCCGAATAATAATACGGTGAACACCCCCACAGCTATCATTTCTGTTCGTGGGACTACCTTTGCAGTAGAAGCCGCTGACGATACAACGCAAGTGTCTGTGGAAGAAGGCGTAGTGGACGTGATTCACAACATTTTCCATACCAGCAAGACGCTATACGGCGGCGATTCCATAACCGTTTACAAGAATCAGGATCTGGCGAAAGCGCAAATTGACAAGGGCGGTTTAGCACAAAAAGTGATGAACGCCATGGCTCGCCTGGCTGTTGAGTACTCGCGCATGCCTCGTGGTCCTTCCGGTGGAGGTTCCCCAACCGGCGGTGGACCAACTGCTGGCAATGGCGGCGGCTTACCGACAGATACCGGCACCAAGACACCTACTGCACCCGCTCCACCACCTCCGCCTCCGCCCGCACCACCACCTCCCGGACCCTAACTCCGTGCGAAACTGTTGGGTGTGGCGAGAACTAAACATTACTTGATCCTGAATAAAACCCTAAGCCTGTTTTGCCTGTTCGCGTTTGCCCCTGCCATCTTTGCCCAGCAAGGGCTTCCGCCAGAATGGGAATCCCGTCAATTGGCCCAATCTGTAGTCGATTCCACCCAGCGTCTGAACCCAGTCCTCACCCAAATCAATCCCCTGGAATGGATTAAAAACGGGGCACCGGAAGCCTACACGCGTCAGCTCCAAAGCATTCAAACAGGGGTCCGCTACATATCCATCTCAGCGAAGCAATTCTCTACCGATCCGCAGAAGTTGTCCGCCGCACTCGATACCTACCTGCGCGTGCAGTGGCTGGAAACTCAAATTGGATCTCTGGAACAAGGCGTCCGCAAATATCAAAACCCCGCATTGGCTGATCTTTTGGTTACCGCAGTTTCAGAAAACGCCAGCGCCCGCACGCAACTCCAGCAATATATTCTGGACTTGGCCAACTATCGGGAAACCGAAATGTCGGTAATGTCGAAAGAAGCCCAGCAATGCAGGTCTTCCATTGCTCGCGGACAGGCAAAACCCAAGGAGAAAATTACCAAGTGAGCGGTCCAATTTCTTTCCGTTGCAGTATTTGCGAAGAAGTGTCGATGGAAATTTGTGTCTGGTGCACCAAGGATACCTGTGGTCTTCACCGTTGCGATAAATGCAAACGGTGCAGTGATTGCTGCTCCTGCGACGTACCCTTAGACAAAACAAAAACTGGCTAGTGGAGAACCATGCAACTGAAAGCGGTCATCACCGCTGCCGCCCCAGGGCAGCGCCACATTCTAGATCAAACTCTGACCACTCACGATGGCAAGCGGACCCGCATGATTGAGTTTCTGCTGGACCTTGTCCAAGGTGTTGCCACTGAAACAGCGTTTATTATTCCCGCTGGGGCCAGTGAAGCCTACCGTCCGCTGCTCAATGAATCAGGGCAGCGCATTGTTCTTATTGAACAAAATCATCCCCAAGGCTACGCTCACGCCATTTTTGAGGCTCGCGAATTCGTCGGCAATCACCCGTTCCTACACATGGTGGGAGATCATTTCTATCTCGCTGGAAACCAGGCTGGTGGTCAACGAAATAAGCAACCGGCCAGAACATTGGTCGAATCGCTTGTCAGTATCTATCAGCAACATTCCTGTAGCATCAGCGCAGTGCAACCAACCCGCGAATCGCTGTTGCCATACTTTGGCGCAGTGGGCGGCAAGGCCGTTTCAACGGAAGGTCCAACCAAACTCTACCAGATAGAAAAAGTGATGGAAAAACCCACCCCCACTGAGGCGGAACGCGAACTTTGGGCACCAGGATTACGTCAGGGCCAATACCTCTGCTTCTTTGGGATGCACATTTTCACACCAGCTGTGATGGGTATACTGACCGAACTATTTTCAACCGGACATCCCGTATCCAGCTTCTCTCAGGCGCTGGCCATCCTCGCCAGGCGGGAACGATATCTGGCCGCCGTCCTGCCCGGAAGCCGCATTGATGTGGGCAGTAAATATGGTCTATTGCAAGCGCAATTAGCCTTAGGATTGGGAGGTCCAGACCGCGAAGAAGTCCTCTCTATGCTTTTGGAATTGGCGGCCCGATGAATTTAGTTGAGTTGATCAGAGGCAATCCGCCAGAACGTGATTATCCGCTGGATTACTGGGGGCACGGCAAAAATCTGGACGATTGGCAAACGGCTGCTAACGAGTTAGAAACTTTCCGCCGTCAAACAAGCAGCCTTTATGAAAAGGTTCGGGCGCTGATCTTCTTATCGGCCATGCACCGTTTCCACATTGGACCAGCCGTGCAGGGCAGAGCCTTGGTCCCCTATCGCGCCATTGAACACATCCGATCCCGCAGCTTTGAACAAGCGTTACTGGAACTATTGGCCATGCAGCAGGAAGCTGGTTCCAGCCCCGCTCTTTGCAGCGCACTGGCCGCCGCTTACCGTGGATTAGCTTTCGAAACTCTGGCCGATCAAGTACGTCAAAGTGTGCGGCAGTTTCCCGGAAACCAATGGATGTTCCGCGCCGGGCACGTCGATGAATATCCCCTGCGATTGCATCCAACTCTGCACCAGGGGCCACCGTTTCCCGTTCTGCACGAAACCACGCCAGTGCGTATGGACC
>JANMWO010000387.1:0-10966 GCA_031394025.1 Acidobacteriota bacterium
TTTTAAAATCATTGGTTCTTGAAGCAATACAACGCGGAACGGGTGCGCACGTACAACATGCCGTCCACAATAGCTGGCGATGCAAAAATATCGTCATCCAATTCGTTAATCTTCAAGATCTCCCATTCTGGTGCAGCCCGCAGAACAGTTACCTTTCCGCCCTGACTTGCCATGTAAATCTTGCCATCTCCCCCAACGGGTGACGCCCAATATTGTTCCAATGCACCTGTCAATCGAGCCTGCTTGAAAACAGTTCCATCTTCCGGATTTAACGACGTCACCACTCCGCCGTCCTTCACCAAAAACAATGCCCCCATATAAAGCAATGGCGACGCGGTGTTCGGCAACGACTTCCGATAGCGCCACAGCACATGCGAATCAGTCACATCCCCACGACCGCCCAGACGTACTGCAAACACTGTGTTCTGCGCTTGTCGCCGAGCTGTCATGAAAAGCCATTCGTGTTCATCTAAAGACAGATCGCGATTCAGATCGGCTTCCAGAAACGAACGCTTCTTCAATTGCTTGGGCGATTCATCCTCGGTGATCTTACCGTCTTTGTTCGTGTCGTAGAGGGCCAGCGTTTCTTTCCAAGCAGGAACTTCCGGCGGAGTTTCCATATCGCCGCCAGATTCCCAGGAATTGATGTAAGCAATGTCACCCTCAATCACCGGCGCACCTTTCAACTGCCAGGCCATGCCTCGAATCCACCACAATTTTTTCCCTGTGGTCAGTTCATAGGCTGAAGTGACAAACGCTCCCGATGCGACCACTTCCGCGGGACCAGTTTTAGGACGCCAGATACTGGGCGTTGTATAGCCTCTTAAATTTTCCGGGCGCGCTGTGCGCCAGCGCTGTTTGCCAGTATCTTTGTCCAACGCCAGAATGTAGGAATCTGTATCCTGATCCACAATCAACAGCAACATACCGTCAGCAATCACTGGCGAAGACCCATGTCCGTTTATGTTGTTAAACGGCCCCAGGGGCAGCTTCCAACGCTCAACACCATCAGCGGTGTAGGAGATCAATCCGAAATCGCCAAAGAAGACATAGACATTTTTGCCATCACTCGCCGGGCTGCCCGATGCAGCGGAGTTGGTCTTGTTCATCTCCTCCATACGAGGTCGGGGAGCTTCACGACGCCATAACTCTTTCCCGGTTTTTCGATCCAGGCCGATCGTGTAAATCTTCTGACCATCTTCCGCCGTCAGATAAATCCGCGATCCTGCCAGCACTGGCGACGAATGTCCACGTGGCACAGCGGTTTTCCAAACCACGTTCTTCGTCGGTCCAAATTCCACCGGAAGATTCTTGTCAGTGGAAATACCCTTGGCATTCACACCGCGATACTGCGGCCAATCGGCAGCCTGCATGGCCAACATGGAAAGGGCAATCAAGGCAATGCGCACTTGCTATTCCTTCTTGCCGAAGCAATAAAGATTTTGATGAGTGCGAATGTATAGCTTGCCATCGTCAAACGCGGGCGAAGCATTCACGTCTTCGTTCAGCGCAATTGTCCGCTCCACTTCCCACGCCGCACCGGGCTTAATGACGCTTACCTTACCTTCATGGCTGATGGTGAAAATCTTTCCATTGGCCGCCCCTGGAGACGAAAAATAATCGCCTGGGGCATCGGTCAGCCGCGCTTGCTTCAACACCTTGCCAGTCTTTGCATCGAGTGCCGTCATAATGCCGCTTTCTTTCACAATGTACAGAATGCCTTCGTAGAGCAATGGAGAAGGAACGTTGGGCAAAGATTTGTAATAGCTCCACAAAGTATTTGGCTTGGTCATGTCTCCTTTGCCGCCTAGTTTGAAGGCATGCACCGCGTTCACAGCTTTCTTACGACCTTGATACAACTTCCAATCGCGCTCTTCTAAATAGCCGCTGCGATCCAAATCGAAAGATTCCCACTGGTTCACTATTTTCTTATCGGGGATCTCTTCTTTGGAAAGTTTCCCGTCGCCATTCTTATCCCACTTGGCCAGGAACTCCTTGAAATCGGCTATGTCTTCCTGGCTGCCTTGGTCAGCATCGCCAGCCCACCCCAATACATAAATATTGTCTTTATCCATTACAGGCGTGGGTTTCAGTTGCCAGGTCAGTCCGTCGATCCACCAGATGGGCTCGCCTGTTTCCACCGAATAGGAAACCAGCCGAGTGCTTCCGGCAACAATCACTTCCAGCGGTGAGTTCGCAGGCTTGTACAAAACAGGCGTTGAAAATCCGCGAGAAAATTCCGCACGGTCCCGACGCCAGATAATTTTTCCGGTCTCCAAACTCACGCTAATAAAAAAGGACTCACTTTCTGCATCGCAGTTCAAAAGCAGTTTACCGTTGGCTAGCACCGGCGAACTGGACATGCCCATGGGAGTATTGAATGGACCTAAGGGAAGCCGCCAACGTTCCTTGCCATCTTTGGTGAAAGAGATGAGACCAAAATCGGTGAAGAAGACATAAACGTTGTCTCCATCCGTCACCGGACTGGCACTGGCCGGGCCGTTAGCTTTGTGGAGTTCCCCTTTACGCGGACGGGGCACCTGCTTGCGCCAAAGCTCTTTTCCTGCCTTCCTATCCAGCCCGATCACAAACAGACTTTCGTTTTCATGTGCCGTTAAGAAAATTCGATCCGGGCTAAACACCGGCGACGAATGCCCAGGCGGTAACGGCGTCTTCCAAAGAACGTTTTGATCAACGCCAAATACAACCGGTACGCCTTTAGCGTCGGAAACGCCAGACCCGTTAGGACCACGAAATTGTCTCCATTCGCTTGCGGCAAAGCTTAGCGGAAGAATAGTAAATGCAAGCAGGAAAGCTGTGCGCATGATCCGATCATCATACACCAGCCAGCAGGGAAGCTTACTTGCCGATGCGGAAGCAGGCCATCTCAGTAGTGTTGCGAACCAGCAATAAACCGTTGTCGATTGAGGGCACGTTCCAAGTTTTTCCACTGATAGCCGGGAACTTCGCCAGTTCCTGATAGCCCTCAGGCGTGGCCCTTACCAGCACCAAATCGCCACCTTCGCTGAGTATCACCAAATGCCCATCGGACAAAAGCAGTTGACCATAACCGTAGCGACCACCCTTCCACTTCAGCTCCCCAGTGCGCGCATCCATACAAGCCAGAATGGCTTCGTCGAAACCATAAATGTTTCCCTGGTATAAAACAGAACTGGAAAACTTGTTCTTCATCTTGGTATTGTTCCAAACACCGTGGGCGCTCAGTTTATCTTCCGTCTTGGTTAACTCAACCAAGGCCGCACCATGGCCATAACCTGCCGAAATAAAGAAATGTTTATCGTCCACAATAATGGGTTGCGCAGCGTTCACGTCATACTCTGTGGTCCAAGGATATTCCCACAACAGTTCCCCATCTTCAGGCTTCAAGCCGATTGCGCGCGATGCCGTCACGGTGATGATTTGGCGCACGCCGCCGAGCTTCACTAACATTGGAGTTGTGTAGGCCTGTTGATCGTTCAACACGCTCCACACACGAGCTCCGGTCAATTTGTTGTAAGCCACAATGGATTTGCCTTTGTTGCCACCCGGCTGAACGATCACCTTATCGTCAACGATGAGTGGGGATGACGACATGGCCCAGGTTAAATTCTGCGCATCGTTATCGGCAAGAATATTCTTGTTCCATTTCAACTTACCGGTAGTTGCATCCACCACGCGAAGTTCACCAGTAGCCCCCATTGAATAGATCAGGCCCTGATGATAAGTCGGCGTTGCTCTTGGACCAGGGCCACCCATCGATTCCTGAAAATCTGCATCGTAAGCATGCACCCACAATTCACGGCCAGTCTTCAAATCGTAAGCAGTCACCGCTTCTTTCGCACGCCTCTGTTCAATGGTGTAAGCCACTCCGCCTGCAACCACAAAGCCAGCCCAACCGCCACCAATCGGCTGCTTCCACAAGCGCTGTAAACCCTGTTTAGGCCATGCCGTCAAAATGGGAGCTTGCGAATAAATTCCATCCCGATTGGGACCGCGATAGTCTGTCCAATACAGCGCCGAAGTTGGCGCGGCCATTGGTATGAGTGATGGTTCCGATGCACTGATGGAAGTCTCAGTGGCCACTTGCGCAGTTTTATCTGAAGCGTTTTTTTGTGCAGCTGACAATGCAAAAACGTCAGCTTGCGTGGCTTCAATTTGAGGGACAGGAGTTTCTGCTTGCTTAGCTCGATTTTCTTCCACCCGCGCATAGTTCGATTCGGGATTCCCCGATCGGATCATTGGTTTCATGCCACTGCCATCCAGTTCCAGATGCAGGTCCAACCAATAAAATGCGTGAGCAGCAGCAAACACCAATACCAACAGGCTGCCCAACAGCTTCTTGACGATTCCCGAATTTGGATTCATCCAAAGAAGAGCCAAACCGAGAGGAGGCAAAACCATTGAGCTGATCCAACGAGTCCATCCAGAGTGATACCACTTTGTTTCCATGTAACTTCTAGTTTACCGCCACCGCCACATCTCTTTTAAGGGTAAGATAAGTAAATTCAACCATGAGTCAGACCGACCTAAACGCAAAAAAAAGCGCTGCCCGCAAGGCTCTTGACGCTCACGTCCGCAAGATTGTGAACTGGCACTTTGATCCAGAAACAGGATGTCCGTTCTGGCTCAATTGGGCCAAGCAAAATAAATGGGATCCTCGTAAAGACGTCAAAGGTTATGACGATCTGGATCGCTTTGGAAATTTCCAGGATGAATGGCTACGCGGCGGCCCTGTGCGCAAATGGGTGCCCAAAGCCTATGCAAATTCTCCAATTTCCATTTTTGAAACGGGTGGGTCCACAGGCGTGCCCAAGGCCCGTATCAACTACAACTACTTCCGTATAGATTACGAAAACTTTTCCGAAACTCTTCCCGATAAATTTTTCCCGAAGGGTGCCAACTGGCTGTCGCTCGGACCCACTGGTCCTCGCCGATTGCGTATGGCTGTGGAGCATTTATGCCAGCATCGCGGTGGCATCTGCTTCATGGTTGATCTTGATCCCCGCTGGGTCATTAAGGTGATGCGTCGGGGCATGATTCAGGAAGCCGAACTCTATAAGCAACACGTGGTGGATCAAGGTTTGACCCTGCTCAAAGCCCACGACATCAACTGCATGTTCACCACCCCCAAGTTGCTGGAAGCCATCTGTGAAAAGGTTTCCCTGAAGAAGCTCGGCATTAAAGGTATCTTCTGCGGTGGTACGGAAATGACTCCGCAATTCCATCGCTTTGCCGTGGAAGAATTGCTGGAAGGCATCTATTTCGCACCCACCTACGGCAACACCTTGATGGGCTTGGCAACGCATAAAGCCCCAACAAAAGCCGATAATTGGGCCATCATCTACTATCCACCGGCGCCGCGCGCAGTGCTTGAAGTTGTGGACCCTGACAACACCTCGAAGCTTGTTGAATATGGTGCCACCGGTCGAGTCCGCTTGACCACACTCACCAAAGAATTCTTCGTCCCTCGCTTTCTGGAACGCGATGAGTGCGAACGCGAAGCACCTTGTGATCAGTACCCGTGGGATGGTGTTCGTAACGTTCGTCCCTTCTCTCGCTTTCAGAAAAACGTGGTGGAGGGCGTCTACTAATGCTGCACATTCCAATTTTGCGTAAAGGCGAACCTTACCGCAGTGTGGAAATTGAAAGGGCAGTCCACTACCGCACTCGCGAACCTTATGTTGAATATTCGCGCGCCAATGTGGGGTTAGTGCGTCGTGATCTTTCCACGCAGGCTCAAGCCCAGAAAATCCTTGCTGGTTTCTCCATCGCCGAGTTGATGGCCATCTCAATCAAGGCGGGCAAACACTTTGGGGAAGATGACTTGCCGCTTGGTGATTGCATGCAATCTCCACAGCAATACGTGGAATCTGTTTGCGCAACCACTGGCCTTCCCTGGGTGATGGTGCGTCGTAACCTGACTAAGATTCGCGGTGTGATGGAAGAAATTGAAACAGTATTGCGCGGCCTGACGCGTCTGCCCGACCTCAGTGTTCTGGACAAAGGCTTTGGTAATTTTGAAGGTCAGGCCGTAAGCTTTTACCCCCGTGGTGATTCCTTGGGTGTCATTTTGCCCAGCAATTCGCCGGGTGTTCATGCGTTATGGGTTCCTGCCCTTTCCATGAAGACGCCGTTGATTTTGAAACCAGGCAGTGCTGAACCCTGGTCTCCCTATCGCATTGCCCAAGCGTTCATCAAAGCAGGCTTGCCCAAAGAAGTTTTCGGATACTATCCAACAGACCACGCTGGTGGTGGGGAAATTCTGCGACGTTGTGGACGCGGCATGTTGTTCGGTGATGTAGGGGCTGCCAAAGCATGGCAGGGCGATCCTCGCATTGAAATTCACGGCCCCGGCTATAGCAAGATTATTATTGGTGAAGATCAGGCCGATAATTGGGAAAAGTACCTGGACGTGATGGTGGAATCTATTGTTCAAAACTCAGGTCGTTCCTGCGTTAACGCCTCTAGCGTTTGGGTCACCAAGCATTCCAGAAAAATCGCTGAAGCACTGGCAGAGCGCCTTGCCAAGGTGATGCCACGGGATGAAAGTGATCCGCTGGCAGAGATTGCTCCCTTCGCCAATGCCGATGTGGCGCGCCGCTTGAGCAGCGTAATTGACGGCGATATGGATAGTGATTCTGTAGACGTCACTGCCCAATATCGCGACGGTTCGCGCGTTGCCGAATTCCAAAACTGTACCTATTTGTTGCCCACCATTATCCATGTGAATTCGTCGCAACACGCATTGGCAAATCGGGAATTCCTGTTCCCGTTTGCGAGTGTGGTGCAGGTGAAGCAGAGTGAACTTCCAGAAGTTTGTGGTCCTACTCTGGTAGCCACCGTTCTTACGGAAGATCAAAATCTAACCACGCGCCTACTATCTTCTGCACACATTGGTCGCTTGAATATTGGCCCTATCTCAACCATGAAAATCAGTTGGGATCAGCCTCACGAAGGAAACCTGTTCGATCATTTGTATGCCCGTCGCGCCTTTCAAATGGCGTCATGAGAATATTACAGATCACGGCCGGTGCCGCATCTATGTATTGCGGCAGTTGCCTGAAAGACAACGCCTTGGCCACAGAGTTGATGGCTCTGGGTCACGACGTTGTCTTGCTGCCTTTCTATACGCCAACACTCACCGACGAACAAAATGTATCCAGTGGGAAAGTTTTCTTCGGCGGCATCAGTGTTTATCTGCAGCAAACAATTCCACTATTCCGCAAGCTTCCCCGACTGTTCGATAAGCTGTTCGATTCTGATTTCGCTCTCAAAGCCGCTTCCCGAAAATCCCTTGCCGTTGATCCAAAGTTTCTCGGCGAAATGACTGTGGGCGTGCTGGAAGGCGCTGCAGGCCCCCTTGCGAAGGAATTCTCTAAACTCACCGAATGGCTAAGCACAGAGCCGCATTACGACGTCATCAGCATCCCTTACACGCTGTTGATTTCTCTGGCGCCAGCCATGCGCAAGGTCGCCCCGCAATCAAAAATAGTCTGCGTGCTGCAAGGCGAAGATCTTTTTCTGAACGGCTTGATTGAACCCTATCGATCTCGCTCAATGGCCTTGCTTCGGCAGTATCTTCCTGATGTGGACTTGTTCATTTCCGTCAGTGAATATTACGCTGGCTTCATGGCAAGTTACTTGGGAATTGAACCTGACCGCATTGCAACTGTACCCATTGGGATTCACGCCCAGGACTTTGCCGCAGCGCAACAGCCTCGATCTGTGCCACCTTACAAGATCGGATTCTTTGCACGCATCGCGCCTGAAAAAGGATTGCACAATCTGTGCGAAGCTTATCGTCTGTTGCGAACCATGCCGGGCGTCCCACCAACGTCGCTGGAAGTGGCTGGCTATCTATTGACAGAGCACCAAGGCTACTTGGCAGGCATTCAAAGCAAAATGCAGACGTGGGGCTTGGCCGATCACTTTCATTACCGCGGCGCACTGGATCGCAACGACAAAGCAGAGTTCTTGCGCGGGCTGGATGTCTTCAGCGTCCCCACCGATTACCACGAACCCAAAGGCCTTTTCCTGTTAGAGGCAATGGCATCAGGTGTTCCAGTGGTGCAACCAAGGCACGGAGCGTTTCCTGAATTACTCGCCAAAACTGGTGGAGGCTTGTTAGTGAAACCAGGCAATCCAGAAGCGCTGGCGAGTGGCATACTAGAGTTTCTGAAAGATCGTGAAGCAGCAAGCGCAGTGGCCCAGGCAGGTGCAGCCGGAGTTCGACAGCATTTCACCGCGCGTCGCATGGCACAGCAAACAGTGGCAGCATTTGAATCGCTTGCCGAATAGAGAATTGAAGGGTGTGCGTACATGTTGGTAGTGTCATCGTTGTCTAAAGAATATTCTTCCGGTGCAGGTCCGGTGCGGGTGCTGGATGGAGTATCTTTTGAATTGCATCGTGGAGACTCCGCCGCCATCATGGGACCATCGGGATGCGGCAAAAGTACGCTACTGCACATTCTGGGAGCTCTGGACGTGCCCACTTCGGGAACTGTTACGTTAGACGGACAGAATCCCTTTGCCCTTAAGGAAGCAGCGCAAGCACTGTACCGCAATGATCGAATTGGCTTCGTGTTTCAAGACCATTGCCTGTTGCCGCAGTGCAGCGTGTTGGAAAATATTCTGGCACCGACGCTGATTGCCAAATCAGATTCAGGCGTAAAAGATCGGGCCAAGTTTTTGATTGACCGTGTAGGATTGGCGTCCCGCGCAAATCATAAACCTGGCGAACTTTCCGGTGGTGAAAAGCAGCGCGTGGCCATTGCCCGTGCCTTGATACGCAACCCTATTTTGTTGCTGGCTGATGAACCAACAGGCAACCTGGATGAGGCCACCGCATCTTCCATCGCCAACTTGTTGTTTGAACTTCACAACGAAAACCGAACCATCCTTTTAACCGTCACCCATTCTGCTGATCTTGGAGCACGCTTCCCCATTGGGTTCCGCATGCACAATGGAATTTTGGCAAGGTCATGATAGAACTCATCTTCCGCAATTTGAAATTTTATTGGCGGACGAATCTGGCCGTAGTCTTAGGGTTAGCCGTCGCTACCGGGGTGCTTGCCGGAGCGTTGATGACGGGTGAATCCGTCCGTCGCAGTCTGTTGCAACTGGCTGTTGGAAGATTAGGAAATACCGTGGTTACTGTGAGCGGTCGTCAACCGTTTCGAGAAGCACTGGCTGGCGAATTGAAGGGCGTCCCGATGATTCAGATGGAAGCCATCGCCCAGCATCAAACTTCAGGCAGACGCGCTGCAAAGGTTCTGGTGTTCGGCGTGGATGATCGGTTCTGGAAATTTCACGGTTGGGCCGAAGAAGCGCCATCAGCACGTCAGGTGTTATTAAGTGACGCACTCGCCACAGAGTTATCCGCAGCAGACGGTGATTCCATTCTGCTACGCGTGGAAAAGCCTTCGGAGATTCCGCAAGAAACGTTGCATGGTCGTCGTGAGGACGCCTCACGTTCCATGCGCTTCACGTTCAAAGGCATTGCCCCAGAGTTTTCACTGGAACCACGACAGGGAGCCATTTTAGCCGCATACGTTCCTTTATCACGATTGCAACAGGAGCTGGATGTCGCCAGCAAAATCAATGCTATTTTGTTGCCTGAAACCGCCAACGTCGAAGCTAACTTGCGCAATCAGTTTGCATTGGCGGACGTCGGATTGCGGCTTCGACCAATCGACAACTGCCAGTGCGTTCAGCTCGAGAACGGTGCAGGCTTGCTTACGGATGAGCAAGTGAAAATCGCGTTGGCCGAAGCGAAGAAATTGGGTCTGCGCGCCCAGCCACTTCTCACCTATCTAGTAAATTTCACAGCCAAAGGCACCAGGCAGTTTCCCTATTCACTGATCACCGCAATGGACCTGCCAGCCTTTGCTAGGGCAAAAACGAAGAACACTCCAATTGTTTTAACCGATTGGGCGGCCCGTGATTTGGGCGCAAAGCTCGGCGACATCATCAGCCTGGAATCGTTCGTTTGGAAACAGGAAGGTCGCCTGGGGACAGAGACGCATCAGGCTGAGGTTGCCGGAATTGTGCCGCTCAATGGCGGCCCCGCAGATCGTGGGATGGCTCCAGATTACCCTGGCATCAGTGATTCTGACGATCTTAGCCAATGGAATCCACCCTTTCCTATGGATCTAAATAAGGTGCGCCCCGTTGACGAAGACTACTGGCACAAGTACAAGACCACTCCAAAAATGTTTGTACCTCTGGCTGCGGGCCAGCAATGGTGGGGGTCACGACACGGCCAGGTTTCCGGTATGCGAATCTATCCCCAAGATGCCAAATTTGAAGCAGCATTGCGCCGCGCCATTGACCCTGTAGCTGCCGGAATTACCATATCGAATATCCGCAAAGAAACACTGGCTGCATCTACAGGGTCCACCGATTTTGGCGAATACTTTACCTACTTCAGTTCCTTCCTGATGTACGCCGCACTCATACTGGCCGGGCTTTTCTTCAAGTTGGGAGTCGATCAACGGTTAAAAGAAATTGGCTTGCTGCGTAGCATCGGCTTCTCTATGGCGAAAATCCGTTGGCTATTTTTGGGTGAAGGATTTATCTTGTCACTCATCGGGGCAGCGTTAGGATCACTCTTCGCTATCGGCTTCGCCTGGTTCATTTTATTCGGCCTGCGAACATGGTGGACTGGTGCGGTTGGCACCAAAGCCTTAGCATTGCACATCACCCCGGAAGCCCTTGCTGGAGGCGCAATCGGCGGCTTGATTGCCGGTCTGATTGCACTGCTGCTTTCCCTACGCAAAATTCCAGCAGCAACGCCGAAAGGCCTTCTCAGTGGTCGTGTGGATTCCGCGTTGCCCACGCGTCCGGCATTGCTCATCGCACTGGCAGCGGCGTTCGGAGCCATTGCCCTGGCCCTACTTGGAGCCTCCGCTGCTGGTCGCATTCCGAACAGTGCGGGATTTTTTGGTGGAGGCGTTTGCAGCCTCAT